>JAGHJJ010000017.1 GCA_017886705.1 Bacilli bacterium | reverse complement strand
TTTATTGTTTGTTTGCGTTATAATGTTATTAGTTTGGTAGGTGATGTTATGGATTTAGAGTTTTCTTCACAAGAAGAATTGTTTAAAAGAGTACAGCCTGCGTTAAATGCTAAACTTGCTGAATTACATCGATTGGGATATCCATATATTCAAGTTAGTGATATTTGGCGTTATTTAGTAGAAGAAAAATGGAAGAAGTCTCATGAATTAACTCTTTCTGATATTGTTCATGATATTTTACATGTTGATAATAAGAAAATTGATGAATATTTAAAAGGTAAGATATCTAGAAGTAGAAGAAGTGAAAGTGGTATTGAGAAAATTTAGAGAGGTGGATAGGTATGAAGAAAAATAAAAAAGGAAAGGGTAAAGTTATACGAACTACGATTATTTTACTTCTTGTTGTCGTGGGAATGTGTTTAGCTTGTATACCTTTATTTAAAGATTTGAAATTTGGACTTGATTTACAAGGTGGATTTGAAATATTGTATCAAGTCGATTCTATTGATGGTTCTAAAATGACACATGATAAAGTTATGGCTACTTATAGAACTTTAAGTAAGCGTATTGATAGTTTAGGTGTTAGTGAACCTGAAATTATTGTTGAAGGCAATGATAAAATTCGTGTTAAGTTAGCTGGTGTTACTGATCCAGAGGAAGCACGTAAGCAGTTGTCTACTGTTGCAACACTATCTTTTAGGGATACGGATGATAATTTATTAATGACTAGTGATGTTTTGGTTGCTGGTGGTGCAAAAGTTAGTGCAGACTCTTCAGGAAATCCTGCTGTATTATTATCTGTTAAGGATAAAGATGAGTTTTATAAAGTAACAAATAAAGTGAAAGACTATGATAATAATACGATTGTTATCTGGTTAGATTATGATGAAGATGCTGATAGTTATGCTAGTGAAGGAGCAATGTGTGGTACTAGTGAATCTAATTGTTTAAGTGCTGCTACTGTTTCTCAAGGTTTTGCAAGTGATGTAATTATTCAAGGTAATTTTACAGAAGAGGAAGTGTCTAATTTAGTTGATTTAATTAATAGTGGTTCTCTTCCTAGTAAGCTTACTGAAATATCTTCACAGACGGTTGGAGCATCTTTTGGAGATTCTACCTTACAGACAACTTTTGTTGCTGGTATCATTGGTGTAGTATTAATTATTTTATTTTTGATATTTATATATCATTTTGCAGGAGTTATTTCTTCTATTTCTATGTTAATCTATACTTTCTTAGTATTTTTAACATTCTGGGTAGTTGGAGGAGTATTAACCCTTCCTGGTATTGCTGCTTTAATTTTAGGTATTGGTATGGCAGTAGATTCTAATGTTATTACTTTTGCTAGAATTAAAGATGAACTATATAAAGGTAAGAGTTTACCCATGGCATTTAAAGAAGGAACGAAATCCAGTTTTAGTGCTATTTTAGACTCTAACTTAACTACGTTGTTAGTTGC
Source organism: Bacilli bacterium (assembly GCA_017886705.1). GTDB lineage: Bacteria > Bacillota_I > Bacilli_A > RF39 > UBA660 > Faecimonas. The sequence continues at coordinate 18,649 of JAGHJJ010000017.1, read as the reverse complement.
TGTTATTATGTTTATTTTTGGTGAATCTAGTATTAAGGGATTTGCTACTATGTTAATTATTACCGTTGTAATTACTATGGTTACGATGGTATGGCTTACCAGACTTTTACTTAAGTTATTTGTTAAGACAAATTACTTTAATGATAAGACCAACTTATTTATTAACGTAAAGAGTAGTGATATTCCAGATGTTAGTAAGAATGAAGAAGTTAAAGTTATACCATTTAAAGGATTTAATTTCTTTAAATATACAAAACCATTTATTACTTTATCTGTCATTATTATTTTTGCAGGTATTATTGCTTTAGGAGTTCGTGGTGTTAATTTAGGAGTTGAATATCAAGCAGGTAGTGATATTTCTATTACAACAAGTCAAGATGTTACTAAAAAAGGATTATCTCAAGATTTAGATAAATTGAAGCTTGATAGGCAGTCTATCACTATTAATGATGATGAAGTTACTATTCGTATTAGTGATGTATTAGATGGAGATAAGGTAGAGGAAGTAACTAATTATTTTGAAGATAAATATGATGCTAAAACAAGTATTGGTGTTATTTCTAATGTTGTAAAACAAGAACTTGTTAAAAATGCTATTTTATCTGTTATCATTGCATTAATTGGTATTATTTTATATATTTCTGTACGCTTTAAATTTAGCTATGCTGTTGGTGGAGTGGTATCTTTATTCCATGATGTATTAATTGTATGTGCATTATTTGCAGTCTTCCATTTAGAAGTTTCTTCTATGTTTATTGTAGCAATTCTAACGATTATTGGATATTCTATTAATGATACGATTGTTACGTTCGATAGAATCCGTGAAGAACTTTCTAAAGTAGATAGTAAAAAATTAAAGAAAGCTGATGTTTGGGAGATTTCTAATCGTGCTGTTTGTGAGACATTTGTTAGATCATTACATACATTTATTACAACATTAATACCAATCGTTATATTAATATTCATGGGATCAAGAGAAATATTAACTTTCAATTTAGCAATGCTATTTGGACTTATTGTTGGTGTTTATTCTTCTATTTATATCGCAACAGTAATATTTGCTACAATTGAAGCTAAAAGTGCTGGAAAGCCTAAGAAGAGAAAACCAATTTATACAGATGAGTATGAAGAAAAATTAGTAAAAGGTATTAACTGCTAATTACTGGAGGTGGTATTATGCATGCGAAGGATAATATACAATTTGAAGATGTGCTGGAACGTGCAAAGACATATATAGAAAGTGAAGAACAATTAAAATTTATTGAGCAAGCATATTTATTTGCTAAAGAAAAACATGCTGGTCAATTTCGTAAATCGGGTGAAGATTATATCGTTCACCCGTTAAACGTTGCTATGATTTTAACTACTATTTATGCAGATTATCAGACGATTGCTGCGGGATTTTTACATGATGTGTTAGAAGATTGTGATTGTACTCGTGAGGAGATGGAAGAGAAATTTGGTAGTGAAGTTACAAAATTAGTACAAGGTGTTACCAAGCTTAGTAAAATTCACTTTTCTACGGAAAATGAATATTTAATCGATTACTATAAAAAAATTATCGTAGGTATGAGTGAAGATGTTAGAGTTATCATTATTAAACTTGCTGACCGTCTTCATAATATGAGAACTCTCTGGGCAACACCACCGGATAGACAGAAAGTAAAAGCGAAAGAAGCACTAGAGATTTTAGCTCCTATTGCACATCACTTGGGAATTCATAAAATAAAAAGTGAGTTAGAAGACTTAGCGTTGCGTTACTTGAAACCAGATGTTTTCTATGATATTGCTGAGAAGTTAAATAAAACTAAGTTAGAGCGTGATCGTACGGTTGTTGATATGGAAAGAGAAGTTTCTGAGTTACTTACGGAACACCATATTAATCATGAGATTAAGGGTCGTGCTAAATGTATTTATAGTATTTATAATAAATTAAATAAGGGTAAAAAGTTTAGTGATATTTATGATTTACTTGCTTTACGTATTTTAGTTCATACAGAACAGGAATGTTATTTGGCACTTGGAATTATTCATTCTAAGTTTCGACCACTTCCTAAACGCTTTAAAGATTATATAGCAATGCCTAAACCTAATATGTATCAGTCTTTACATACTACGGTTTTTGGAATAGATGGATATTTATTTGAAATACAAATTCGTACTTATGATATGGATGAGGTTGCGGAAAATGGTATTGCTTCCCACTGGGCTTATAAAGAAAATAAAGGTTCTACTAAGACTGCTAATTTACAATCTACTACGGAACAAAAATTACAATTTTTTAAATCTATTATTGATTTAAGTCATGATAAGATGAGTAGTGAAGAGTTTGTTAACAGTGTTAAAGATGAGGTGTTAAATAATAATATTTATTGTTTTACTCCAAAGGGTGATGTTATTGAACTTCCTAAGGGAGCAACACCAATTGATTTTGCCTATAAGATTCATACTAAGGTAGGAGAGACTACGACTGGAGCAATTGTTAATAATGCGATTGTGCCATTAAATTATGAATTGAAAAATAACGATATTGTAAGAATTATTACAAATAAAAATGCTACTCCTTCTCCAGAATGGGTTAATATTGTTAAAGCAACTACTACTAGAAATAAAATAAAGAATTTCTTTAGTAAAAATGAAAAGGAAGTACATATTGAACGTGGTAAATATACTTTAGAGAAGGAACTTCGAAGAAGAAAATTGTCTATTTCTGATTTCTTTAGTGATAAAAATGTCAAAAAAATATGTGAAGAATTTCGATTGGATGATTTAGAAGATATTTACTTAACAGTTGGTAATGGTAAAAATTCGGCTAATTCTATTATTAATTGTATTGATAAGATTGAGGAGGTTGCTGCTCCTAAAGTTGTTAAAGTAACTCCTAAAAATATGGATGCTGATATTATAGTTAGTGGTATTGATAAAGTAAAAGTGAATCTTGCTAATTGTTGTTGTCCTGTTTTTGGAGATGATATCATAGGATATATTACGAAGGGAAATGGTATTACTGTTCATCGTACGAATTGCCATAACCTTGAGATGTTAGAGACTAGAACATTAGAAGTTCATTGGAATACTAATGTCAATAAGAGGTATTTAACTAATTTATTGATTTATTCTAATAGTCATGAAAATCATATGCTTTCTTTAATTCAGACTATTTCTAATATGAATGTTAGTGTAGATAGTATTAAGACAATGAGTAAGACAGATGCTATTTTATATGAAGCTAGTGTTTATGTTACCGGACTAGAGCAACTTACTAAATTAATAGCTTTACTGGATAAACAACCTTATGTAGATCATACAGAAAGGATGATGCGATGAGAGTTTTAGTACAAAGAAGTGGAAAATCTTCTGTTTCTGTTTGTGATAGAGTCGTTGGACAGATTGATTCTGGTTTGGTTGTCTTTGTTGGATTTACTGATGGTGATACATTAGAAAAAGTACAATATTTGGCTAAGAAAATAGTAAATCTTCGTATTTTTCCTGATGAAGCCGGAGTTATGAATAAAAGTATTTTAGATTATGGTGGTAAAATACTTTCAGTATCACAATTTACTTTGTATGCTAATTGTAATAAAGGAAATCGTCCTAGTTATATTGAGGCTATGAATAATCATGAGGCAGTTACATTTTATGATTTATTTAATGAAGAGTTAAGTAAATATGTAGAAGTTGAAACTGGAGAGTTTGGTGCTGATATGAGTGTTTCTATTACTAATATTGGACCTACAACAATCTGGTTGGAAAGGTAGGAACATTGTTTCGAAAAGAGCTTAATTATCCTTTAATTAATTTTACCTTTTTTATGATTTTACTTTGCATTGGTTTTATGAATGCAAAACAAATTATGGATATTTTTATGAATATTTTGTCGATTTTATTACCATTTATAGTAGGGTTTATCGTGGCTTATGCGATAAATCCTTTTGTTTGTTTTTTAGAAAAAAAGCATATTCCTAGAAGTGTTGCGGTAGTTATAGTTGTTTTTTCTTTGTTGTTGTTACTAGGTTTTTTAATTTTTACTTTGCTTCCTATTTTATATCATCAGATAGTTGATTTTACGATTCAACTAATACAACTTGTGAATCATTTTAGTAAGAAGTTTGCCCTTCCTTCTGGAAATTTAGAGGTTTTTATTACACATTTTTTTAATCAGATTTTACAAAGTATGGGAACAATTACTACGGCTACTACTGTTAGTTTTTTTGGAACTTTTGTTACGGGTGTTAGTGGATTTGTGATAGGGTGTGTTAGTTTTCTTTATTTCTTATTTTATATGGGAAAGATTAGGACTTATTTTAAAGATACATTAAAGTTTAGATATCCTAGATGTTATCATTATTTACTTACTTTGGATAGTACGATGGTACAGTATGTGAAGGGTGTAGGGCAATTGATGTTTGTTCAATTTATTGAGTATTCTTTATTGTTTCTTATTATAGGACATCCACACTGGCTAGTTCTAGGGATTTTTATTGGACTTTTTACTGCTGTTCCTTATGTAGGGGGATTTGTTGCTAATGTGATTGCGATACTTACGGCATTTATGATATCGGACTCTTTATTTTTTGCTACTTTATTTGTATGTTTGTTTTTTCCTTTGGTAGATGAATATTTTATTTCTCCTAGAATTTATGGTAAGTCTAATGATATTCATCCCGTACTTACTATTTTTCTTCTAAGTATTGGTGGAAGTATTTTTGGAGTTTTAGGAATTGTTTTAGCTATTCCTGTTTACTTATTTATTCGAACTACGATTTCATTTTTTTGGTTTGATGTTAAAAATGGTGCAAGAAATATTAAAGATGTGTTATAGTAATTTCAGGTGATGGTATGCAATTAAATACTAATTATGATGATTTATATCGACAGATAAAAAATATAGAAGAGCATTTTTTAGATTGTACGAACGCTAATAGTAGTGCAGCTTATTATGGTACTTATCTGAACTTGGTTCAATTTTACTATAGGGCTACTTATCAAAATCCTTTTAATCCAAAAATTAATCGAAATAAGTACGTTAAATTTGCTGGTTTGCAGCAATTAAATTCTATCAGTCATAAGAGATTGGAACATTTTATTCAAAATCAAACAGATCATTTGTCTTTTATTAGTTCTAGTTTTTTTGATTTTGTTGATGTAGTAGAGGATTTTGGCGATTCTGATTATTATAATAGTATTTTTTGGAAGAGTAGTCCTATTATTTCAGATTTTGAAATACAAGATATTTTATCTTCTTTTTTTAGAGACTGTTGTCCAGAAATGCAAGAGTTGTTTGATTCTTTTTTAGAGCAGAAGAAGTTTTATATGCTTCCTCAGAGTGAGTTATTTTCTGGTCGTGACGGGTGTACTCTTTATAATCCTGTAGAAAATGAGAGTAATGTGTTTTTTTCTTCTCGTATTCATTCTTTGAGATTATTGTCGCTTATTGTTCATGAACTATCTCATGTGGAAGATTTTTCTGACTACTTTCAAAAGGCTTCTTCCATTAACGTTTGTCTTTATCAAATGCGTTCTCCATTTTGTGAAGTTCCGGCTTTTTATAATCAATTTCATTTATATGAATATTTACTTAAAAATGATATTTATAAAGATGCTGTGATGGTAGAGTTGATGAGTGAATTTAATGGTTTGATTGATTTTATGGATGATTTATTATTGTTTTCTGTTTTTTCATCCAATGAACTTAGAAAACGAAGCAATTTTATATCTAGGGAGAAAATTTTAGCCGATGTATTAGAACAAGGAGAGGAAAATGACTTTTTTGAATTTGATGAGAGTGGACTAGTTAATGAAAATATTTCTCTTGATGATTCTATTCCATATAGTTACGGGCCTTTGCTTGCTATTGCGATGATGGATGATGAAGCATTGTATAGGAAGTTCTCTATGATTCGTGGTGACTATTTTGATAAAGATAAATTGTCTTCCATTGGTCTTTCTCAAGAGGATGTTTCTCAAAAAGTAATGAAAAAGTGTGACGATTTTTTAGGAAAGTATTTATAATGTTGTAGCTGATATAGGATTGGTTTGCATAAATTTATTGCAAAAACATAAAAATTACTATATAATAAGTATAACTTCTTTGGAAAGAGTATATTTTATGGATTACATAGAGAGAGTATGGCTGGTGGAAATACTTTATGAAATAAAATAGAAGACATCCAGTAGATGGAAGCGGTTAACCTCGTTATTGGTTATTATGAGTATAAAATAAGGTGGCACCACGGAGAATTTCGTCCTTAGCATGGTGTTACCTTTTTATTTTGAGGAGGAGATTTTATGATACAAAAACCAAAGGGATGTAATGATATTTATGGAAGAGAAGCAAAAATTTGGAAGTATGTAGAAAGCATCATCGATGCGACAATGGAGAAGTATAATTATACTTATATTCGTACACCAATTTTTGAATCTACTGAATTATTTCATAGGGGAATTGGAGAAAGTACGGACATTGTAACAAAAGAGACCTATGATTTTGTTGATCGTGGTGGAAGAAATATGACACTTCGTCCTGAAGGTACAGCAGGAGTTTGTCGTAGTTATGTTGAAAATAAGATGTATGGTGATCCTAATCAACCTGTTAAAGTTTATTATAATGGTACTATGTACCGATATGAGAGACCACAATCTGGACGCGACCGTGAACTTACACAGTTTGGTATGGAAGTTTTAGGAAGTGATGATCCACTTAGTGATGCTGAAGTTATTTCACTTGCCGTTAATATTTATAAAATGTTAGGACTAAAAGAAATTAAAGTTAATATTAATTCTTTAGGTGATAAGGAATCTCGTGATATGTATCGTAAGGCTTTAATTGATTACTTTAAGCCACATATTGGAGAGCTTTGTGAAGATTGTCAGACAAGGTTAGAGAAGAATCCATTACGTATTCTTGATTGTAAAGTAGATGCTGATAATGAGTTATTAAAGAATGCTCCAAAGACTATTGATTATTTAAATGATGAAAGCCGTGAGAGATTTGAGGCTGTTAAAGATTATCTTGATATTATGCAAATTAAGTATGAAGTTAATCCTAGCATTGTTCGTGGTTTAGATTATTATAATCATACTGTTTTTGAGATTGAGGCTAAAGTAGAAGGCTTTGGTGCTAATAATGTATTAGGTGGTGGAGGTCGTTATAACCATTTATGTAGTGAAATTGGTGGACCTGATACTCCTTGCATTGGATTTGCTGCTGGTATTGGTAGATTAGTTATGGCTTTAGAACTAGAAAAAGTTCCATTACCAATTGTTGAAGATATTGATTTATTCTTAATGTATGTTAATGAAGATGAGAAAAAATATGCAGCATATTTAGCACAAGAGTTACGTATGGCTGGATTTATTGTTGATACGGAATATACTGGTCGTTCTTTAAAAGGTCAGTTTAAACAAGCAGATCGACTAAATGCTAAATATATTGCTATTTTAAATAGTGAAGAACTAGATAATAATGAAATAAAAATTCGAAATAATAAAACAAAAGAGGAAGAGATTATTAGTTTAGATGTTTTAATTTATTATTTAGATGAGAAGTTAAATACTGGTGTTGAAGATATCGATGATGAGTGTTCTTGTGGTGGAGAATGTGAAGGAGATTGTCATTGTCATCATCACCATGAATAATTAGTGAGGGATGTATATGAAAGAAATTAAGAATAATAGTTTACGACTAAGTGATGTTTCACGAAATGTTACTTTGTATGGCTGGGTAGCAAAGAAGCGTGATTTAGGTGGTGTTTGTTTCATTGATTTAAGAGACAGAAGTGGTATTGTTCAATTAGTTGCTCGTGAAGGTGAAGTCTATGATATTGCGAGTGGATTAAAGAGTGAATCTGTTTTAAAAGTAAATGGTGTAGTTATGGAGAGGGAAAGTAAGAATCCTAATATGGAAACAGGTGATATTGAGGTTGAACTTTCTTCTATTGAGGTGTTAAACTCTTCTTCTGATTTACCATTTGAAATTACGGATGATACAACGGCTTTAGAAGATACTCGTCTAAAGTATCGTTATTTAGATATTCGTCGTAATCCTATTAAAAATAATTTAATTACTCGTCATAAGATTATGATGGCTGTACGTAAGTTTTTGGATAAAGAAGATTTTGTTGAGGTGGAGACACCAGTTTTATGTAAATCTACTCCAGAGGGAGCAAGAGACTATCTTGTTCCTAGTCGTGTTAATAAAGGAAAGTTTTATGCACTTCCACAATCACCGCAGATTTTTAAGCAACTTTTAATGGTTGGAGGCATGGAGAAGTATTTTCAGATTGCGAAATGTTTCCGTGATGAAGATTTAAGAAGTGATCGTCAGCCAGAGTTTACGCAAGTAGATATAGAGATGAGTTTTGTCTCAGAAGATGATGTTATGAGTTTAACGGAAAGACTTATTGCTTCTATATTTAAAGAGGTAAAAGGTATTGATATAGCTTTACCACTTCGTCGTATGAAGTATGATGATGCGATTCGTTACTACGGTTCTGATAAACCAGATTTACGTTTTGATATGAAAATTCATGATGTACATGACTTGTTTCAAACTACGGATTTTGGAGTGTTTCAAAGTGCGTTAAATGCAGATAGTACTATTGTCTGTATTAAAGTGGATGGTAGAAGTGATGAATTCTCTAGAAAGAAAATTGATCAATTAACCGAATTTGTTAAGACTTATAAAGTAAAGGGACTTCCTTATGTAAAGTATGAGGGTGGAGAATTTACTTCTGGTATTAGTAAATTCTTATCTGATAGGGAAAAAGAATGGTTAGTAGAAGATCTTTCATTAAAGGATAAAGATATATTATTCTTTGGTGCTGATAAAAGAAGTATTGTTTATACAGCAATCGGTGCACTTCGTTTAAAATTAGGTAAGGATTTAGGATTAATTAATAATGATGATTATCAGTTACTCTGGGTTACAGAATTTCCATCTTTTGAATGGAGTGAAGAAGAAGGACGTTATCTTGCTTGTCACCATCCTTTTACTGCTCCACTTGATAGTGATGTTGATAAATTAATTACGGATAAAGCGCATTGTTATTCTAAAGCTTATGATATTGTTATTAATGGATATGAAGCGGGTGGAGGATCTATTCGTATTCATGATGAGAAAGTGCAAGAAAAGATGTTTCAGGCTTTGGAGTTATCTAAGGAAGATATTGAAGAGAAGTTTGGATTCTTTGTTGAAGCTTTAAAATATGGAACACCACCTCATGGAGGCCTTGCTTTAGGACTTGATCGTTTGACTATGTTACTTAGTGGAACTGACAATATCCGTGATGTTATTGCTTTTCCAAAAACTACTAGTGCTAGTTGCTTGATGAGTGAATGTCCTAATACTGTATCTTCGCAACAATTAGATGTTTTAGCAATTGCTGTAAAGGAGTAAGAGTTATCTTTGGATAATTCTTTTTTCATTCTTGTTTTCCTTTTTTAGTTTTGTTATACTTGTAATAAAGGATATGAGAATATGAAAGAAGAGAAAGCTGTTAAAAAAGTAAAACGAAAAAAACTTACTAAAAAGTTAAAGATTTCTGACATTAAGCATGGAGAGGGTGCTCATGTTGGTCATTTACTTGCTAGAATGAAGGCTCGTGAAGTAGAACTTACTGTTTGTTGTGTTGTTGTCTCTTTAGCAATTGTTATCGTTAGTTTATATTTTGTCTTTTCTGCTGTTCGTGATCCTAAAAAATATAATACAACAATGGTTGGTAACTTTTCTGTATCTTTTAATCAAATAGGTGAAAGTCTTGGAAATATCGTTAATTTGACACCTTTAACTCCTATGAGTGATGCTGATGGCTTAAATACAATTTCTTATGGTGTTCATATTGAAAATACTTCTGATAAAAGAGAAAATTTCCAGATTGTCTTACAAGAAGATTATGCTAGAGTACAGGAAGATCAATGTGATGAATGGCAACTTCCTTATCAATATTTACATTATCAGATAGAAGATTCTAATGTTTTAACTTTTACTGATACTAGTTTAGTTTCTCCGGTTTTATTATCTTCTTATTTGGAACCATATGAAAAAAGGACCTATCAAATAAAGGTCTGGGTTAGTGATAGTACACCTTTAGAATATTTAAATTACCATTATCATGGTAAATTAGTTGTTATAGATGAGGATAATATGCAGTAATATTTTATAAATAAAAAGGTTTTATAACCTTTTTTCTTTTTTTGCAGGATGGTTGTTTTTTCTATAATAATATAATTGGAGGTGATTGTTATCACAAAATTTTATACTTGCCAAAATCATTTGGCTTTTAAAGAAGTTTTTATGCAGGAATCTAATAAGGATTTACTTGTCCAGCTATTAGAAAAAATTTTAAAAGTGAAAATTAAGGAGGTGAAGATTGCTGATTTTGAACATAGTTTTTGTCTTTTAGAGTCTCGGAAAGATAATTTTCATTTATTGCTAACAACAGATTCTGGTATTATGAAAGTTGCTATTTGTTTTATAGAGAAGTCTTCTGATACTTTAAAAAATATGGCTTATATCTGTGACGTTTATCACGGGCATACCACTAATGATAATACTTATAATGAAGATGTTATGATTGTTCAAATTAATTTTAATTATTATTCTGAAAGTAAAAAAGGTATTACTATTTACTCACTTCAGGATGATACGGAAAAAGAGTATGTTAATAATTTGAAAATTTATGAAATTAATATGTCACGATATATGGATATTTGGAAAGCTAAAGATTTAGATAAAATTGAAGAGAATAAGGAAATTATTATGTTAAATTTAGGTTTAGATGATTTAGCGATTTTGTCTAGAAATGATGCTATGGTAGAGAAATATATGCGTGAACTACAAAAGGTAAATGAAAATTATTTTTGTTAAAATAAAACGAATGATTTTCCTAGTTAAAGTCATTCGTTTTAATATTGTTATTTATCTTCTTCTAATAGAAATTTTTCTATTATATTATAAGTTAATATGGGATATTCTAAGTAAGAGTAGTGTGTTGCATTAGGATAAATAATTAAAGCAGAATTTTTAATTTTCTTTTGTATTAATTTAGCATCTTTTAGAGGTGTGTCTATATCTTTTTCTCCCCAGATAAGTAGAGTTTCGTTTTCTATATAGGGTAGATAATATCGTAAGTCTTCATTTACAACATTTCTGAAAGTTGTTAACATTTGTTCTGGTAGAGATTTATAGTCTTTAGAACCGAATAGATTTAATAGTTTTTGATGATATTTATCTTTTAGTTTTTTAGGTAAGATTTTCTTAATTAGTTTTAGTAATTTATATGTTTTTTCTTTTAACCAGACTTTGATTGATTTCTTTCTTTTGATACTTGCGATATCAATTAAAATTAGTTTATCAATTTTTTCTTTATAGTATCCTGTTAGAAGTGTTGCGATTCTTCCTCCAAAAGAGTGAGCAATAATTATAGGATTTATGATGTTGGTGTCTGTCATAAAATTTCTAATGATATTGGTATAGTCATAAATAGTTAAATCATGATTTGGAAAGGGACTGTTTCCAAATCCAGGATAGTCAATGATATATATAGTAAAGTTTTCTTGTAACCAGTTTATGAGACAGTCAAAAGTTTTTCTGGTATCTCCCCAGCCTGGTAATATTAGAATTTTATTTTCTCCTTGTCCATATTTTTCATAGTAAAGAGTATATCCTTCTTTGTTATAATACATAGTATCACCTGTTATAATTTATTCTTATTGTCTAATTGTGTTAAATTTGTTGAATGTTTTATTTAGAGTGTGGTATACTATAAATGTCAAGGAAATACGAGAACTACTCTCATATAAAACCGACTAAAGTGACGATACGGGAGTTCTGATCAGTTATCGGTGTTGAAGACCTTCTCATTGTAGGTAGGGATCCTAAAGATAACGTACGAACACCCACCTGTAAATATGCAGGTTTTATCGTTGGGTAGGACGTTTTCCTTGATTTTTTTTGTGTCTTATGGTATAATAACCGCACGAGGTGAAATAGCTATGTTAGTGTTACCAATTGTGAATCGAAATCGTGTTATGAATGTGCAAGTTAGTTTAAAAGATGCAGAAAAACTTCATAATAGTGTGGTTTTAGAAAACACAAAAGAAAGTGACGTAATTGTTAATCAACATAACTTTTTAGATTCTAGTTATGAACAGGATAAAGAGGATAATAGTGTAGTTAATTTTATTCGTAATACTTCGTTAATTAGTCAAAATGACTTTTTAGTAACTACTAGAGAGGAAGCAGAATCTAATCGTTATGATGTTTATCAAGTAAAACAACCACCTAAATTTATTAATCCTGCACTAGATAATTTATATGCAAATGTGATTACTGATATGAGAAAAGAAATTCCTAATGTGAGACGTGGCCGTTATTTATCTTTTGAAAAAATTGGTTTAGGACAATATTTAACGCAAGAAAAGATTGCTAGACTTCAACAAATTATCAAGACAGAACAGGATAGAAATAGATGGCCTGTATTGTTTGAACAAGCTGGTATTGCTGATTTATATCAGACTTTAGAATTTTTAAATCATTTTAATTGTACTGTTATTAGTGACACGACACTTCCAGAAGCTACCTTACAATCAACACTTCAAGCTTTAGAACCTTTAAATACGCAAGATTATCGTAATTTAAAAAAATATTATCATATAGCACAGACAAATCAAGAGATATATTCTAGATTATCTCTTGTTCATCATCTACTTTATAATAGTCCGTATCAACTTATTAGAACGGATAAGAAAAGGGAAAATACAGTTTCTGCTCAAAATACACTTATTGATTTTGAACAGGCAAAACAAAAGATTAAAATACCAAATGAAGTAGAGGCTAAGGATTATGGAAAGGCAGTCTAATTGTTTTACTAGATTGGAAGCTTTAATTGGTAATGATGCTATACAGACTTTAGGAGATAAGTCTGTTTTCGTTTTAGGAGTTGGTGGAGTAGGTGGATATGTTTGTGAAGGACTTGCTAGAAGTGGAGTAGGACATATTATTTTAATGGATGCTGATTGTGTGGATGTTACTAATATTAATCGACAGATTATTGCTCTTCATTCTACAATAGGCCAATATAAGGTTGATGTTATGAAAGACCGCATTTTAGATATTAATCCTAATTGTCAGGTGGATGTTTATCCTTACTTTTTAAACGAAAATAATCTTTCTATCTTAGAAGAGTGTTGCTATGACTTTTTTGTAGATGCATGTGATACTGTTTCTACGAAAAAGGCTGTTTTGTCTTTTTGTAAAGAAAGAGGTATTCCTTTTCTTACTTGTTTAGGGACAGCAAAGAAATTTCGGCCAGAGTTATTAGAGATTACTGATCTTTCTAAAACTTATAATGATCCACTTGCTAGAATATTAAGAAAGTATGTTAAAGATAATCATATTTTAGGATCTATTCCAGTTTTATTTTCAAGTGAATTACCTGCTGATGTTAAAGAATTAGGTTCTACGGCTTTTGTGCCTAGTAGTGCAGGTCTTTTGATTGCAAGTTATGTGGTTAGACAATTTATTGATGATATGAAAAAAGATAGCTAAGCCTCAGCTATCTTTCTTCGTTATGATTTTCATATTTGTTAGAGTTGTATTACAATAGGGACAATTTGTTATATTTGCATCTTCTATTTTGGCACCGCAGTTAGGACAATTGGTGAATGCCTCGCTATGAATTTGATTCTCAGTATTACTAGTTTCTTCTGATAATTTTTCACCATTTCTGTATATTATTTTTTTTGTTGTGATTTGAGTAGTTATTTTACTAGTTTTTATTGGACCTTTAGAGTTATCTATATTTAAATCTTTTAAAAGTTCTTTGTGCTTTTCATCTAAACTTAGTTCTTTATCATTTTTAGAACTGATTATTATTTTTGTGTTTTTATTACTTATTAAAAGAATAATTATAAGAATTAATATAATAATAATTCCAATTAATATAAATGTTGTTTCCATGTTTCTCACCATTTTTATTATAAATGATTTTACTGCTTTATGTTGTATAAAAACTATAATTGTTGTCAAATTTATATCTTAAAATAAAAAATACTGAAAAAATTCAGTATTTAGAATTTTCTATATAATCCAATGGCCTTTCCTAGTATTGTTACATTTTTTAATATGATTGGATCCATTGTATCATTTTCTGGTTGTAATCTAAAATATCCGTTTTCTTTATAGAATGTTTTTACTGTTACTTCATTGTTGTCATTCATGGCTACTACGGTATCTCCGTTGTTGGCAGTGTTTTTTCTTTCGACAATTAAAATATCTCCATCATATATACCTACATTAATCATAGATTCTCCACTTACTTTTAGAGTGAAAATTTCGTTTCTTGTTGTGAAAAGATTGGTTGGTAGAGCAAAATATTCATCTGGAGTTTCTATTGCTTCGATAGGGTTTCCTGCTGTTACTTTTCCTAGTAGAGGAACTTCTACAATGTTTTCATCTTTTTCTATATATTCATTTGGTACTAATACTTCAATTGTTCTATTTTTTCCGTTTCCTTTATGGATATATCCTTTTTCTTCTAATTTTGTTAGGTGAAAATGAATAGTAGCAGGAGAGTTTAGATGAGCTTTTTCACCAATTTCTCTTACTGTTGGAGGATAACCATAGTTTGCAATCCATTTTTTGATGATTTGTAAAATTAATTCTTGCTTTGTTGTTAATTTTTCCATATACTCTTGCCTCCTTTATAACAGTTTAACATCTCTACTGTAAAATGTCAAACAAATGTTTTAAAAATCTCTTGACACGAACAATTGTATGATATATACTTGAGTTGTAAGAAGGGAGAGATGTGTATGAAAATTAAAAAAATGGCAAAGGAAGGGTTCTTTTTATTTCTTCTTTATTCTTTGATTACTTTATGTTTGTTTTTAGCAACAGATAGAATTGAGCGTTTAGATAAGGTAGGTGATAATTTTAGAAATACTAATAGCAGTGTTTCGCTCAATTTTGGTAAGTAATGCATAGGGTTTTATGTTATACTATTATCAGGTGATGTAGAATGAACAAGATTATTTTAGTAGATGGTAATAATTTATTATTTCGTAGTTTTTATGCTACTGCTTATCAAGGTGTTATTATGAAAAATTCCAAAGGCTTTCCTACAAATGCTTTATATGGATTCATTAATATGATGAATAAAATTATTCAAGAGGAAAAGCCTTCTTATATTATGGTTGCTTTTGATAAGGGTAAGACTTTTCGTCATGATAAATATGATGAATATAAAGCGGGTCGTAGTGAAATGCCTGATGAGTTACGGTTACAGTTTCCTAAAGCAAAAGAAATATTAGATGCCCAGGGTATTAAACATTTTGAAATTGATAACTATGAGGCTGATGATATTATTGGTACACTTTCTTTAGAAGTTGAGCATCGTGATGATTTTGTTGCGACTATTGTTAGTAGTGATAAAGATTTGTTGCAACTTATTAGTGATAAAGTAGACGTTAAGTTGTTAAAACAAAGTGGCCATATTATGATGACTAAGAGTGAGTTTATTAAAACGTATCAAGTTCCTCCTATTCGTATGATTGATTTAAAAGCTTTGATGGGAGATAGTAGTGATCATATTCCTGGAGTAAAAGGAATAGGGGAAAAGACGGCTATTAATTTGCTTTCTAAGTTTCAAAGTTTAGACAATCTATATCTTCATATTGATGAAGTGTCTGGCAAGACTAGGGAAAAATTGGAAAATGATAAAAAAAATGCTTATATGAGTTATGACCTTGCTACTATATATAGAGAAGTTCCTCTTGATTTTACTATAGATGATTGTGAGTATACTGGTGAAAATTCAGAGAAATTTACAGAATTATTACAAGAGTTTGAATTTCATTCTTTACTTAAGAAGTATCATTTGACAGAAGATGCAGTAACGTCAGTAAAAAAAGATGAAGGTATTTCTATTTTACCAGTAGAAAAACTTGCTTCTAATACTTTCTCTTTTTATGTAGAAACTAGGGGAACTGTTTATAGTAAGAGCGAAGTCTTAGGTGTTGGTATTTATGATGGTGTTTCTGGTTATTATCTTTCTAAAGAAGAGTTAGAAGAACATCGTAATTTATTTTCTAATTCTAGTTTTAAATATACTTATGATTTAAAGAAGAATATTGTAGTACTTCATTCTTTAGGAATACAGATTTCTAATGTTACTTTTGATACTATGATTGCTACTTATTTACTTGATTATGTGGTTAAAGATGATATTAGTTATGTGGCACAAGCATTTGATGTATCGCTTCCTCTTTATGATGATTTATTTGGTTCAGAGAAACGTCCTAAAGAGGTTAGTCCAGAGGTATTAAGAGATGTATGTTGTCGTAAAGCTAAATTTATTTATGATACTAGAAATCAGTTATTAGAGGAGTTAGGTAAGAATAATGAATTGGATTTATTTCAAAAGATTGAGATGCCGTTATCTCGAGTACTTGCTGATATGGAATTAACTGGTATTTTAGTTGATGTTCCTTATTTAGAGAAGATAGAAGCTGATTTAAAAAGTCAAATGGATGCTTTAGAGCAAGAAATTTACGAATTAGCTGGAATTACTTTTAATATTATGTCTCCAACCCAACTTTCTAAAATTTTATTTGAAAAATTAGAAATTCCTTATCCTAAAAAAGTAAAGGATGGAAAATATTCTACTAGCAAAGATATTTTAGATAAGATTCGTTTTGTTCATCCTATTGTCGATAAGATTTTAGATTATCGTACTGTTTCCAAACTTTATACAAATTATGCTGTAGGATTAAAAGCTGAAGTGCGAGAAGACGGGCGAATTCATACTATTTTTACGCAGACATTAACAAGAACGGGAAGGCTTTCTAGTATTAGTCCTAATTTGCAAAATATTCCAGCAAGTGCAGAATATTCTAAGTTGATTCGTACCGCTTTTATACCTGATTCTCATTCTAAATTACTTTCTAGTGATTATTCTCAAGTAGAACTTCGTATCTTTGCACATATGTCTAAAGCAGATAATTTAATTCAGGCATTTAAAGATGGAAAAGATATTCATACGAAAACAGCATCTGATATTTTTCATGTACCAATGGAGGAAGTTACTAAGGATATGAGACGTACTGCCAAGGCTGTTAATTTTGGTATTTTATATGGAATTAGTAGTTTTGGTCTTAGTGAAGATTTAGGTGTTGATATTGTGACTGCTAAAAAATTTATTGATAATTATTTGAAAACTTATCCTGGAATTTCAGAGTATATGGAAGAAGAAAAAAAGAAAGCATATGAACTTGGATATGTTACTACGCTTATGAATCGTCGTAGAGTTATAGAAGAGTTAAAGAATAAGAATTATATGATACGGAGTAGCGGAGAGAGAATGGCTTTAAATACTCCTATTCAAGGAACTGCTGCGGATATATTAAAAAAAGCTATGGTTGAGATATATGATGAGTTTAATAAACGTGGATTGAAGAGTAAGATGTTAATTCAGGTACACGATGAATTAGTATTTAATGTATTAGATGATGAGCTTGAAGAGGTTAGTTCTATTGTTCGAGATATTATGGAACATACGATAGAACTTAGTGTTCCTTTAAAAGTAGATATTGAATATGGAAATAATTGGTATGAAGCAAAATAGGAAGTAGGTGTTGTATGCCAGAAAAACCAGAGGTTGTAACGGTTGCGAATACATTAAAAAGGCAAGTACTTGGGAAAGTAATTACTGATTGTCAAGTTTTTTGGGATAATATTATTGCTTATCCTACGGTAGATGAGTTTAAAAAAGAAATTAAGAATCAGAAGATTTTAGATATTACTACTCGTGGTAAATGGATTGTGTTTGAACTTAGTAAAGATTTACTTTTGGTTCATTTACGAATGGAAGGAAAGTTTTTCTTTCGCAAGATAGACGACAGTAAAAATAAACATGAACATGTTTTCTTTACTTTAGATAATGATATTAGTTTTCGATTTCATGATGTTAGAAAGTTTGGCAAGATGTATCTATTAGATAAGAAAAGTGCATATACAGAAAAGCCATTATGTGAGTTAGGTCTAGAGTATGATGATCCTTTATTAAATGCTGATTATTTATATTCTAAAATTCATTCTAAAAAATTACCAATTAAAACTATTTTACTTGATCAAAGTATTATTGCTGGTATTGGAAATATATATGATGATGAAATTTTGTTTTTAAGTCATATATCGCCTTTACGTAGGGCAGATAGTATTACTAAACAGGAATGTGATGTTATTATTTCTAATACTAGAGAGGTGCTTCATGATGCTATTAAACTAGGTGGTACTACGATTAAGAGTTTTACTTCTAGTGAGGGTGTTCATGGACTTTTTCAAAATAAACTTTCCGTTCATGGAAAAGTAGGAGATTGTCCTATCTGTGGTAGTCAGACTATAAAAATTAAAGTAGGTGGACGAGGAACTTATTATTGTCCAAATTGTCAGAAATAAATACCTAGAAGACTGTGATTTTTATAACAGTCTTTTGTTTTGTATATATTAGGAATTTGCTCCTCAAAATGCAAATTTGAAAACTTGATAAAAAATAGTTGACATACGAACAAATGTATTATATAGTGTTCTCATCAGGAGGGAATATTATGTATAAAGCTTATCGGTTTCGTTTGTATCCTACAACTAATC
>JAGHJJ010000113.1 GCA_017886705.1 Bacilli bacterium | reverse complement strand
GTATTTATCAATAAAAAAGACTGTAATAATATACAGTTTTATGGCAATTGTAATTTGAATATAGTTAATTTATCATATTTTTATAGATGTATCTTACTTCCTATAATTGATATTATGTTAACTTCTTGTTTTGTCTTAAATCTTCTACTACGAATATAGACAGATAAAAATAAAGTTTCATTCCTGGCAACATCCCACATTTGATACAAGTCATTATCAAGAAGTATATCCATCAAATCAGAATATTCAAAGATATGTTCGTTTTGTACTAACTTTTGTATTTCAATCATTAACTTTGATTTTTCTGTATATGTTAATGAATTAACTTTATTTGTATCAAAACCATTTATAAAAGTTCTATCTCTATCATCATACTGATATTTCTCAGGGTTATCTTGATGTATATGATAACGATACATTCCTTGCATACTTTCAAGCTTAATAGGTATAGTAGCATTAACCAAGTCACAAACAAGCTCTTTTACTGATTTCTGCGTAGTAGAATTTTCATAATAGCAAATAACATGGTAATGAGGTTTCTTCACCTCCCCTGTCGGATTTTTATCCTTATCATGTAAAGGACTTATAGCAAATGGTAAGCCTGTCATTTGTAATCTATCAAACCAATCCTCTGGCATGCTTTCGGGATACATAACGAAAGCCCAGTTTCTACCTTTTAAACTCATTTTGTTTCTCCTTTTCTAATTTAATAGATAAACCTATTAAAACTAAATTAGTAATCAAATCTTTCATAAAATACCTCCATTTTTGTCACGCGTCACACAGACCCCATAGGGGGGTGTCGTAGTACCCCCCTACTCTTTTTTGCCTCATTGGCGGCAAGGCCTAGGAAAAACGTTGTTATTCCTAGCCAAATTAAAAGCATATATTAAGAAATAAGTTCGCTAAAAGTTTTCTCGGCATATCCTCAACTTTTTTTCAAAAAGTCTGCGGTATTCCAATTTCCTTAAAGCAAACTTTTTCTTAAGTAGTGCTCGCCTAGTGCGAAATTGACAATTTCGCTACTTAAGGCTGAGCACTAATCTATATCAAGCTTAGGTATCTTATTCAATACCCACAAAGTAAACTTATAGATTTTATCAAAATTAACAATAAGCAAGACTAAAGGAACAACAACTTTAATGGTGGGAATAGGAATAAATAAACCTAATAAACCAACATTATCAAAGATTAAATCAATAAAACTATAAGCACCAGTTAGAAGATTATCAGGCAATGACGGAAGATTAGGCAATAAAGATAAAACGACTTCAATAGACGATAATAAAATATTAAACAAGTTTGCTAAAATCACATTGAACAACCTCCTATAATTTCATTGAATTTTTTAACGCATAGACGATATAAACTAAACACAATAAAACAATGAACAAAAATCAAATAAATATTATAAATCTGATTAAATGGAGCCTTTTCCCAATACTCAGCAATATTAAAAGTAAAACCAGGAATTAAAGTACCAAAATTACCAATACTTACAGTAGGTACAGTAATATTTTTTACAGGTGTATCAGGTATATTAAGAAATCTATTTAATACGTGAGAAATGAAATCAAAAGGAAAAGTTAATAGACCTAGTTTATCAGATAAAAACTTAGAAAAAGCATTAAATCTAGAAGAAATAAAATCAGGTTCAGGAACAAAAAATCTAATCAGAAAATTCCCCAAATCAATAAAAAAATTAGCAAAAAACTCTAAAATAGATACAAAAAAATTACCAATACGTACAAAGACATTTTTTATCATAGACAAAATATTATCAACATGACAGCCAATGTCTAAAGTTTCACATTGCTTTAATTGTGAGAAAATATCTTCATCTTTAGAAGTTACTTTATCAATGTTAATAATATTAGTACCAGAGTCGTCAAACTCACTAGTTTTATATAATTTAACATCAGTAAGTTGTAAAGGTTGTTTTTCTTTTGAATAATTAGTAATGAAATTAGTTTGTAAAATATCAACATCTTTAAAATTATCATTGCCAACATAAAAACCAAACTCGACAAAATCATCTTTAGGAACAAAAGAAAATTCAATAGTAATACGGCGAGTTTCTTCGTTAATTGAAGTATTAACATAAAATTTTGAAAAAACATCGTCATCATATAAAATATCATTATTATCAAGAGAAATTGCTTTAGCATGATAAAGAAAATTAGGGTCTTCTTCGTCAAAATTAAGAGAAAAATCAGTAAAATCAACAGACCTATTTAAAAAGAAAGAATAAACTAACTTATAAGAAGACTTTTTTACAAGCTTATAATTAAGTAATGAATTATAATAAAAACCATTATCAAAGCCACCTGTTCCAACAAAAAAAGCATAAGATGGATAAGTTGTAGGCGGACCTACTTCAACATCAGAAGTATAAACAGAACCAAAATCTATCCACTGACCAGTGGTTCTAGTAACAACACCATCAGAAGAAATATATTCTAATCTAGAAGAATCAAATCTCGCAGTACCAATACCAAAAGAAATACATTTGTAATTATAAGCAGGATTATCAGAAGAAGTTAAACACTGTTGAAGAATACCTGTATCACTAACTTCTTCTGCAAAAACATCTTGAGAAAAAATAAAAAAAGAAGCTAGAAACAACCATATATAAAGTACCTTTTTCACAAAGATTTTCCTCCTTTCATTGGAAAACACCATTTCAAAAACAACATAATTATTAGAACACAAAGCAAAAATGGTGTTAAAAAGTATTGTTCCATAGTCGGATAAAATTGTTCACTAGTACTAGTATCTGTAGTAGTTTCTTGTATTTCTTGTGACTTGATTTCTGTATCAGTAGTTATATCACTAGTTAATTCTTCATTTTCAATAATTTCATTTTCCATTAGAAAGTAATCTCCTTTCCAAAAACAAAAGATACAAAAATTCCAATTACTTTTTGAACAATCATGAAAATTAATGCAATTGGAAAAGCTATCAACATCATATTACTCACAAGGTCGATAACAACTTGATAATTCAGTTCCATATATTCCCACCTTCTTTTCTTCTTCAGCAACGAAGTTATTTTGTTTAATTACATAGTAAGTATCATACTTACCATAATCTTTAGGACTGTGAAACCACAGAAACTTTTTTAAAACTTTACCCTTTAAAGTCGTACCGTTATCATTATCGTCAATACTATCCCTGTCAACTAATTTATTAAATTGGATGAAACCAAAAAAATTGTTACAAACTAGAACACTAGAGAACTGTTCTCGTAATGGTTTAGCCATTCTACCGAAAACTTGACTAGTAGCAACTATATGTTTTCTTTGTTTTCTTTGTTGAGATATCTGAACCATAACTTCTGGATTAATATTTTTTGATTTTAAGGAATTGAAGTAAAGTTGTATTTCGTCTATTAAGTAAATTACACCGTATTCACCGTTTGAGTATTTCGCTAAATCGTCACCATTGAAAAACTGAAAAACTCGCTCATTATCAAACGGGAAGTTATTTAATTTCAAGTTAGTAACAAGAAGTGCTTTAGGATACATCTTTAAAAGATTTTCTACATAATTGACGGCTGATAAGGTCTTACCGGTTCCTTGAGCACCTGTAAAAACTATAAGACCATCAGGGGCGAAATAATCAGGATGCTCTTTAAAAAACCTAAACTTGTAACATATCCAATCAATAATTCTCTTAGGATTTAATGAAACTCTACAAGCTTTATAACTTATCATAATTAATCAACTCCTTAATAAAGTGCTCTAAAAGGTATTCTAAGCCACAAAAAGCAATAAATAACTCAAATATCCATAACCACATTTAAAGCCCTCCTTTCAATGTTTCCACGGCATTTTTGACCATAACCAATTTAAAAACTTATAAAATAAAAATAAAATTACAATACCTAAAAAAAATTCCATAAAATACCTCCTAAAAAATAAAAGATAGGTTATTAACCTACCTCCACCAAATTAATGTAATAAAAGAGTTCAATCAATTTATAAACGGTTTTGACAAATTATAAACGGATTTTACCAGAACGAACCGCACTAGTAAAAGCACTAATAGCTTTACGAACACCTAACCACATTAGAAAAAAAGCCATACCAACACCGACAACTGAGCCTAAAACGGTTAAAATATCAGTTGGAGAGATTGAACTAGTTAACTTTGTAACAAAACTAGATAAATCTACTTGAACAGTTTCACCAGCACCAATTAAAAATGGAAACATATATCTTACCCCTTTCTATAATCTTTTTAATATATTTTCTAAAAAGGAAATTAACTTCCTTAATAGACGTCTTAAAAATTTATACTTTTGAACTATTTCTTTATACTCAACAATATCAACAATTTTATGATTATATTGATTTATATATCCTACTTCGTGGTGAAAAAAAGAACGATATATTTTGTGATAATACTGTCCAGTATTTAGATTAAGCCAAATAACTATTATTCGATTATGCATTATTTTTTAAACGGATTTACTTCTTTAGCTTTCAACTCTAAAAGTTCAAGTTCAGCTTGTGTTAGGAATACCCTCTTTTCAAGGCTATCTGTAAGCATAATTGAAAGATACTTATAAGTATTACCTTTTTGTGAAGTTGCTTCTTTGATAGATGCTTTTAATTCTGCATTCATATTCTGAACCCTCCTTTCATAAAATAAAAGAGCTAGGCAGGACTCGAACCAACAACTCTATAAGCACCTCGCAACTTATAGCACTTTATCCAGTTAAGCTACTAGCTCATATAGGATATTTCGACTTTAGGATAGCGAAACCCGGGCAAAGCGAACCCCTATTAAGTCATAGGTGACAGATGTCAAATGTTAATTGTCTTCTAGACATCTAGCAATATTATATTGCTAATTTAATACTACTAAAATGTTGCTATTTTGTCAATACTAAATCGTTGCTACTTTGTGTCTAGAATTAAAAACATCAAAATAGTAATATATTGGTAAGGAGTTGATACCATGATATCAAGTAATATTAGAGTTCCAGAAGATTTGTGGAACGATTTAAAAAAAATAGCAAATAAAGAAGAAAGAAGTATGAACAGTCAAATAATTTATATAATAAAAAAATATATTGAAGAAAATAAAAAGGAGTTAGAAAATGAGTAACTATTCAGATTTAGAAACAACATTTTCAATAATAGGAATAATAGTATTTATATTAACTATAGTTTTAATTGTATATCCTTTTGTAATGATAATAATAATATCTAAGATAAATAAAAAATTATCTAATATAGAAGATTTAATCAGAAATCAAAACAATCTACTAGAAATACAAATAAATAATACAGAAATACTTATTAATGAACAAAAAAAAGACATTTAAGAGTCTTTTTCTTTTTTTGATATTATGTTAACTTCTTATATTAATCCTATATTTCCAAAGAAAAGGTTATAGTATTCTTTCTATTTGAATTTTTGTAATAAATAATACTACTGCACCACTTAATATAGTTCCCGCAATCGTTG
>JAGHJJ010000112.1 GCA_017886705.1 Bacilli bacterium | reverse complement strand
AATAAAAGAAACAACGGAGTATCTTACTTTAGCTTTTTTACAGAAAAGCTTGCTAATTATTTAGGTGAAAAAGTTACAAAAGAAAAATCAATGGAAAATGCTATTATATAAATTACAATTTATAGAGTAGATTTGTATCTACTTTTTTCTTTGGGTAAAAACATGATATAATATAATAGATTTATGAGGAAGTGATGAAAATGAACAATAATCCAATTAATTGGTTGATTACGATTTAATAAACCCCTTTGAAAAATCCTTATTTTATAAAGTTTTGTTAGAATATAGATGTTTCCTATTTTAGTTTAAAAAGTGAAAAAAACAATAAAAAAGTGCCAGCTTTGATAAAAATATAGGTATTTTAGTGTAGGCAAATAAAAGGTGATTACGACGGTTAACCTCTATTAATATTTATGGAAAGGAGAGTGAATTATGAACAACAAATTAGAAACAATTTCAAATTTATTTGAAGGAAATGAAATAAGAAGTATTTGGGATAGTGAGAAAGAAGATTATTATTTTAGTGTTGTAGATGTAATTAGCGTTTTAACAAATAGTAACAATCCAAGAAATTATTGGAATATGCTTAAGGCGAGAATGACAGAAGAAGAGCAAAGTGAACTGTCCACAAAATGTGTACAATTGAAATTACAAGCTAAAGATGGAAAATTAAGATTGACAGATACTTTAGATACTAAAGGAATACTTAGATTGATTGAATCTATTCCAAGTCCAAAGGCAGAACCTTTTAAATTGTGGCTTGCTAATTTAGGAAGCGAAAGAATAGATGAAGTATTTGATCCAGAATTAGCTGTAAATAGAGCAATAACTTATTATCGCAATAAAGGTTATTCTGATGAATGGATAAAGAGAAGACTTTCAGGAATAGTAGATAGATTTAAACTTACAGATGTTTGGAAAGAGGGAGGCATAACTAAACCAATTGAATATGCTATGCTTACAAATGAAATCTATAAAGGTTGGTCTGGAATGAAGGCAAGTGAATATAAAGCTTATAAAGGAATTAGAAAAGAATCACTCAGGGACAATATGACCGATATTGAAGTGGCATTAACCAACATTGGTGAAATAGCAGCTAGAGATATTGCAAGAGAAGAAAAGCCACAAGGATTAAAGGAAAGTATGAAAGTTGCTAAACGAGGCGGCGGAGTAGCAAAAGGTGCAAGAGATTTATATGAAAAGGAAACTAAAAAGTTTGCTATATCAAAAGAAAATTCATTAAATTATCAATATGTAGATGAAAAACTATTGGAAGATAAAAAATAGCGGAAATTCATTTCATTTAATTTAATTACGTCGAATTCGACGGGTTAAAAATAGTATTGTACCTCTGAATTAATAAAACAAGGAAAAAAATAAGGAAGAGAAATTTTAAATATTACAGAAAATAGCTAAATATCAATTAAAAGTACTTGATAATGTAGAAAGAATAAAATTATT
Organism: Bacilli bacterium; assembly: GCA_017886705.1. GTDB lineage: Bacteria > Bacillota_I > Bacilli_A > RF39 > UBA660 > Faecimonas. Next base: position 1,598 of record JAGHJJ010000112.1, on the reverse strand, counting down.
AGGAGATATGAGTGATAATGAAGAATAAATATAATTTAAAAGAACTTCAAGAAAAATTAGAAAAATGTAGAAATATGAAACTTGAAGATGTAACTTTAGATGATGTAGATGAATTAAGTTCTATAAAAATTGATAGAAGAAAATCAAGTAATGAGAGAATTTTGGATTTTTTAACAAAAGTAAAAAATCCTTATATATTTAAAGTTAATGGTAGATTGGTAAGAATGAGATTTTCTGAAAATGGTCCAACAACAGATGAATGTTTGACAAATATGTTAGAAAATTTATATAGATAAAAAATAATAAAAAAAGTATTATAATGTAGTTAAGGAGTGATTAAACATGATAAGAATACTTACAAGTGATTTTAAAAATTATGAAAAAAAAGATGGAGTAAAAATAACGCATCCAATGAGTAATGAAAATGGTATAGTTGATTAATTAAAAAAAGTTTTAAAAGAAACTAAAAAAGTAGTATTTGTTGCTTCTGATATTAATAGTACACCAGATTCAGTTGAAAGTTATGCTAGAATATTTTTTGATAGTATTAAAATGGTTGGTATTACATTTAATGAATATTACATATTAGATGGAACAAAAGTTGATAAAGCAAGAGAATATATTGAAAAAGCCGATTTAGTTTTCTTATGTGGTGGTGACACTTATAATCAACATTTATTGTTTGAAAAAATGGATTTAAAATTATTATTATCTACCTATTCTGGAGTTGTAATGGGACACAGTGCCGGGGCTATAAATATGGCTGAACATTGTTTTAATAGTCCAGAAGAATTAGATGAATCAGAACCTGTGTTTTTTGATGGATTGGGTTTAACAAATATAAATATTGAGCCACATTTTGTGTATGACGTTACAAATTTTAATGAAAATGATAAGTATCAAAGAAATGCAATAATTAATGAATCATATAATAGACCAATATATGGACAATGTAATGGTAGCCATGTATTTATAGATGATAATAATATTGCAACAATATATGGGGAGACATACTTAATAACAAATGGAAATATTGAAAAAATTTGTGATAATAATCAGAAACTTGTAATTTCTAATTCAATTAGTAGACATATTTAATACTTATTAAAACTTAAGTAATTATAAAAGTATATTATTTGCCATGTGACCATAGTGGTATATAGTAAAACTTGATTACGATTTAATTAACCCTTAATTTTTAAAGAAAAATATAAGAAATTTATGGTATATTTATATAAATTTGCACGAAATGGAGTGATAATATGAATGAAAATAAAACAAATATCAACTGCTTGATACCGATTTATTCAACCCCTTTGAGAAACCCTTATAAATAAAGAGATTGCGAGCATTGAAATCTTACACGTTTTTTAAAAAAGTAACAAAAAATGGCTCAAAATGAGTAAAATTGGCTATTTTTATAAAAAAATAGGGTAAAATATTTTGGTTGATACCGCATAGTTAACCCCCCCATTATTTGTTAATTAAGAAAGGAGTAATTTTATGTTAGAAAAAGACTTTAAAAAAATAATTGGTAATATAAAGGAAGAAATTTTAAACGCACAGATAAAAACAATGCAACAAGTCAATAGCAATTT
>JAGHJJ010000111.1 GCA_017886705.1 Bacilli bacterium | reverse complement strand
TAATTTACCTCCTTTTAGGGGCAATATATCGTGTTATATTATACCATAATTAGCATTATACTGTTTGCAAGACTTATTTGGACACTATGTTTTTTAGTGTCTAACTTAATTTTTCAGTTAACAAAAGAAAGAATAAGCTTTTATTCTTTCTTTTTTTTTGGTAAAATAATAAGTTAAGGAGATGTTAGGATGAAATTATTAAGAAAAATATTTGACCATGAGTATAAAGAGTTAAAAAGATTTGAAACTTTAGCAGATAAAATAATGGATTTAGATGAAGAATATTCTAAATTAACAGATACAGAACTACAAAGTAAAACAGAAGAATTTAAAGAAAGATTAGCAAATGGAGAAACACTAGAAGATATTTTAGTAGAAGCCTTCGCAACCGCAAGGGAAGCATCATTTCGTGTATTAGGAGAAAAACATTTCTATGTACAGATATTAGGTGGTCTAGCAATTCATTATGGCAATATTGCAGAGATGAAAACTGGTGAAGGAAAAACTTTAACCTGTGTACTTCCAGGATATTTAAATGCTTTAACTGGCGAAGGAGTACATGTCATTACTGTTAATGAATATCTAGCTGGACGTGATGCACAATGGATGGGAGATATTTATCGCTTTCTAGGACTAACTGTTGGTGTTAATACAAGAGAACTAAATACAAAAGAAAAGCAGGAAGCTTATAATTGTGATATTTTATATTCTACTAATAATGAAATCGGTTTTGATTATTTAAGAGATAATATGGTGATTAGAAAAGAAGAAAGAGTACAAAGACCATTAAATTTTGCTATTATCGATGAGGTTGACTCTGTATTAATTGATGAAGCAAGAACTCCATTAATTATTTCTGGAGGACAAATGAATAGTGCAAATCTATATTTAGATGCAGATCACTTTGCGAAAGGTTTAAAGGAAGATACTGATTATGTTTATGATGAAAAAACAAAAGCAGTAACATTAACTGAAACAGGTAGTGAAAAGGCAGAAAAGTCTTTCCATGTAAATAATTTATATGATATTGAAAATGCATCATTAGTACATTATATTAGTCAGGCATTACGAGCAAATTATGCTATGAAAAGAGATGTCGACTATGTAGTACAAGATGATGAAGTAGTAATTGTAGATCAGTTTACTGGACGTTTAATGAAAGGTCGTGCATACTCTGATGGACTACATCAGGCAATCGAAGCTAAAGAAGGAGTAACAATCAATCAAGAAACAAAGACTCTAGCAACGATTACCTTCCAAAATCTATTCAGAATGTATAAAAAACTAGCAGGTATGACTGGTACAGCAAAAACAGAAGAAGAAGAATTTAGAAATATCTATAACATGTATGTTATAGAAATACCTACAAATAAAGAAGTAATTCGTATAGATGCACCAGATTTAGTATATGCAACTAAAGAAGCAAAATATAAAGCAATTATTAATTTTGTAAAAGAGCGTTATGAAAAAGGGCAACCTGTATTAATTGGTACAATCGCTATTGAAACAAGTGAGTTAATCAGTGACTTATTAAAGAAAGCACATATTCCACATGAAGTATTAAACGCTAAAAATCATGCTCGCGAAGCTGAAATTATTTCTAAAATTGGACAACAAAAATCAGTAACAATCGCAACTAACATGGCTGGACGTGGAACTGATATTAAACTATCTGATGAAATCAGAAAATTAGGTGGTCTATGTGTTGTTGGTACAGAACGTCATGAATCAAGGCGTATTGATAATCAGTTACGTGGACGCTCTGGACGTCAAGGAGATCCAGGATATACTCAATTCTTTGTATCAATGAAAGATGATTTAATGGTTCGCTTTGGTTCTGATAGAATTGGTGAAATGATGAAATCCATGGGATTAGGAGATCAAGCAATCCAAAGTAAAACATTTACAAGATCAATTGGAACAGCTCAAAAACGAGTAGAAGGTAATAACTTTGATATCCGTAAACAATTACTACAATATGATGATGTAATGAACGATCAAAGAGAAATTATGTATGCAAAAAGAAATAGAATACTAGATAGTGAATCTATTCATGAAATGGTATTAGAAACATTCCGCCATCACATGGAAGATTTAGTAAAATCCCATTTAGCACCAGAAGGAGCTTTAGGAAAACAAGATTATGAAGAAATTGCAGAATATGTAAATGAGAATTTATTAAAAAATGATATTAAAGTATCAGAAATAGAAAATTTACCAGAAGATGAAGTAATTGATATATTAGTTAAGAAAATAACTGCAGAATATGAAGAAAAAATAAAAGAAATTCCACAAGAAGTAACAGATGAATTCGAAAAAGCCATTACTTTACAAGTTGTAGATAATTATTGGATGGAACATATCAATACAATGTCCCATCTAAGAGAAGGAATTCATTTGAGAGGATATGCTCAAGAAGATCCTCTTCGTGCCTATACTATGGAAGGATATAACATGTTTGATGAAATGCTTCAAAAGATTGATAAAGATGTAACAACATTCTTATTAAGAGCAGAAATCAGACAAAATGTAGAACGTAAAGAAGTCGTAAAGAAAAAAATAACTAACGATGGAGGAAAAGAACCAGCAAAGAAAACACCAAAAAGAGTAAAGAAAATTGGTAGAAATGATCCTTGTCCATGTGGCTCAGGGAAGAAATATAAACAATGCTGTGGTAAATAGCGATAAATAAAGGGTTTGCGAGGATTTTGTCCACGTAAAAAAACTCCAAAAAAGGCTATTTGTCCACATTTTGTCCACGTAAATTAAATATTGTGGACAAAAAATCATGATTTATATAAAAATTTAGTATATTAATGTGGACAAATATGTTGGATAAAGTCATCAAATTTGATGACTTTTTTGTTATGTTCCGGGATAGGAACAGGACAAAACCACCCGCTATGCGGGTGAGAGCTGAAGAAGCGGTGGCGTTAAGAGAAAAATAAATCCTCCTTTGATATAATAGAAAATGGTCTGCCAACCAAAATCTAAAATCAAGGGAGGATTTATTTTATGAGAAGAAAAAACGATGATGAAAGTTCTTTATCTCATACAAGATGGAACTGTCAATATCACATAGTCTTCACCCCAAAATATCGAAGAAAAGCAATTTATAGAAAATTACGTCGAGATATAGGTGTATATTTAAGAAGACTATGTGATTATAAGGGAGTTGAGATAGTAGAAGCTCAAGCATGCCCAGATCATATACATATGTTAGTGAAGATTCCACCTAAGATAAGTGTATCATCATTTATGGGATATTTGAAGGGAAAAAGTTCATTAATGATTTTCGAAGAGCATGCAAATTTAAAATATAATTATGGAAATCGCCATTTTTGGGCTGAAGGATATTATGTAAGTACAGTAGGTCTCAATAAAAATACAATAAAAAGATATATACAAAATCAAGATTTAGAGGATAAAATAAAAGACCAGAGAAGTTTGAAGGAATATAAGGACCCGTTTACGGGTAAGTAAGAGTGACAAAGGCAATTGGCAGACTAAAAGAGCTACCAAATGGTAGCTGCCAGTGTCAAGCCTTATAGGCTTCAGAGAAAAACCACCCTTTTTAAGGGTGGATTTTTACT
>JAGHJJ010000110.1 GCA_017886705.1 Bacilli bacterium | reverse complement strand
CTTCTTCTTATGCTTACTAAGTTTCCTAGATTTATTACTCCGATTCCTTCTAGTTCTACTGTTTCTGTTTTCTTAATATCTAAATAGGATTTTTCTGGATGTAATTTTTTCCATTTTTCTACTGCCCTACGATAGTTATTTTCTTGCCATTCCTCGTAATCCCATATCATTCCATGTACCGTGCCCCAGACTATTTGTTCTTCGGTGAGATTTTTTCGTCCATGATATTTTTCTCCTTGTTGCATAGCATTATAAACACTTCTTCTCGCGCTTACTAAGTTTCCTAGATTTATTACTCCGATTCCTTCTAATTCTATTGTTTCTGTCTTTTTAATGTCTAAATAGTCTTTTTCAGGATGTAGTTCTTGCCATTTTACTATAGCTTTTCTATATATTTCTTCTGGTATTTTTTCTTTCATATTCTCAACTACTTTCTTATTTTATTAGATCTATTTAATTAGAAAAGAACAAGAGTTATTTAAAATGTACTCTTGTTATTTTCTTAATGTTTTATTTTCTATTTCTTCTTTAATTAATTTTACAAACTCTGCTTGTGATACTATTGTTGTTTCTTTTTGTCCGTGTAGTCTGTAACTAATTGTGTTATCTTGTTTTTCGTTATCTCCTAGAATTAGTGTATATGGAACTTTCTTTGTTTGTGCTTCTCTTAGACGATATCCTAGTTTTTCGTTTCTATCATCTAGTTCTGCACGGATACCTTGTTCTTTTAGTTTTTCTGTTACGACGCTTGCATAGTCTCCTTGAAATTCTGATGATACTGGAATTACTTCTACTTGTGTTGGAGCAAGCCATGTAGGGAATGCACCTTTTGTCTCTTCAATTAAGAAAGCTGTGAAACGGTCAAATGTTCCAAATATTGCTCTATGGATTACTACTGGTGTTTGTTTTTCTCCGTTAGAATCTACATAAGTTAATTCAAATCTTCTTGGTAATAAGAAGTCTAATTGACAAGTTGAAAGTGTTACTTCTGGTCCAACCGCTGGTTTTACTTCGACATCTAGTTTTGGTCCGTAGAAGGCTGCTTCTCCTTCTGCTTCAAAGTAGTCTACTCCAAGTTCATTTAATACTTCTCTTAGTTTATTTTCAGCAGTATCCCACATCTCGTCATCATCAAAATATTTTTCTTTATCATTTTTATCTCTTAGAGATAATCTAAATTTATAGTCTTTAATACCAAAATCTTTATATACATCTAGAATTAAGCTAACTACTCGTTTAAACTCATCTCCAATTTGATCTGGTCTTACAAATAGATGAGCATCATTTTGACACATGCAACGAACTCTTTCTAATCCTTTTACAGCGCCAGATGCTTCATATCTAAAGTCTGTTGCGAATTCTCCTATACGAACTGGTAAGTCTCTATAAGAATGCATCTTATTTTTATATACTAACATATGATGAGGACAGTTCATTGGACGAAGGACAAATTCTTCCTCATCTACTTTCATCATAGGGAACATATTTTCTTTATAATGATCCCAGTGACCTGATGTTTTATATAAATCAACGGTACCAACACATGGAGTGTATACATGATTATATCCCTGAGCTTCTTCCTTTTGATAGATATAGTTTTCTAGTTCGTGACGGATTAGAGCTCCATTTGGTAACCATAATGGCATACCAGATCCTACTAATTCGTGTGTCATGAATAATTCTTGTTCTTTTCCAATCTTTCTATGATCTCTTTCTTTTGCTTCTTCTAGTTCTTGTAAGTAAGCATTTAGGTCTTCTTCTGTTTCAAAACATACTCCATAAATTCTTTGAAGCATCTTGTTTTTAGCATCACCTTTCCAATATGCTCCACTATGTTTGATTAGTTTAAAATGTTTTAATTCTTTTACTGTATCTACGTGTGGTCCTCTACAAAGGTCTGTAAAATCTCCTTGACTGTAGCAAGAAATCTTTTCTTCCTTTTCATCCATTCTAGAGATTAAATCTAATTTGTATGGATCATCTTTAAACATCTCTTTTGCTTCTTCTTTTGTTAATTCATGACGGACAATTCTTTTTCCATCTTTCGCAATTTTTTTCATCTCACGTTCTATTTTAGGAAGATCCTCATTTGTTAATGTTTTATCTCCTAAATCAATATCATAATAGAAACCTTCTTCTATTACTGGTCCTACCCAGAATTTTGCCTCTGGATATAGGTGCTTTACTGCCTGTGCTAATAAATGAGCACAAGAATGGTTCATTATACTTAATTTTTCATTTTCTTTTATATTTATCATTTTTTATCTCTCCTCTTTATTAATTGTTTTTCTTGTTCTAATTTGGATTTGTCTATGTGAAATGCTAATATACTTCCATTCTTTTGTTCACGTTCTAAGCGTATAGGGATTGAATTACCTATATGATAGGTAAAACCATTTTTACAATCTCGTACTTCTTTCTTAACAAAATCATACTTATATTTTTTATTTAATAAAATAAATCCTGGAATCTGCTGTTCTGTTTTTATGTACATCATAGAGTCTGTTAAAAAAACAATTTTTCCATCTAATGTTTTATCTTTATATTGTAATCCTAATTGATACAATAATTTAGCATTTATATCTGCTTCTACATGTTCTGCATTTTCCTCTTGAAGTGAGATGTGTGAACATATTAATTCTAAATTTTCCTTAATACTTTCTAAATTATCAATCTTTTCATTCGGGTTAATTATTTCTTCCATAAATAGATGATTTAACAAATCACTTGCTCTACGAATTGGTGAAGTAAAAGTTCCATAAAAATCTAGCGCTAATCCATAATGTCCTTTATTCATGTTTGAATAATACGCTTTAGAAAATGATTTTAAGAATATATCTGAAATATATTTTGCTTCTTCTTTTGTTGTTCCTTCTATTAAACTTAATAATACTTTTTGTAACATTTTAGGTTCTTGAATATTAGAAATTCTTTTTATTTTTTGATGTAGTACTGAAAGATTACTTTCTAATTGTCTTGCTTTTTGTGCCTCTGGAGGCTCGTGATTTCGATATACGAATGGAATATCTAACCAGTATGCATATTCAGAAACACATGTATTAGTCAATACCATAAAATTTTCGATTAATAATTGCGCTGGCCCTTTATCATTTTCTTCTATCTGAATAGGATTTCCGGAGGAATCTATTTTAATTTTTATATCTTCACTTTCTAAGCACAGAAACCCTTGGTTTAATCTTTTATTTTGTAATAAATTTGATAATTGGTACATCTCTATTAAATTATGATAATAGGGTAAATATTCTTCAACGATTTCTTTTCCTTCTAATAATTTATTAACTTTTTGATAAGACATCTTATAATTACTATTAATTACGCTATTATAAATTTGATAATCCAAGACTTTTCCCTCTTTATCTAATAAAATTTCACAAGTTTTCGTTAATCTATCTTCATTAGGATTTAAAGAGCAAACCTCATTTGATAATTTTTGTGGTAGCATAGGATAAACTAATCCAGGTGGATAAACACTTGTTCCAAGCTCTATTGCCTCTTTAAACAGAGCCATGCTTGGCCTTACATAATAACTAACATCAGCAATTGAAACATATAATTTGTAATTGCTTCCTACTTTTTCTATTGAGACTGCATCATCCAAATCTTTTGCATCCTCTGAATCGATTGTAAAGGTTGGTAGAAGTCGAAGATCTTTTCTTTTTTTTATTTCTTCTGCTGGAATAGTAGTAGAAATTTTCATAGTTTCTGCCATTGCTTTAGAGGAAAATGAAAGGTGGAACCCGTAATCAAGCAAGGTACTTTCTGTCATTTCTTCGAATGTATTATTGGCTGTTAGCTTCTGTGTAATTTCTATATTGTAGCCATCTTTTGTTTTCTCTTTAATACTTGCGATTACCCTATCACCTATTTGAAAATATTCATTAGGAGTTTGATTAATAGGAAATTCATTTGTTCCAATTGGAATCCATCTCTTTTCACTTCCTACTTGTTTGCAGTAAAACACATGAAATTGATTTTTTCTTTCTAAAACTTCAACAACTTTTGCTTCTCTTCCATTAGCATTTATTGAAACACTAGCAATGTCACCTGGATAAGCACTATTATAATTTTTAGGTGATATATATATTTTTTTGTTATCAACCATAATATATAAATTAAAAGTACCAGCCTCTTTTTTTATTTCTGATTGTACCATTTCTGATGTTGATTCTAATTGCCTTGGCTTTTCAGTTTTATGAGCAATCAACCCTTCATGGTATCCTTTATATGACGTTTGTATTTGTTGTTCTTCAACAAAGATATGATCTCCTTCTTTAATATCATATCTACTATTATATGGTAAGTTGATTCTTTGACCATTTTTATCTTTTATATAATAATTTCCACGATTTGAGACTTGAACTGTTCCATGTTTTAAATAATGGTCAGTAGGAATTGAAAGACAAGTATTATCATCATTTACAATTATTTTGCCCTCTTGTTCTAAAGAAACTAATATATCTAAAAAATTAGTTTTTTCTGCATTTGATATACTGAATTTTTTTTGAAGTTGAGTAATCGTTAACACTTGTCTATGTTTTGAAAAGTAATTTTCTAATTCTTTTTTACTTATCACTTTATCACCACCTTTTAATAAAATGCATTATTATTATCTTATTATTTTCGTAATTTTTTAACTTCCATAGCTGCTTGATGCGAATTTATTATTACTTCATCTTCTTCATATTTTTCATAATCTACAGGATCTAGTCCTAATTCTTCTTCCATCTTTAGTTGTTTTTCATAACAAACTACTCTAGCATATTCTTTTAGACTAGGATGGAGACAATTTTGGGTTACTCTTACTAAGTAGTCTATTGGCATATTATCAATTATATTATAACTTTCTTTTAATTCTACTATCGGGGATGTTGCAAATTTTAGGCTAATTGTATCCCATAACAGGTCTTTTTGAAATGATGTTATATTGGTTCTTTTAAATCTCTTTGCCAATGAGGAAATAGTAACTTTATCATCTAAGTACCGTTCTGTTAGAATTGTTCTTACATATTTTGTAAATTTTTTATCTTGTTTTTGACTTTCTAAAGTAAACAATACTTCCTCAGAAAAATTTTTTACTAATGGTTTTTTCATTTTTTTACTCCTTCAATAATTAAAAAAAGCACCTCCTATTAGGAGTGCTTTATACACGGTACCATCCTTCTTTTTACTCTTTTTTTATAACGGTATTACCGAGATTATTTTTATAATCTTACTCGAAAGGGAGTAATAAATTAGTCTTTTCTTCGTTTTCACCAGCCACGAAGTCTCTTTTAAAAAGGTTCTAATTTACCATATCCTTTGTCAATGTATTTCACGCTATGTCGTTATCATATCACTTTTTTTGTTTTCGTGCAATCTTTTCTTTTCAGTCTTCAGGATAAACGCATGAGAAATTTTTAGATAAGTCTATGTTTGATTTTCAAGCATAGACTTTATTTGCGTAGTATTAATAGTTTTGAATATTTTTTCTAATTCTTCTTCAGTATTCATAGATATTT
>JAGHJJ010000109.1 GCA_017886705.1 Bacilli bacterium | reverse complement strand
TCTTCATTTGGATTATATACTACTCCTACAATAGGCTGCCCTTTATAAACTAAAGCTAGAGAAAATACAAATACAGGAATATGATTTACATACATACCTGTACCATCTAATGGATCACATACCCAGATATATTCACTATTTTGCAAATAACTTTCTTCTTCGCCATTTACAGAATGTTCTCTACAGCTTTCTTGTACTCTTTTAATTAAATGGTTGTTTATTTTTTACCTAAACGTACAGTCTAAATCAAAAAATACTATCATATTATTTCAAGTTTTCCACTTACTTTCTATCTATATTATTTACTTCTTATTATAAAGTTTTCTTTTATCTAAATTAGGACATGTAGATATTGCTTTTTGAGCTAATCCACATTCATTATCATTATTATACCCTGCAACATAAACAAGATTCCCTACAAATTTACAATTTAATGGCCTTCCCATTATCCATTTAATGTCTATCGTACCATCTTCATTAGGTTTACCAAATTGATCAAAATACATACTTGCTATTTCTTTGGTCCAAGGCATTGGATTATATTGTAAAAATCCCATACCAGCTGGTGTACTCGCATTATATAAAGCTGCTAAAACGTCATTTCTATCTTTATCTGAAATATCAATAACATCTGGTTCTACTTCTATATATCCATAATCAACATCTGGTAATTCTTCCTGAGTTAAACCTAACACTTCAGTATTATATTTTTTTCTAAATTCATGTGCAAATTCTAAAGATGTACATTGTCTAACATATTGTGGAATAAGTGCAATAAAGGCAAGAGTATTTTCACCTTCTTTTTCTGCATCTTGTAATGCTATTTTAAAAGCTAATACTAATGTATCTACATCGATTTTATCTGGAATCATTTTTGCAAATTTATGATAAAATTGACTTTCAGAATTACATTTGTTAAATACTCCTGATGCTGATTCAAAACTTTCTTTAGCATTTTCAAAAAACAACATATTATCATCACCTATTTTCTATTATCATTCAACGGTTTTAATCTTTTTACAAATGGCTTGCTATCATCAAACGTACTTATTTTAGATTCGATAAACTTTGATATATATTTATCATATTCTATTTTTGTTTCTTCATTTCCGTTTAATGTTCCGCTTTCAATAGAACCATCATTCTTAACTAAAATATACCAACCGTCTCCTGAAATAATTTTAGTATAATTATTAAAATCTAATGGCAATTCTTCTCCATCAATTTGATATCTTAAAGAATTTACATTAAGTGCCACCTCATCTAATGTATCTATATCAATATTATTTATATCATTAATAGACACAACTTTTTTTCTAGAATCTCTATACTGAACACCAATAGCTCCATATCTTGGTTGCTCTGGAATATTTCCTGCTAATATCCACTGCCTAGATGAATCATAAACATAAACATCTTTTTCTAGTGGTCTAGGAACGTCAATTTCGACATTTTTTAAATTATCAAATGTATAATCAGATACTCCTACAGTAACAACTTTAACTTTTTGTATATCGTCTTCTGTTTCTTGTGATATATATAACATTTTATTTGCTGCTTCCTTGTATACATCGACTAATTGTATATCATCTTTATACATCCCGTGACATGGACTACCTGCCTCAACACTATCAAAACAAATTACATCACCATTGCGCCATACCCAACTTTGAGTTAAAAATTGCCCTTTATAATAAACACCAAAGGTTCTTCCATTTCTAGATTGCATTGAGTGCTTAAGTGCCGAATAAGATATTCCTCTAACCACAAAACAGCAATGTGATAAATACCCTACAGCAATAGCCATTGGATCATCTAAATCTAATATTTTATATGTAAAATCACCTAATTTCCCTTCTACTTTAGGAATAGATGAATAGTCCCTATTTCTTGCATCTTTACATAATCCTATTGCTTCAGATAGTAAAGTTGAATCTGTTGTATTCATTTCTCTTAAAGCATGTTTAAATCCTATTTCATCTGGTTTTAGTTTAATTGGCAGATCTATATCTTCAAAATGTTTGACAACTCTCTTAACACTTAATATTCCATTACATCTTTCTTTAATTTTATCAAACGAATTACAAAATTCCGTAAAATATCTTTCAAATTCAGGAATATCTCCTCTTATCATTCTGTTAATTACAGAATTAGGCTCTTTCATCGTTCCTTTCCCAAAAAGATAACTAATCAATTCCTCATTTATATTGGGAACTCCGTTTTCATCAATAGAAATATTTTCGTATTTTAAACCATCAAATAAATTTTCCATTCGATTACCTTGCATATTAGCTTCTAATAAATACTTACCAATATCTTTTCCAAAATAGCATAATAATTGTAATCCCATTCTTTCTACCAATGACAAACTATCTGCCTTAGTATTAGTCCTATTAATTACATTTTTCCATCGTATAACTGGCCTTATATTTAGTTTGGCAAGTTGTACATCTGTTAAAAATTGAGTTATATAATCTGCGTTATCAATCATTTGGCCACATTTAGATAAGTAAATTAAGCCTTTATAGGTTTTAGTCATATAAACTTTATCAAATGGTATGCTTCCTTTTGCTAATCTATAAAACAAACCATTTAAAGAAATATTTTCTAAATAAGTACCGTCTTTTTCACATCTTCTTAATAAATCATTTGAAAATTTATTTCTCAACTCTAAAAACAAAGAATTTTGGTCATGAATAACTCTTTCTTTTAGTAATTTACCACATGCTATTATTGCTTCAATGTAATCATCAAATATTAATTTTCTTTTGTCATCTTTTCCTATATTTTTTACTAGTCGTTCAAAATCTTCGAGTGAGTAATCTTTACTACTACATTTTTCTACAAATTTAGTAATAATTTCTGATATAGTTTCATCATTAATGTACTTTGATAAATTGTTATCAGAATATGCAATATCTAAAAATTCTAATACAACATCAACAGTGAATTTATTACTTTTATAATGTGTTCTATTATCAAATAATGCAAGTGTTTCTTCAATACCAATTTGATGAAATTTATTTTTAAATAATTTGAACAAATCATTATCATTCAATAATTCTGATTGTTGGTCTTCATCATCAAAATAACATCCTCTATAATTACCTATATACTTATATCTAGTAAATAATAGTTCAAATTTAGGAATAGTACATTCATTTACTTTATCACTAAATAATTCTAAAAATCTATTTAAAGTATCTAATTTACGTGACTTTAAAAGGATAAATTCTACCAAATCATCAGCAGATAATCTCATTAATCTTTCACGCTCACTGGATAACTTTTTAAACACTTCATTTTCGTCTAAATCTTCTAATTCTAATAAAATATCATCACCAATTTGATTAGGAAAATAATTCCTTAATTTTAACCGTGCTTTTTCACTTACTGAATAAAAGAAATTAAAATACATTTTATCTTCAGGATTTAAATTACTTTTATACTTATCAATAGCTGTTAATTGCATTTTTTCTGGTAAATTAATTATACATGTTTCAATTAAAGATGAAGGAAGCTCTTTATGATAGTTATTGAGTAATGACTTTACACTTTGAGAATCCATTATTCCAATACATTCAATCCATATAATCATTGGATAATCCTTAATGTTCTCAAAAGCCGCCTTGCTCCATTGAGATTTATCTTTGGTCATAAAAGCTAAACACATTAAAGCTTCTTGAAACGCTTCTTCTTTAATTTGTCTTTGAGCATTTGCCTTATGTGTTAATATATCTAAAACCTTTTGTTGTTCGTAAAAATTTCTAAATCCTACATTTTTTCGATAATCATCTAATAATTTTGTTGCCTTATTCATTGACAACCTAAGTATACTATTTAATAATACTTCAAATTTCATGACCAAAACATCCCTTGTTTTTAACTGGCTATTATATTAACATAAATTTACCAAAAATACAAATACATTATAAACTAACTTCATAATCGGCTTTGTCCCTATCATTACTTTTTCTAGCTTATAACAACTATGTGCAAATTTTGCACACACCTCATTTTTAGCTAATTCTTTTTCTTTAAAAATGTTGTTGATATGTCTAGTAATAACAGTTCTATCCCTGTCAAATAGTTCAGACATTTGTTCAATGTTTAACTATACGGTTTCATCTTGCATATTTACCTCAAGTTTGACTTTTTGATTTTCAAATAAGATTATTTCATTTTGCTGATTTATTTATACTTTCCTTTCTTAACTTCTACAACTAAGTTGTATAGTAAAGAAAAGTGATTATCAATATTTTATCATTCATTTCAACTTTAGAACTTTTTCCATTATAATTGATTATACTCTTCATCACTAACTGGTTCGCACCATTCATTTTGTGTCTCTTCTTCTGGTACATCTGCTGCAATATGTGAGAACCATGAATCTTTGTTTGCTCCATGCCAGTGTTTTACATTAGCAGGTATGGTAATTACCATTCCTGGCTCTAGTGATACTGCATTTTTTCCTTCTTCTTGGTACCAGCCATATCCTGCTGTACAAATTAGAAGTTGTCCTCCTCCACTTTTGGCATGATGAATATGCCAGTTATTTCTACATCCTGGTTCAAATGTAACGTTTGCTAGAAAAAAATTACAAGTTTTAGGATCAGTTAAGGGATTTAAGTAACTTTTCCCTATAAAATATTTAGCAAAAGCATCGTTTGGATTCCCTTTTCCAAATACATTAACTTTCTCAAATTCTTTTTCGTTCATCATTCATCTCTCCTTCATCTTATTGTAATTTTTCAATCCATGCATCAACATCATTCCAAGATGTCAACATTTTATTGCGTTCTCCTTCATTTGCTGAAAACAATAAATCAAGTTCTCCTTTGATATTAGAATTTGGTAATAAAGTTTTATAGTCTCTAAAACAATGACCAATCCAACCAGCATTAGAACTTGCAACAATGATATCTTTCCCAGATAAATCATACTCTTTTAAAAACTTTTTCATTACAGGACTGATTCCATACCACCAAGTACAAGTAATTAAAACTATTTTTTTATATTTAGATAAGTCTATGCTTACTTCTTTAATCTCAACATCTCGTTTGATGTCATTATTTTGCCATTCTTTTACTACTTTGTCATAGTCATCAGAAAATGGAATCTTTGGTTCTAATTCTAAAATGTCTGCGTTTAACTTATCTTTTGCATATTCTGCTACTTTTTTACTATTTCCTGTAAAACTATAATAAATTACTAAAATATCTGTCATTTTATTTTTCTCCCTTCTTTATTTTTTCTTCTAATTTTTCAATAAAGAAACGTTGTGTTGGATGAATATATTCCTTGGCTTTATCTAACATAAACCAGTCTATTTTATCCATTTCAGGAAATTCTTCTATCTTATTAGAGTTTTTTGGCCATTCTAATTGAAATGTATTACTTTTAAAGTTAGAAATATCTCCATCATAATAGGAATAAAACATAATTGCTAATTTTTTATTTGTTACTTTTTTAGATGCTAAGAAATAGATATCGTTCACAATTTTTAAATTTGTCTCTTCTTCTACTTCTCTTTTTGCAGCAGTTAATACTTTTTCACCATCTTCCACTATTCCTTTTTGAACTGACCATGCACCTTTATCTTTCTTCTCCCAGTAAGGTCCACCAAAGTGTGCTAACAATACTAAGAAGTTATCATTCTCTTTTTTATATAATAAAATACCGGCACTTCTTTTCATTTATTGTTCATCCTCATATACTTCTTTTGCCATACGGAATGTTGCCCAGGCATTTGGCCATCCAGCATAGAAAGCGGCATGAGTAATAATTTCTGCCATTTCTTCTTTCGTAATTCCATTTTTCTTTGCATTGATTAAATGACTCTTTAAACTAGAATCTAATATTCCTTTACTCATTAATGCAACTACAGTAATTAATGATCTGTCTCTTAATGATAATTTATCTTCTCTAGACCATACTTCACCAAATAAGACATCATCATTTAACTCTGCAAACTTAGGAGCAAATTCTCCTAATTGATCTCTTCCTGCTGTTTGTTTTACCATATTTCATCATCCTTTCTTTTTACCATTTATATTATACTTCTTAAAGTTAACTTTAAGTCAATGCTTTTTAAAAATTAAAAAAAATATATCTTGACTGGTTATTAGCTCATTACCTTTTTTTACTTCTTCATATGATATATTGAAAGGAGGGAGAAAACATTGAATCAAGATAATTTAGAAGACATCATGAGAGATTGCTGTAAAGAAAGAAATGATGAGCACTGCAAAGATAAAAAAGATGATTGCTTATGCAGAGTATTAGATTGCGTATGTAAAAAAGGAGTAACTGGTCCTACTGGTCCAACTGGACCTACGGGTGCTACTGGTAGACAAGGTGTTACGGGTCCTACGGGAGCTACTGGTCCTCAAGGTATTACTGGACCTACTGGTGCAACAGGTGTTACTGGTGTAACTGGTCCTACAGGAGCTACTGGTCCTCAAGGTATCACTGGTCCAACTGGTGCAACTGGAGCAACAGGACCTGCCGGAGAAGATGCTACAACTTTCAATAGTTATGCTATGGTGCATGATGAGACAAACTCAACTGTATCACACAATCAACCAATACTTTTCCAAAATACTAATATTTCTAACAAAATATCATATAACCCTGCAACTGGTGATTTTACTATTCCTGAAGAAGGAATTTATATTATCCACTGGTGGATTAACGTAAGACATACTGATAGTGATTACTCTACTTGTGAACCTAGAACTTTAGGAGTTGAATTACATCAATTCTGGCCATCAGACGTTCTAATTGCCCATTCTTCTACTCATAATAAACTTACTTGTTGTGATACTGGTACTATTAGTGGTAACGCAATATTTGCAGCACTTCCAGGCGCAAGCTATCGTTTAATTAACACATCAGGAATCGACATTAGCCTAGTACCTAATGATTTATATTCAGCAGCTGTTTCTATTACTAGAATAGTGTAATCTTTAAAAGGGTTCTATAATAAATAGTGTTGGTGAGTAAAATTGCTGACACTATTTTAGTCTATAAAAAAGAGTCATTTCAGAAACCTATGATACAATGTAATTGCACAATAAAACATCGAAAGGATCTGATTATA
>JAGHJJ010000108.1 GCA_017886705.1 Bacilli bacterium | reverse complement strand
TTAGCAATATTACAGTTTCTGATATCTCCAGCCCATCTATAAATATCTTGAAAAAGAAATTTATGAATAGATTTTAAATGATTGAAATCAAAATGTCCTTTTATAGCTTCTTCATTTAATTGAGCAGTACGTAATGCAACTAAACCACGTTCAGCGTCATAAAGATCCTTTTCATTTGTAATATTAAGTTTGTTAATCAAAACATCAGAATCTTTATAACAATAATTTGCAGTTTTTTCATATGTGTATTTATACTTATTATCCATAAATTTTCCTATACTTATCAATTATTTTTTTTCTTTCAGCATTAAAGGTTGTTTTACCTGTGTAACAATTATATAAAATAGACTTTAAATCTTTTGTTAAAGGCATACCTTCCTGTGCCATAGCACCATCTACTTTTTTAATTTTATTTTGGATTTCTTTTTCATTTTTAATGACTTTCATAGATATCACCAGCTTTCATTTTATATTATATATTATACCATATTCTTTGTTAGATTAACATACTAGGGGCATTTATTTGCTCTATAAATTAATTTTTTTAGATGTTAATTTCTCAATGGGTTTTGCGACTTGATTACTAGATCCCAAAAAACCTATATAATTAGCAATTCTACTTTTAAATACTTCTTCATTAGGCACTATATTTTTATCTTTAAAGATATCAAGAATAGGGTATATATCTAATAAGTAATTTTGACAAGATTCTAAATATTCATTTAAATTATCATGATTAATTTCTTCACCTGTTAAATAATCAAGTAGTTTATAATTTTCATTTTTATATTCATTATCAACATAACCTGCGATGATAGAGGTAATGGCATAAGTAGAAAAAGAAGAAGATTTATTACCATAAAAATTCTTTTCTATTTTATCAACCATTTTTTTATCTTCTTCTTCGCTACTGTGTGTATAGACTCTATCCAAAACTTCAGGAGTATGTCCTAATCTTTTGGCTACATCTTTTTTAGGAACACCAATAGATAATAGAAATGTTGCATTTGAATGTCTTAATCCATGAATAGTAACTTTTTTCTTGATATTATTTTCTTTTCTAAAAGTATTCCACTCGGCAGTAAATCTATTAGGATCCCATACTTTATTACTATCCCAATTAGTAAATACATAATCACTGTCTTTAACTCTTAAGCCACTATCTTTTTTAAAATTTTTATATTGAGTTAATAATTCGACACAGACATTAGTAATTCCTATCTTTCGATCACTATGAACACTTTTTACACCTTTTTTGCGAACTCGTTCATGCTTTAAGGGTGCTTTAGTAGAGGTAGAAACTACAGCATCTTTTATATCAATGGTTTTATTTTCTAAATCGACATTTTTCCAAGTTAAGCCAATAATTTCCTCTCTACGACATCCAGTATCCATCGTTAAAAAAATTGCTGTTTTTAAACGAATGTTGGAATTCATTAACAGTTCTTTAACGTAATCCATTTCTTCTAAAGTAAAATATTCTTTCTCTTCAGGTTGCTCCGTAGGTTTTTTATCAATATAATCACACGGATTTTCTTTTAATATTTTTTCTAATTTAGCAAAATTAAACATATTACTAAATAATTTAAAACAGTGTGCAATAGTTGTAGGATGTAAGAAAGTTCCTTTTTTAGTTTTAGTTTTTCTTAATTTTCCAAGCCAATTCTCAATATCTGTAGAGGTAATATCTTTTATGATTTTATTTTTAAAATGTGGTAAGATACGAAGATCTAATAAATCATAGTATCCCTCATATGTTGTAATATCAATTAATCCATTTTTAACTTTATCTTCCAAATATTTAACATATAATTTAGAAAATTCTTCAAGTGTAGAATTAGCATCAGGATGCAAATCATCAAGCTCGTTTTTTATTTCTTTTTTTCTTTCTATTGCTTGTAACAATGTACCATAAAATGTTTCAGAAATACGATCTCGACTACCATCTCTTTTAAATCCATTACTTACAACAATTCTATATTTTTTATTAGGAATAATTTCTGTAATTCCTTTTAAATCATCTTTTTCAATATGATTTGCATTCGCTTCAGCTACAGTAATAGTGAATCTAACCAAATCTTTTGCTGTTAATTTAGCCATTATTTATGTCCCTCTTACCTAAATTAAGAAACTCTTCAATATCTTTTACTCGAAAATAATTAGTATTTCCAATCTTTGTGTAAGAGAGTTTTTTCTCTTGTACTGCTTTTGTCAAAGAGTATTGGGTTAAAACAGGATACTCATGGATTACATCTTTTGTTTTTAATAAACGATTATCAGATGTATCTACAGTTTTATTTGATAGCAAATTTTCTTCATATTCTTTTACTAAACTTCCAATACAAGATATTAAATCACCAAGAGTGTATTTATTACCATTATCTATATATCTGCCTCCTTTTATATATTTAATTTAACATCATAAGTTAAATCTCTATCATATCGTTCTTTTATATAATCAAAAATCATTTCTATGACGTCCTTTGTATTTAATGAATCAAAAGTAATTCTGCTTTTAAACATTTCTTCATTCCAATGATTATCAGCAGTACAATCTTTTCTATTACCGAAAATAACATTTAATTGATCCTGTAGAGGTATTTCAAATACCCAAATACAAGTATCATAAGATGGATCATACGAGTCATAGATTTTTAAAACAAATCCTTGTTCTCTAGTGTTATTAAATACTTCTAATATTCCATCTAATCCTTTAAAATCTTTATTACACTTATCTATAACACTTTTTATTACACGTTCTGAATAATTTAAACATTTATGCTTTACTATCAATTAAATTCTCCTAGTTTATATTTTTATGTTAAACGTATTATTTGTTATATTAAAAAATAATCCAGAGTTTTTTAGGTCGTGTAATGTTATGTGTTTATCTATATTTTGTTCCTTTTTAAATCTGTACCATTTAAAATTAAAATCTTGTGTATTCCAAGATTTACCATTTCCTTTTGTAAAAACAAAATTATTATCATCATATTTATTATTTTTTATTTGATAATCTTTATACTGCTTAAGTAGATTTAAACAAACGTTTGGAATATCAGAAGTGAATGCATCTACGATACGATTTTTTTTATGCATATTTTCTTTATTAATAAATATTGTTCCATTGTCAAGATTAATATTTTTCCACTTTAGAGATACTATTTCATCTTTGTAACATAGAGTATCCATTAATAGAAAAGTAGCAGTTTTTAAGTCAATGTCTGCTTTATCCAGTATAATTTGTCTTAATTTTATAAAATTATCTTCTGTAAATTCTTTTATTTTAAATCCTCCTTAAAAAAGTCATCCCATAATTTAACATCAAAAAAACGATGATGATAAAAGACAACTTGCTTATTTGCTTTATTAGGGTACATCCATATGTATCGATGTCCCCAAAACTTAATCCAGTTCCATTTTAGCTTTGACATTTTCATATGCTGACACACTCCATGTCTTCTAAAATGTTATTTTTTTCAACTATCTTATTGTAATTGTCAATAATCTTCTTACTATAATTTACAATGGTAGAAAAAGAATCATCTATCTCTTTAAAATCTTTATTTTTGCTCCATGAATAAAGATAAGTTTGACTATAATCACGAGTATCCAATCCTAAATATTTTGAAACCACATAAGCGATAGATTCAGCCTCTGTTTCGTATTTTTCACGATGTTCGGTATATTCCTTATTATTTTCTTTTAGATGCCTGTGAGCCAAAGCATGAGCATATTCATGGATTATTACTTTTAGTATCATTAGATTACTTAATCCATCTCTTATTACAAGAGTATTATTTTGAAAATCACAATATCCTTTGGATCCGTTTAGAATATTACCATATTTTACTTTAAAACCATCCTTATAAATTGCTTTAATAAAATTATCAGTAATATAATCTGCATTAGGATCCTCAAGTATTGGATTTAATTTATCATGGATTAAATCTATGGGCATATTTGTCTGTGAAACATCAAAAACTGTACCGATGGAAAAATGACTTAGTCTTTGATCGTGATAAACAATACTATCATCGTTTTTATCACGATATTTTTTCTTGTCATCATCAGATAATGCAAATAATGGTTTGATTTCATAACTACCATCATCATTTTTAATTTTCACACGAGTAAAAAAAGAGGGGACAAGTATCTTTAGTCCATTACCTTTCTCCTCTTCTTTTGGATAATATCCCATTTTTGAAAATGTTTTAAATGATGCTACATAACTAGCATTTTTGTTTTGCTTCCATATGAGACATAAATTGTTAAAAGAGTAGTTATTAAAAAATACAACATTATCTAAGAATTTTTTTATTTCACTTTCATTTTGAAAACTAGATAGTGCTTCCTTCTTCAAATTTACTAGAATATTTTGCACTTCATCTTCTATTTCATGCTTTTTTGTAGCATCTTTTGTAATATGAGCTTGATAGCTCAAATCAGCAATTTCTTTAACTTGATCTTGTAACAGTAATCTTCCTCCTTATATATTTATATTTTTTATATATCCATTATCAATATAATCGGATAACCACATTGCTCCAAAAACATCCCTAATTTTTAATCTAAACATTGCAAGTTTACTCATATTAATGTCTTTATCATCAAGTGTAAAAACAAGATTAGTCAAATCATGATTTTCAAAAAAATAAATTTTATTAAAAGAAAAAGAATCGCTAACAATTCCCTCATCTTTCAATAAATCAGTAAAACCAATAACCCAATCTGTTAAATCGCCACCACATCCTTGAAGAACTAAACATTCATAATTATCATTTCTTAATTTCTTAATTTCTTCAAGTGATAGTTCTTTCATTTTATTGGATATTTTAAAATAATCATCTAATGGTTTTAGCGATAATGCCTCTTTGTCAATCGAGTAATTATCATACAACCACGTATTACTTTTTTCATCATATAAATAAACATAACCAATCCATGAATCAAATAATATATTATTAAAATCATTAACAGTTTTATTTATCATGACTTTGTTTTTAGACATACTTTCTTTTAAATCCCTATGATAAGCAATAGTCACATTATCATTAGAATTTAAATCAGGATTTAGTTTTTCCTTTAGACATTCAATATCTCCTAGCTTAAGTAGATTTTCTATATCCACAAACTTTGAATAATATTTATATAATATTTTCCCAACACCATCAGGATATCCGTCAAGATGACAATATATACTTTCGATGCTACCATCTTTTTTTAATATTCCTATTCTTGATCTTGTACTTATATTAATTCCTCCTTATATTTTTATTTCTTTAGAATCAATATTAGGATCTGTTTTCTTAAGTACTTTAAATTGATCTACACCGACAATTAATCCTAATGTTGATCCATTATCCCAAGTCATTTGAATTGTACCAATATCATCAACAAAATCAACAATACCATGAGTACCTCTAGGAACTGCTTGTGAATCCTCCATACTAATGAGTTCTATCTCTGTACCTTTAGGATAACTTTCTTTTATTCTCTTTATTTGATAATCTTTTAACATCTAATTCCTCCAATCAAAAAAGACCATTACTGGTCAATACATATAATTTCTAGTGGATCATCACTAATAATCTCAAAAGAATATTGTTCTTTTAAAATTTTCTTCATCGCATCATAATTACAATCATCTTCATTGAGTTGTGCCAAATCATTCAATGATGCACGAATGATATCAACTAATGTTTGTCGAAACAAAAAATTATATTTTAATCTTTCAGCAATGTAAAAGGCAACATATTTTTCTACCAGTTGATTATCTTTAAAATACTTATCAAATGCAGTATCAAAGCTAATAATTAACCTATCAAATTCTTCATCATTAACTTCATTTATATCATCTCTAACCATAAATCATATCCTCCTGTTTGTGATGTTAACTCTGATTCATAGAAAAGTGTAGTTATTTTTTATATTTTTACTTTATCATCAAAATGTAAATCATAATCAATGCAATCATCAATAAACTTTTCTAATCTTTCTTTCATATCTAAAAGCAAAGTAACATCACTTGTTAAGTTGATATCTCTTTCTTCAAAGTAAAGTTCATTGTAAGAATCTAATTCTTCATTATATTTTGAATAGCATAGACCAAACTTACCATCCAATACTACTAAATCACATACAATATCACTGTCAGGCTTTTTTAAAGATGCTAAAGTACCATAATCATTACGATCTAATTCTTCGGCATCTGTCTTTATTTTTTCAATATCAGAAAGAGATTTATATATCCTAAAATCTAAACTATAATTTTGAGTAAAATCTCTCTTAAATACCATTCTAATAGATTTATATGTATGATCTACTGCTGAATCCATGTCTTCTTCACTATAATAGAGTGCTGATTTATAAGCATCACGATCAAATCCAAAATCTGTTTTATCTTGCATTTCTTGATCGGCAAAAACTACCATAATATCATTACTATCAATAGGATTACATACCCATATACAACTATCTTTATAACTTTGATTATTGTAAAGCGTAAGAACTAAACCCTGTCCATAATCATTATGAAATAGATCGTAATAACCAACTAGATTAGTATCACCAATTCGTTCCTCTAATTTTTTAAAAAATTCTTCACTTACAGTTATACTTTTGTTTTTTTTAAATATACTTATTAAATTTTCCTCCTAAATCTAAATATTAATTTTAAATACTTTCTCAACACATATGTTTTTTATTTTATGAAAATCAACTATAACTTCATCTTCATTTCTATCATTAAAAAAAGCAATGATATCTGTTTTAACAATCATCGCTTCAAGTACATATCCCTCCTCCCCAAAGCGAGTAGCAAACCAATGAGCTTTATCATAATCAAGCGTCCAAGATAAAGCATTATAATTATTATCACAAAAAGATCCACGATATATTTTTACTTGTTCTGGTAAACTATCTAACAATTCTTTTTCTTTAGTAGCCATTAAAGAATTAATATCAGCTTTATGAAACATTTTAAGTAATTCATTAACAGATACATTTTTGTCAGCATTAGGAAACTCAGTATCAATCCATATTTGCTTTAATTGTTTAGTAAATTCATCTTTAGTAATATTATCTTGATTTAAATATAAGAAAAACAAACGATATGGCTTATTAATCATCATACACAATTTACTGAAAGACTTTTCTTCATCAATCCATTTTTCTCGTTGAGAAATCACTTGCTTATACTTTTCTTTATCTTTAAAAATATCAAACAATTCTAAATGTTTTTTATCAGTATCATAATAATAGAAAGGGTTTGAATCAATAAAAGGATGATAAATAATAAATGGTAATTCTTCATCAGCAGTGGGATCAAGATGCAACAGATCCTTTGCACATTTTTTTACTATATTTAACATAACTGATTTACACCTCCTAAATTACAAATTATATGATGGCATACAAAAAAGAGCAACTAATGATTAGTTAGCTCATATAACAAAATATTCATTTTTTGTAAATAATAGTAAAGTGATAATTATCTATATAACAAATAATACTATATTAATTACAGCATGGATTATTTTTTTATATTTGAGTATTAAAATATAGTATCTGATCCATTACTATAAAATGGACTATCAATTGTTATATCTCCAGTTTCATAATTATATGGTGTATTAACAACTTTGCCAGTATCATAATGTAAAACTATATATCCTTTAGTAACTGTATATGTTCCAGAATTGCTAATAGAATTTCCTGATATAGTAGAGGTAACCGTAAATCTATTTGGCTCTTCAAATTCTAATTTATATTTAGCATATACTTTTCCAACATAAGCAGGTATATCGAAATAATATCCATTCAAATCATTTCTTACTTTATTAGCAGTTGCTTCATCAACTTCAGTAAGTTTTTCTTTTTCTTCTTCTTGTTTCTTTGTTGCATATTCCTTATCTACATCTAAGCTAATATCTGTTAAATTATTCATTTTTTTAATATCATCTGTACTCATTTGAATGCCTTTAGCATAATTTTCAAAATCAGTAAGCGTAACTTCTTTACCACCAACTAAATCGCCATCTGGGACTTTAAATATTTCTGCTACTTTTAGCGATTTTCCTACATATACTTTTTCAATAATATTTGAATAATAATATTGTGTTAGATTTGGTGTTTCAATATCATTAAGTGCTTCGTATTCATTTTTATTTATTTTTAGTTTAAAGTGTGATGAAGAAATATCCACATTTTCTTCACCTGCTTTTAATGTGTAGAATAGAACAATCTGTTTTAAGCCATCATCATCAGCATATTCGTTATTTAGATATATTCCATCAATTTTAATCATGTCATTGCTCATTATTGAGGTAGAATTGTTATTATTTTTTGATGAATTATCACCACCACATCCAGTTAAACTTATAATCATAATTCCTATTAATAGTATACTTACTACTTTCTTTTTCATAATATCATTCTCCTTTTACATTTATAATATTTTTGTATACAGTTATCATTAAACCTTTACGTTTGCAATTCACTCAAACTTATTGTTTTCTTATTTTTTTGCAATAATTCGATAAGTATTTTTAATTACTGTTTTTGAATTTGGGTTATCAACATTATAAGATATCTCTTTTATTTTATTATTAAATCCATCATATTCATAATCAATTATATAAGTACTTCTAGGACTTGTTTGGGTTTCTTTTATTACATTGTCATTATCATCATATTCATAAGTATATATCATTGTGTAATGATCATCAGATACAGTATTAATTCCAGTTTTTTTAATTATTCTTCCTTTTGAATCTTTTTCATAAGTAAATTCCCAAACATTTCCTTGTTTTGTTTCACCCTTATTTGTTTCACTATAAGATTCAGTAGCCACTGTATTATCTTGATTATAAGTATATTTTATAGTTTCAGTACCATATAAAATCGTTTCCTTTATATCTTCTATTAAATTGCCATTATTATCATATTTGAGTTTATGTGTTGCATTAGATGATCCACTAGTTGTATAAGAAATAATTAAACCAGTTTTATTATCCACTTTATAATTTGAATATTTCATATTTCTACTACTTAAACCAGTAGTTTCAACAATTGCCATAATAAAATTATTTTTTATGGTTTTATTATTTAATTTAATCGCTTCCTTTAATGTAGGTGTACTATTCAAATCAGTCAATTTTCCAACGACAGTAATTACATCACCTTTGTTCAAAGATTTTAGTGTTTCTTTATTCAGTTCTACTTGAATTGTATTATTGTAATTCAAATAGCAAAAATTATCATCTATAGAGTAAACTTCGGCAGTATATACATATAATTTATTCTCATAATCTTCAGCTTTTGCTCCATTTTCATTAATTATTGAATAAACTTCTTCCCAATCAAGGATTTCTGCATCTTCTATCATCTTTTCATTGTTTTGCGTTATATTTTTTGATAACATACAACCTGTCAAACCTATAATTATAGTTCCAATTAGCAATATATTTACTATTTTCTTTTTCATAATATCATTCTCCTTTAACTATGGTATTGTGAAAGATTATTTACTTTCATATGATTTAAATTTTAATCCAATATCCAAAATACTACTCCTTTCAAATTTATTATATCACATAACAGGACTTTTGAGTACCCTAAACAGGGCATAACCGTTCCCGGACATAACACACCTTTTATTAGAAAATATTCTTAAGGGTGATAATATGACTACTTTTAAAAGAAATTTTAAATTTGAAAAGAACATTATGGTTAGAATATCTGCAAACATTAGGAAATATAGATTACTTGCCGGTATAACTCAAGAACAACTTGCAGTTGACGTTGGAAAATCTTATGATTTTATTTGAAGATTAGAATATAAAAAAGGAAAAATAGGTTGCTCTATTGACACTTTATATAAAATATCAGTTGTTCTTGGAGTTACAATGGATAAATTCTTCGAAGAAAATTAACCTGTACTTTTTAAAGTATGGGGTTTCTTTTATTCCAATTCTAGCTTATCATCTTCTGTTTTTTTACTTTTCAATAACCTGAATTCATCCAAATTAAAACACTTAATTACAAAATCTTTTGCTTTGTTTGGTAAAGGAACTTTTTTAATTTTAATATCGTAATCATAAATTGGAATGATAGTAGCTTTAATAGGATACTTTCTTGTTTTCATAAATAGTCCTTCTCCAAATTTAAATCGCATAAGTTCATCAGGCATAAGTAATTCTCTTCCCATAAGAGATTTATCATTAGATAAATTAAAATCTATTTGATCGAATCTTCCTGATGTAGAAACACGTTCAGAAGAAATTGTATATTTACCTAGACGATTAGAAATTTCACGAGCAGTATCATTATCTGATGTAAGAAGATAAATCCAGTTAGTAGCATTAGATTTAATAGTACCTGCAGAATCTTTATAAGTTTCCTTTAACTGATCAAAATCTTGCAATACCAAATAAAAACGAATATTACGAGAACGAGATACAGTAATCTTATTAGAAATAGAAGATATGGGTGGCATATTTGCAAACTCATCTAAAATAAAATTTACTCTAATTGGCATTTTGCCATCAGAATAAGCTTGGGCAGTATTAACAAGAGCTTGATAACATTGATCAATGAAAAGACTAGCGAGTTCATGTCGTGACTCTTTCTCATCAGGTATGATAAGAAATACTGCAGATTTCTTTTTACCAATGTTATCTAATTCAAAATCAGTTCTACTTGTTAGATTAGCAATACCTGTGTCACTAAACATCTTAATGGTAGTAGCGAGAACAGAAAACAAAGTGGCACGAGTTTCACCTTTAGCGAAAGAACCAGTCGCATAAGCCATTTTAGAAAGACTGCCCATTGGCTTTTGCTGAAAATATAAATCTAGTGAATTAAATCTATCTATTGTTTTAGAACCATGTTCAACCAGTAAATTATAAATAGAATAAAGATTTACTTCAGACTCATCAGAGCAATCTTCAATTAATCCATAACATAAAGCCGACAACACTGCAGTAGCAGATTTTTCCCAGTACATATCTTTACTAGAAAGATTTTTACATAAGGACTTTGAAAAATTTTCAATGATGTCACCTGCAAGATCGATATTTCCTTCATGGTAATATTTGTATGCAAGATGCAGAGGATTCCAACCATCAGATGCAAGAGCATTTCTTAAATTGATAACATGGATTTTATATCCACGTTTTTTAAGAAAACTAGCAGTAGTATTATATAGTTCGCCTTTAGTGTCATTAATAACCATTGACTCATTGGCATATCCTAGATTAAAAATTAAAGGCATGATTTCACAAATAGTTTTACCACTACCAGTAGAACCAATAATCATGGTATGATCGAATGAATCATCATAATAGATGTTACCATCTAATTTTGTGACAGGAATACCACCACTTTTTAATTCATCGCCAATATGCCAAACTTTAAAATTCTTTTTAATTTCTTTCTTTGTCATAAAACGAGAACTACCATATTCAAATGAACCATCTTCATCAGGTAGTCCCTTTTTCTTCAAGAGCTTTAATTTAATATCTCGATCATATTTTAAGATAAACATAAAAATCAAGGAAGAAAGAAGAATTGTTCCAAAAAGTAGCCCTAGATCCATTAAGGAAAATAGAGATTTAAAGACATTGATATTCCATTTTAATTTAATATCATGAGTAATAATCCATACTAAGTTATAACAAATATTAGCAGAGATAACAAAATCAAGAATAGCAATTAATATATAATTGTAATATTTTTTAAATCTTTTTATTCATTGATTCCTCCTGCAATTGTCTCATAGAAAAATGATTATTCAATAATTCCTCTAAAAACATCCCTCCATTATATAAACTAACGATTTCTGTATTGATATTTTCTTTTGGCATATATCTTCCCATTAATTGTTTACTATGATCGTAATCAATTCTTAATCGATCATATTCTTCTAAATTATCTTGATATTTATTGATAAGAGAATCATTTACTAGAAAAGTCATCAATGCTCTTGCTTTCTTAATATCCTTATTATCAAAACTATATAGTAAAGGGAAATCTGTATTTGCATCCATA
The DNA here is from genome assembly GCA_017886705.1 of Bacilli bacterium. GTDB lineage: Bacteria > Bacillota_I > Bacilli_A > RF39 > UBA660 > Faecimonas. The sequence continues at coordinate 19,641 of JAGHJJ010000108.1, read as the reverse complement.
TATTTTAAAAACAAGCAATGATCCTTACTAGTAGGCATTGCTTGTATTTTTAAATCATTATCAATTTTCAAATTATAATTATCATTTAAAAATTGTTGCAACGAGAATCTATCAAGATTAAGATTCTGATCTAAAACATCTTTGTTGAGATTAATATTGTAATTAGCAAAAACATAATCCATAACATAATTAATAGTTTTACTTTTTGCTGACATACTATCATTACCAACAAGCATATCCGTAGAATTATCTTCTCTTGTAATATCTACTACATACATTATTTATTGACCTCCAATTCATACTGCATTTGTTCTACGATTTCTTTTTCTTCACGATCTATCTCATAATATAAGTGATTAATCGCTTTATTAATAAAACGCTTATAATTTAATTCTTTATAAAAGTTTGTACTTTTTAATTTATTATATCTAGTAGAATCATATCCCAATTTTTTAAGAGCAGAATATAATTCACTAACACTCATATTAGTATCTAATGTAGTAACTGATGAGATAAGTGAATCCACATCAAAATCATAATGTGAATTGCGTAACCATCTTTTAAAGATTTTTCTTATCTGAGCATCATTTAAATCGGCAAGTACACATATTTTATATAAGTCTTTTGCAATATCTTTCTTTGTATCTTCTTTTTTATAATTACTTTTACTCCTAAAGTTCATATCACTTATGTTTTTATGAAGAAAACTTTTTTCATGAGCCATAAAATCCATACTTTGATATCTTTTAAAATTATCTAACATTTCATTACCAATTTTAGAATAAAGTTTCTTTTTTTGGTCATTGTAATATTTACTTTTCCTATTGCTTTCACTCATACCGTACAAAGCATTTAACTCTTTTTGATGTTTATCTAACATCTGTAAATATTTTGCATAATCATATTTAACTGAATCATGAGAGAGAATATATTCAATAATAGCATCTATATCTTTTCTGTATAAATTCATATTTTTAGAATTATATTGTAGACGACCCTTCGATGGCAACTCATTATAAAGTTTTAACAACATTCTATTTAATTCACGTCTATACTTATCACTAAATAATCTTTGATTTTTAATTTTATTTAATTCTTCTAATTTTACTTTTCCAGTAATATCAGAAAATGTTTGATCTCGCAATTCATAAAACTTTTGATAATCAACAAGATAGTTAGCAACATTACTTTTAAAATTTTTGAAACAGTATTTTGGAATAGTAGGATTACTTTTAGTAGGATTTTTTTCAAAAATACAAAAATGAATATGGGGATGTTTAGATGTATCTCTATGCAATGCACAATACCAAGATACATTATTTAAATTAAGTCCCATATCCAAAATAAGTTGTGGTATTACTTGATTAGATAGACTATAATAATCTGACTTTGTAATCAAACCATGTTCAATGGCGAACTCGGATGGAAAAGAAAGAAAACCTCTCCAAAAAACTCCTTTGCTTGTATCAGTTACTTTATCAAGTTCATCTTTTTTTAAAACATCGCCATTACTAGACCAAAGAAACGTATCATAACTTTCATCAAGATAAGTTTCTTTATCAGTAAAGAGTGCATAATCTTTTAAAATGTTATATTCATCAATGCTAGAAGAATCTGCTTTCTGTTTTTGAGAAACATAATTCATCCAACCTTTAATCCCACCTTTTTTATTAAATGGTTTTCTATATTCAATTTTAAATACGATGTCACTCTTACTCATGATCGACCTCATGCTTATCAGTGGACATTTTTCTAATATCTTTTAAAACTATTTCTTTTGCTTTTTCTAAAATTGGATGTTCAATATTAGAAAAGTTTAGATCTTCCATAGTTTGTGGTACTTTTAATTGTTGCATGAAAATATCTTGTTGTTTTAGTAAACACCTAGTATTAAAATCATTTCTATTTAAAACAACCATTAACTGTTTAAAATAGTAATCAAAAGCTCTTTTAAAAGCAGAATCAAACAGATTAAAAAATTGAGATTGACTATCACTTATCTTATCGAGATTTAATTTTTCCATAACTGCAATGTACATAAACTCTGATGATTTCATACCTAACTTTTCTGCATGAACTAGTATTTCTTTTTTCTCATCTTTAGTAACTCGAAATGTTAGTCTTTCTTCTTTATTGTTTATCTTGAGATCCCTTATTCATAATCACACTTAAATTATTAATTACGAAATCCTTAACTGCCTTATCCATAAAATCTTGTTGTGTCATATTTAATGCTTTAAGGATTTTACGTAATGCTTCATTTAATGTAGCATCGACTTTTCCTTTAATAATATTATCATTGTTAATAATTAATCACCTCCAAATAAGGTACACAAATGTGTACCAAAAATCTTTTATTTTTTAGAATTTTATGTACATTTTCAAGACACGTTTTCAAACAGGATAACTGTGGCTGACAATCAACATCGCCAGTGGCGAGTTAGCCCTAAATATAAGGGTTTGCGAGGATTACTATTGTCTGACAAAAACTTAATTGTCCGACATTTGTCAAACAGATATTTTGTAAAAAACGAAGAAAAAGCCTAATTTGTCAGTCAGATGTCGAACAAATTAGGCACTTTTTCAAACATTTTTTTACCAATTTGTACACTTTTCAAAAGAATCATATAACTTAACTATGTACATTAAATCTCTATATTTTTATCAACATCAAATAGAATTCCATATTTATCTTCTAATAGATTGATAGATTTATGATAAACATCATCTATTAAAGATTTATCATCAACTTGATCCTTCACGCATTCATAAACTAAACTAGGATCAATATTTCTATTATTTTCTTTACTTAAAATATCAGATACTTCATCAGCAACATCTTCTGCATACTGGTTTATTTTTAATTCTTTATTTATAAATATAACCTCACTTTCTTTTTATTTTAATCCTTCAATTACTAATAAAGGATCAACTAAATATTTCTGTTCGTAACTTAACTTTGGTGTCATTAACATGAAATGTAGATGTGTACCAGTTACTCTTCCTGATGCACCAATAATACCAAGTTTCTGTTTAGCTTTAACTGGTTCTCCTTCAGAAACCACAATGGATCCGTCCATCATATGTCCATAAGCAGAGTAATAAACAATACCATCAAAGTTATGTTCTACGTACACATAATTACCAAGACCATTCTCTTGATAACCAGTTTCAACAACAAATCCATCTGCTGCTGCAACTACTTCAGATCCATCAGGTGCATCCAAATCAAGACCGTTATGAAAAGCTGTCATTTGATTTAATGGATCATCTCTCCAACCATATGGAGAGGTAATAGTAACAGGCACACCTTCTTTAAAAGGAGTCGTAAACATGACTCCTGCAATAACCTCATTACCACCACTACTAGAATCACAAGTTACCATAGTGATTAATAAGATAAGAACAAAGCAAAAAATATAAGGTACACCAACTAACTTAATTATTAGCTTATCAGATTCACTAATCATCTTCCACCTGCAGTACCAAAGAGTTGTTTTTCTTCTTCACGAAGATGAATTTGGATAGGCATTCTGGTATCCTGTCCAATAACAAAAAGTCCCTGACCTTTACCAGCAGTAGTCAAGAACTGAACTTCAGATTCACTTAAGTTCATCATTTTTTGAACTGATTCAATCTCACGTTGTCCCTGTGCCATAACAAGAAGATAGGTACTATTATCTATAATAACTTGTCCGTATCTTTCTAATCCATCAGCAGTATAATCAATAAAGTTCTGACTGATCGTCCATACTGCCGAATTGTATTTACGGCAACGTTTTGTACATCGTTTTAAAAAATCAGCACCATCAGGATTAGATGGATCAATAAGAAGATGTGACTCATCACAAACTAAAACAACTTGCTCATCACGATTACGACTGATCTCGTTCCAACACCAAGAAAGAATATTAAAGAACTGTGTGCGAAGAATAGTAGCATCACTATCTACTAAACTGTGGATATCAAGAACAATGAAATCTGTATTTTTATCCACATTAATTGTGGATGTTCCATTAAAGAGTTTAGCATCAGCTCCAAATGTTGCTCGCTTAAGCATGGAACTAATTTTCTCTAATGATTCAATAACATTACGTGCATCTTTATCTCTTTTAGCAACATTTAATTTCTCAACAATCTTATTGTAAAGATCCTGCATGATAGGATAATCTTCACTTTTAAAATTAGATAAATCAGTATCAAAATCAATTCCTTTATCTTTATAAACTTCAATTAAAACCTCTTCAATTTTAGTAAGTTCATAAGGGGAAAGATCCTGTAAATAATACTTGATGAATGTTCTAAAAGTTTGAAAGTGACGTGATAAATCATTAGAATGATTTTCACTTGTTTCTTCATCTATCTCATCAGCACCATGTCGAACTTCAAGTGGATTGATAATACCTGCAATACCAGTACCTGCATCAATCCATGCACCACCGACATTGTTACAAAGGTCACGATATTCTCGTTCAGGATCAATAATAATGACTTTTGATCCACGACACCAAAGACCACGAACCAATTTCTTAATCAGAGTAGATTTACCACTACCTGACTTACCAACGATGACTGCATTAGAATTATTTCTCTTGCTAGTACGTTTCCACATATCAAAGAAAAGCAAGCTACCAAGAGCATCATTGCCAAGCATAATGGCATCGCCATCATCTTGTAAGTTTTGAAAGATAAAAGGAAAAGAGGAAGCCACAGTCATCATAGGAACAGGTAATCCAAATTGCTTTTCTAATTCATTATACATAGTTGGTAGACACATCTTAAAAGCTCGTTCTTGCTCGAACATTAAATCAGCACCACCTAGACCATAAGCGGATAAAGTAGATTTTAATTCTTTCTTTGTTTTTTCTAATTGTTCTTTCGCATCAGAATAACATAAGAAATTAACAGTCAAAAGAGAAAACTTTTCATGCTCACGATCAATACGATTAACAAGTTCTACATAATCTTGCATTTGATTATTTAAAATAATCTGATCATTGTAATCACTGATGTTAATCATTTTTGATTTGACTTCAGACATACTCTTTTTAAGAGTAGCAGAAATCTCTTGGGTATTCATTGGACTAATAGAAATGACCATACGAGTATGATCAACATTAGCCACTGCACCAAGCCATCCAACATTAACCATAGATGGATAACTACGTAGAGTAACAATACTTACATAAGCGTCCCCAAGAACGAGGTCTCTTTCGCCAATTTTAAGCCCTGTGGGAGCGATTCGCTCTTTAAATGACCTAGTGATACCTGTCGCATCTTTTTTAAAGGAATCAAGCGATGTGACAGGATTTAAGATAACATATAATAGTTCTCGCCATTCTTCACTAGAAACAAGTTCTGCTGACAATCCAATAGAACTAAATTCTTGAATTAAATCATTTAATTTTTGCTTTAATAATTTCTCATTATCAGAACTTTCTTCAATAATAAGATAGAATTCACGATTGACAACAGACTTTTGATTATTTAAAAATTGAATATACTCATAATCTTCTTCTAATAGTTTTTGCTTATGCTTATTTTTTTCGGCTTTAATTTTAGAACCAAGAGTATTTAGATTTCCCTCAAGATTAATGGGCTTATCAATACTAAAAATCTTAATCGGATAATCAATTGAATTTAATACTTTTTTTAATTGACTAACTTTAATCTTTTGTTCTTCATCAAAGAGTAGAGATAAGTTGATAGAACCAATTTTAATTCCACCAACAATTCGATTATTATCTAAAAATACATAATTATTCCAAACATCTTGAAAGGAAATAAAATCAAGAACAGTTTTAGGAATTTTTTTAACATTTACTTTGGGAGTTTTATCTTTGTTTTTATTTAACTTTATTCATGATGCCTCCCAATAAAATATTCATATCTTGTAATATCATCTAGGTTTTTATTGGCTTTAGCAATATTAGATTGAAAATCAGTCATACGATTATCAATAAGAATCAAAGCTCTTAAATATTCAGACATATTGATATTTTTTCTATAAGCATTCTTCTTCAATAGAGCTTTTTCTTTTTTATTTAAGCGAATTGTAATCATAGAACCATATCTTTTTAAATGATTAGTCATATACATCACCACCTGACACTTTTAAAAGATGATGATCGACACCTGAATTATCATACTTACGAAGAATACCCATATTTAAAATAGCAATGGGAATATCTACATATTGATAATTCAGTACACCACAAATCTCTCTAATGATACGTTTCTTTTTTAATTCTTTTAAAATCCCATTTGTTTTTACTACAGGATCTAAAAAAATATGACCAGCATCAATGAAAGCATCTTCCAAATTGATAGTAAGATCATGTTCTTCATTTTTATTTTTATATTTTAACCATATTCGTTTATTAGGATAAGTATCAACTACAATACTATACAGTTTATTATTTATTTTAATCTTTTTTCTATAATCGATAATCATTCCTCCTTATATAGATGGATTAAATGAAACGTCTTCATCATAACCAATCTCATTTAAATAATCTTCGTATCCTTTTGGATCAAATTCTTTTAATTTATTCATATCAAATTTAACCAAATCATATTTTCTCATATTATAGGGAACTTTTTCTCTAATAACTTCATTGATAACACCATTATCAATGAGGGCTTGATATAATCCGCAATCTTTGCACATTGGATCAATAAATGCTTCATCGATTGAATCTAAATAGAGTTCAGGTAAATTAACAGTAACATCAGAAAAAGACTCATCAACTGTATTGCAGAGAACTGCTAATCTTTTTCCATATTGATAAGTCCCAATTTCTAAAAATAATTCTTCATCATTCAATTTAATACTTTTTATTAAAAATTCCTCCTTTAAATATTTATCTTTAAGTCTTTATCTAAAAATTTATTAACTTGATCTAATGAATAGTTTATAGCATCATCACGACTTGATTTAGAAAAATACTGTGCCATATCTTTATCAGACTGCATATACATATTTTGTTTAGTCTTGTCCTTTGATGAAACAATCATTAAATCTTGTTTAACTTTATCTTCACAACACCATAGATACATAGAATCATTAGTTAATTGATTATACAAAGATAACATTAATCCCTGTTCTCGATCATCACAAAAAGGTTCTAAAGTACCATAGATCTCATTATGATATGGTTGCAACTCTTTAATTAAAGCATTCATAAATAATTCGCTTGTTTGCAAACTACTAGTTTTACTAATATCAATTCGATTACATATTTTCTCAAATTGCTCACAAACTTTTTGATTAGAATTACTTTCTACTGCAATATTACAAAATGCCCAATCTTCTTGACTTACTTTATTACGAGAATTTGGATATACAGTTGAATATAAAGCTTGTAATTCTTCTTGAGAAATAGAACCTCTTAAATGATGATAATGATTAACAATAGCTTCAATGTAACTTTGATTTTTCTTTTCTATTCATACATTCCTCCATTTCTGAACATTTACTTGAAATAATACAAGCACAATAACAAAAAAGAACTAATAATATAATTACTAGTCCTATAACTAACAACATAATAATTCCTCCCATAGAAAAAGATTATCGTTTAAGATAATCTTGTAAATAAAGATAATTTGAATTATCTTTTATATACTTGTCCGTTTTGCAAAACCGCAATAGAACTATTTATATATTTTATTTCATCTTTGTATTCACTTATTTGTAGTTTTACATATTGATTATTGCTTTCTTGATCTGCATATTCACTTTCAACATACTGATATAGATAATAATTTTTATCAGTCTTTAGAAAATCATTATCCATATATTCAATTTTTTCTTTAGTTAAATCAATATTTATATTACATTTATTAGTATCAACATATGGATTTTCATTAAATTCGTATATTTGAACCCAACTAAAAGTATAAAGATTATTGTCTTTTAAAAGATACATGTTATAATCATCTCTTCTAAAAAAGTCATCAAAAGTAACTTTTCTTAAAGAATCATCAAACTCATTTCCTCTGAAAATGGCATAAATGTCTAAATCATTCTCTACACTTATATTGTCTGTTGTTGCATCAAATTTATAAAGTTTTTTTTCTTTATCAAATAACCAATAAGCCTTGTCAGTTTCTGATGAACTAAAAAAGCCAACTAAAACATCTCCTTCAAATTTACTATTATACTTTAATATGTAAGAATCATTAGAAAACTTTTTATTCAAACTATATTGAAACATACTACCATCATTCTTTATTGCTAGCACCGTATTAGAAGAATCATTAGTAATAGTGTAAGCAATATCATCAAACTGTTTAGAATCAATTTGATCTTCAAATAAAGTATAGCCATCGCTTTCTAGAGCTGAGGCAACTTCATTTTTTTGTTCTACTTGATTATTATTACATCCTACCGTTCCGAACAAACATACTCCACATAATGCAATTAATAAAATCTTCCTACTCATTTTCTTTCACTCCCATTCATTACAACCAGTATAACATAAACATCGAAAGAATAGAATATGACCATTTGATTTAAAAAAAGTTTATTCATAAAAAAGACCAACTAATTAAGTTGATCTATAAACTGATTTTACATTATTCAATAACACAACTTCCATCAAAATGTTCTGTATTATATTTTTCTGCATCAAACCTATGAGTAGAGTAATCTAGATATTCAGAAAGACCAATATTAAGTTCATCTAAATTAGGAATTTTCTCTAAATCATAAGTAAATGAATAAACAAAACTTGTATTACTTTTTGTCTCTATAGTTCCACTCAAACCTTCCATTTCGTTTGCTCTATTAACTGCATCTTCCTGAATAGATTTTTGACTATTAGCACGTTCTTCACTAGAATATTCTTCTTCACGAGTGAACTTTATTTTTTTAAGAATCATATTATTATCATAAGTATAAACTTCAGTTGTAGTAGAATTAGCTTCATATTCATTTTCAGGTTTAGAATTAGCAGTACAAGTCATAACTATATCTTGATTACTTGCTTTCTTTTCGGTATCATTATTAGTTCCAGTATTTTGATTTTTTGAACCACAACCAGTAATTCCAAATAATAATACTCCACATAATGTCCCTAGTAAAATTTTCTTATACATTTTCTCTCACTCCAATTCATTACAATCAGTATACCATAAACTGCGAAAGAATAGAATATATTCAGGCATTTTAATTATCAAAAATAAAAGACCAACTATTTATAATAAAAACCTCGCTTCTATGTTTAAGAAACGGGGTCATATCACATTTTGATAAACTTAATTACTTTTATATAATTCATCAAATTCATCATAAGTTATTTTAGTAAGAGAAAAATCACTAAAATTCAACTTATAATTACAACATTCTTTGTCATATTCTCTATCAAATACCTTGATTATTGCTTCTGAATCACTTATTTCTTTTGAATAACCAATTTCATAACCATATGGTTTTTTTACATATTCATTTAGCCATCTTACATAATTGTCTTTTATAAATTTATCACAATCTGAATTATTATCATTTATACATCTTTCATTAAAAATCTCTTTTACTTTAAAATATTCATCTTGTAAGAATTCATCAAGAGTTTTATTTCCCATATCTTTTCTATTCTCATTGTAAGAAATATTACGATAAGTTGCAAAATTATTATATATTTCTCCTTTACCAAAAAGTCCAAGAAAAGCTGTAACTCCTTGACCTATAATAAATACAACGACAATTATCGCTAATGCTGAACCTATTGAGCCAAAAGAACTAGCAATCTTTTTAGATATTTTATTTCCTTTAGTAAATATAGGGATTAAAAGTCCAATAATCAAATTTGGAACAAAGGTATAAGCAATACCAGAACAAAAATGATTATATTCATAGTTATATGGAATAGAATGATAAATTCTTGTAATTCCAATAAAAAATGATATGACAATTGCTAATAAAGATACAATTACAAACCCTTTTAAAATTTCATTATTTTTAAATCCTTTGTATAATCTGATCAAGTTAATAATTAATATAATAATAAATGCTAATAAATTAAATACCATTGCTCCTTGATCGATCATTTGTGAATGAAATATCGCTAAATAAATCCATCCAAAAAAGCCAATAATCATTAAGGGAATAAATATAAAATAACCTGCTCCAAAATCAAAATCTTCCCCCAATAATTTTTCTAGTCCTAGTAACTCTAAAATATTCATAAAACTTACACTTCCTTTATAAAACTTTAAATCATATCCATCAATGTAGTTTTCCATAATAACACATCGTCATCAACGGTTACTTTTATTATGGTACCATTATTATGATTAAATGTAATATTTTCGTTTTTATATTTATAAGTACCAATTATAGAAGAATTATTATTTGAATCTTTTTTTGATTGTTATTTATTTCATTTTTTTATCTTATTACCACAACCAGTAACTCCAAACAATAATACTCCACATAATGCCACTAACAAAATTTTTTATACATTTTTCTCACTCTCGTTCATTACCATCAGTATACCATAAAATTAGAGATAATAGAACTATTTAATAAAAACATAAACACAATTGTAAAAATGTTCTTCCAAAAGTTTCCCAAAAATAGTAAAAATCTTATATTTTTAATTTATAATTCTTCTGTCTATGTTGATATACTAAAAACTTTTTAAAAATAATCAAAGGAGTGCTTCCATTTGGTAGTGGAAGGAGCAATAGAAAAGTAACCATAGGAAACAAGATAAATAAAAAAACTTTTGCTTTATAATCCGAAACAAACGACTGTAAAATAAATCCTATACCAAAACTAATTCCCATTGCAAGTATCTCCAATATACCAAAACCTTTAAAAATTTCTTTTTTAATTTTAATATTTTTTGGAATTAAATATATTAATACCACTTCCTATCTGAAACGTTGTTACTATGATTATTAGTATATTGATTTCTCATAGTATTAAAACGCATATTATTTAAATGATTAAAATTAGAGTTAAATGAAGATCCTGAAGAACCTCCATATTTACCATTACTATTTTGATTTAAGTATTCCTTTACTTGTTGTTGAGCTTTATATGGATTATGATTATTGATACTATCCTGAACTGATTTTTTCTGATCAGGGGTTAATGTTTTTGCACGATTCATCATATTAGATATTCTTGATATTCCACCTCCAATTAAATTTGCACTACCACCAACAACTTTTGCTCCAAGAGATAAAGATCCTGATACACCAGCAGTAGCAAGACCAATTCCTTGCCCAGTCAACTGTGTCATAGCAAATAAAGACTGCATATCACCCATACCTGATACAAGACCAGATTGCTGATTTAACAGAGAAGATATTAGTGTTGGTGTTGAAATAATAAATAAGAGTGCTCCAATGATAAGGAAAATTCCAGTTAATAATCCATTTTCACTAAAAGCACTACCAAATATAGTCATTAATAGACCAATACTGATAAATTGAATGACAGTAGTAAGAAATGTTCCCATACTAGATTTACACCACATTTCAAACGCTCTAGGTTGATTAGTAGTAAGAGAGGTAGCACAGAAAGGTCCTATGATTTTATAGAGGGCAATTTCCATGACTCGCTTTGCCATCTGTATGGCAACAAAGAACAAAAGAAATATGGTAACAATCGCCAGTATGATTAACATAAAGAAATTGACAGAGTATTTATAACAATCACCCAGTCCAATAAAACCACCTTCGGTTTCATTAATATTAATAGTTTTCCAATTATTAACGAGCTTGTTAATGTTTTCTTCTTTAGTTTCATTTGTATAAACCATCGATCGAACAATGGATTTTGAAATTGTTGTCTCTGCAGTAGAGGTTTGGCTCATATTAGAAACAGAAATTACAGAATCAGTAAGAGCTGATGAAACATCATGCCCAAATTGAAATAATGATGGAATTAAAAACATCATGACAATTGCTAAAACAATGCCACGATAAACAGATAAAGGCGACTCTTTTCCTTCATTACGTACAATATAATTCATAATGAGTTCAACTAATACTTTTAAAACGAGCCAACTACACGCAACAATGACTGCACCATTAAAGATTTTAGTAACATATTCATTGTTAAAAAAATCATATCGCCAGATTTTATTGATAACACCAAAGAAACCATCTAGTAATACTAAAATTCCTTTACCAATTGCCCATAGGACACTACGAAAAATATCAGTATACCAATGCTGTTCAACAGGTGTTATTTCTAGTATTTGTAAAATCCATAATTCCTCCTAAAATTCTTCTTTATTAACCAACTGACCAATTAAAATCAGTTGCTTTTCTTTATCACTTTGACTACAAGTAGTTAAAGTAATCATATTATTTGTTTTTAATCTTTCAATTTCTATAGTTCCATCTTTTACAACATTATTAATTCTTATAATTTGATAAGTATATTTGATATGACTATAGTAAACATATACTTTATCATCTATTCTTAATTGATTAAGTTTATTAAAGTAAGCAATACGACCAGTACCAGAATGACTGGCAAGAATAAAATTACCATTTACAACATCAGGCATATCAGACTCTTTAATAATTTGGATACCTTTACTAACAGTATTATTTTTAGAATGAATATCATATAATCCCTTTTTAAGATTTATATTTGGAATCTCTAATACTGCAATAAACGGATCCGTTGGGTTCTTACTAGCATTATTAGTAGAGTTATTATCTTCTGATACAACTGGTTCTTTTTCTTCTACAAAGAACTGTTCAATTTTTAATTCTTCTTGCTTATTTTGATATTGATTATAAAAATAAGGAAATATAAACAAACCAATACCAAAAAGAATAAGTAAAGAGCCACCAACTAAGTGACTCTTACTTTTACTTATTTTTCTTAAATTTGTCATATACAATGTATCCTAACCCTGCAAGAATAAGAACAACACCTGCAATTTCAAGAACTTTAGAATCAGAAATTGATGTATTTGGAACTTCAACAATTTGCTCATTAGTCATATCAGCTTTAACAATTTCACCATCAGCTTTAATTTCAAACCACATTTTATCAGGATTTAAAATATATCCTTCAGGTGCTTCAGTTTCAATTAGATAGAATTTTCCAACAGGTAAATCTTTGATAACGATTTTACCATTCTCATCGGTATATCCTTCAAAGATTTTTGTACCATTTTCTAAATGAATCTCAATCTTTGTGTTTGGTAATGGTTCACCAGTCACTAAGTCGGTCTTAGTGAATTCTAATTCACCAGTAGGATATTCATTATGCAAATTGAAAGTTTTATATACAACCTCTGTGTATTGATCTTTATATTTAAGTTCAAATTCATACGTGTTTGGATCAAGAACATTATTATTAGCAGACTTAATTTCTTTTAGTGTGTATTTTCCAAGTGGAAGATTATCAATGTTAGCATAACCGTTTTCATCAGTTACAAGAGTAGCAACTAATTCACCTTTCTTGTAGTAGGTTTTTCCACCGACAATGATATCTTCGTTTGCACGTAACTCGAATTCTGCCCCTTCAAGTTTAATTTTGTTGTAATGATAAGAATCATTTTCAATAACTAGTTCTTCACCAGTCTTATTGATTTCAACTTGTCCTTTTACTTGGGTATTTTCAAACTCAACTTCAAGAATAGCACCGAACTCTTCATCATTAATAAGTTCAGAATCATCACCAATTGTAAAAGTTAATGCTTCTTCATTCCAAAGATAGCCATCTAACTTTTGGTCTTGTTCTTCTAAACGATAAGTACCTGATTCAAGTGGTAATGGTGTAAGTAAAATACCATCTTCATTTGTTTCAAATACACATTGAGTTTTATCTGTAGTTTGACAAACATATTTATTATTTTCTACATCAAATATTTTGAATTTAATACCAGCGACTGAAATAACATTTTTAGTTTCAGCATCAATTTTTAAAACTTTTAATCTAGCAGTAATTTCTGCATTGGCTAAAAGCTTGTAAATAGGATCTTCTGAATATTCATTAACAGTAACCTCAAAATCTTTAACCATCTCATGATCTTCAGTAGCCGTCACTTGCTTTACAATGTAAGTGCCATATGGCAATGTAGCACTTGCATATCCTTTTTCATCAGTAGTAATGCTTGTTACTTTTTCGCCTGATGATTTAAGATAAATATCAAAAGTTACATTAGGTTCTCCAACCAAAAAGCCAGTTTCATCACTCGCATATACTTTAAAAATAGTTAGATCTCTTTCAATAACTTTTTCAGTCACATCAACTTCAGGATATAGATCTTCTTTAGTGATTTCAAAATAGTATTTTGTTTCATTTAACTCATAACCAGTTGACGCCTTTTCTTCTTGTAAATAAAATGTACCCAAAGATGGTAAATAATCGCTTGTAACGTATTCGCCACCGACAGATTTTAATTCACCAACCCTAGTACCATCTTCTTTATAAATACCATAAATAGCTCCATCAAGAGTTGCATCACCTTGAGCAATACCTAAACCAGTGTCCATGTCCACTTTTTTAAGTGAAACTTTTCCTCCAGTGATTTCTAAATCTAATTTAACATTTAATGGTTCATATGCACCACGCATCATAATATCTTGACTAGTCGGATGCACATATACAATAGCAGGGTGTGAGTAGTTTTTATCTCTTTTTGTTAGAGTAATACTACCAGTTCCTACCTCACTAGCAGTAACGTTTAATGTGTTACCATTTATTGTTGCAGATACTTTATCAGAACTTGCAACTTCAAATTGATTTAAAACACCATTAGTATCAGTAAATGTTGCAGTATCACCAATATTCATGTCTTGAGTAGTATTAGAGAAACTTGGTGTCTTGTAATGTTCATTAACAAGTCTATTTAACTCATTAATTTCATCTGTATATTTTGTTATTCTATTACCGTTAAGAGAGTCAGTAAAGAAAATATCATAACCGCTTGGTGCAGTTTGCCAAATTAAAAATTGGGTTACAGAATACCATTTTAAATCAGTATGATCACCATAACCGTATCCGTAGTAAGCAAGTAGCTCAATTCTTCGCCATTGATCCTCCGTCATATTTGCTACATATGATTGATCGTAATCCTGACCTGGATAAACAGTACCTGCAGAAACAGGAGTACCTGGTTCGATACAATAGACAAACTGTCCATCGGAATTTCTAATCATAACAACCATTTGTTGATAAGCTCGTTTACTTCCTTTTTGTTTCACAATATAATCACCTTTGATCCATTGATATTTATCATTAAAGGTATCATTATAATTAGCTGCTTGAACATTTAATGTAGGAAAAAGAGAAATACCAACCAACAGTAATAGAAAACTATTAAATAATCTTTTTATAATTTTCTTCATATTTTATTTTCCTCCTTATAAAATTTATCTATAAAAAAAAGACCATAAGGTCTAAATCTCATTATATCCAAAATAATTTCCATCCGAATCAAAGAAAGTAAGCATATAATACGTAACACCACAATCGTCAGTTTGATATGAACAAATAAATCCTAAATATTTATTCGGATCAATATTGTGATAATAATTATACGTTGATTCGCATTCTGCTTCACTAGTAAAATCTGCTCTAAAAGTTGTATAAAACTTTTTAGGAGTACACGCAGGAGCAGGTGGCTCTGGTACTGATTCCACTGGTGGAGTAGATGGAGCGACATAACTATTACCACTATTAGAATTATTATTTGTTGTATTATTCGTTGATGGTGTCTGCTCAATTACTTGATCCATTGATGGTGGGGTTTCATTTTGAATATTATCATTTGTTTCTTCTTCAGAAACTTCTTCAGTTTTTTCGTTATCAGTTTCTTTTTTCTCATTTTCTTCTTTAGAATCTTTATCTTTTTTTTCAGTTATTTCGGTTTTAGAATTATTATCTTTAGAAGAACTAGAGGAAAAGAAACATAAATAAATGATAACAGATAAAATTGTGATCAAAATTAATATAGCAAGTAAGCAAAGTAAGATTTTTCTTTTTTTACTCATAATAAGTCTCCTTTGCCACTATATTAACTCAATCTGATAAAAAATACAAATTTATGTCATTATTTCTATATTAAATATTGTTTTAAATAGTTTAAATCGCTAATAAGATCTAATAAATTACATCTTATTTCAGGTATCTTTTTATATTTTCTTAATTTTTCTTCAAAGTATTTAGCAAGTTCTTCAACATAAACAGTATCTTCTAATCGTTTATGAAAAAACATTTTGACTTCTTTTTCTATTTCTTGATTATCTTTAATCATTCCAAAATAACAAACCATGTCATAAATACGATTGACTAGATTATGACTACGTACAAACCTTTTAAAATCTTTAAAATCTTTCATATATTAATCTCCATTTCATTACATAGTTCGCAAAATTCATCCAATACAATCCTATCTGATTTATCATAAGAAACACCCGAATATAAATCAATATTACTATCAACTAATTCTTGTACTTTATTTTTTATATCTTCCTTATCATGAAAATCATACTTTGGAATAACACAGTCGTTAACCAACATATTTAATCTATACACAAAATCTTCTGTTTTCATATATAGATTGTCATCTTCAAATTCAAGATTAAAATTATCTTCAAAATGTTTATACATTTGATTCAACAGTTCTTTATCATTTAATATATAATTTAATATTTCAATATTTTTTAATGGAATACTTTCCACATTTTTATCTTCTAAAATAGAAGATATATTTTCTTTAAATTGTTCTTTCGTTATTGAAAATATCCTAATATCCACGATACGAACTGTGTAGTAACTAATGCTGAAACACCTGCGATAATTGTAGTTCTAATTTTACGATCATAGGATGCTTTTTGATTATCATCAGTAGATGCCATTTTTAGTGCATAATCTTTTGCAACAAAAAAAGCTGTTCCACCAATAACGAACAACCTTAAGTATCCCATCGCATCATTTATTAAAGTTAAGACATTATTTAAGATTCCTTCCAATTAAAAAATACCCCCTAAACAAAGAGAGTGATTATTAATTGGATCTGTGATAAAATTATATTGGTCGAGATGATTTAGTGATTTGGACGTCCCTAAATTAAATAAATCTCGGCTTTTTATTTTGCATACATTTATTAAATATTCCTCCTATTCATTAGTTAGTATTTGAATTAAAAAATAATTTCATTTGAATCCCATTTTCAATTCTTCTTTTAATAACCTGACAATATTTGTCTGTAATTTCAATACCTGTCCATTTGCGATTTAAAACTTCACATCCTAGTAGTGTAGAACCACTACCTGATGTGAAATCCAATACTGATTCACCTTGCTTGGTATAAGTAGAAATCAAATATTCCATAAGTTCACATGGTTTTTGAGTAGGATGGAATAACTTTGTTTCTCTAGCAAACTGAATGACGTTTCTAGGAAAGTTAGCATACTCCTGAATATACTCTTGTTTGGTATTATCTTTTTTCTCTCGTAAGTAATCTACAGGGGACTTCTTGTTTTTAATATTAACTGCAATTAAATCCTGTGGATAATAAGCCATAGGAACTTTACAACTAGATACTGCACCTGCTTTAGAAAATACCATAACATCTTCATAACATCTTAATGGCTGATATTTTGCATTTTGAAATCCTGTTACTTGAGTCTTGATCCATTTCCAATCATAACGATAAAGTTCTTCATTACTTTTTCTTAAATTACTAGAAAATGGCTCATTACCAAATAAAATGATAGCACCATTATCCTTAATTAGCTTTAGAATCCTTTCCCACATAGCATCAAAGGGGATTAATTGATCCCAACTAAATCCTGTAACTGCATAGGGTGGATCCGTTATAATGGCATCAAATCTAATATTCTGAGAAATAAGATAATCCATGACCTCTAAACAATCACCTTTATAGAGTGTACCAAGTTCAGTTGAAAAGTATGGATCATATTTAATTTTTCATCACCTCCTTAAAATAATATTTAGTTTTTTAATAACGAGATCCCTATAAACTCGATTTCTTAATCTTCATCATCAAATGGCGGAGCTCCTTTTAAAACTTCTTTACCAATAGCAAGAGCAACTTTTAAAGCACAACTATTTCTGATTGGCTTAAGACCATTACGAGATCGACCAATTACATTACTAGCAATATACTCACTTTTCATATCACGAAATATAATACTAAAATAAGCTTTCTCTTCAGGAGTAAGTTTTTTGTTTACAATTGATAGTTTATAAGATATTTCATTATATAAACGTTCATTATCAATAAGCTTATCAATCTGCCCATAAACACCGTCAGAGTGGCTACTAGATTTATCCACATAAATTTGTGAAAAGTCTTTGCTAGTAATTAAGCATATCTCACTTGTGGTCTGCATTTCTAATCTTTTATAATTTTCCATATACTTAACAACACGATTAACAGTACGTTCAATATCATACTTATTAATAAATTGTGTTGATAATAATTCAATTGCTAATTGCTCGTCCATATTTCTTTTTCCTTTCTCTAAAAGAAAAGAGAAATCATTTTTAGGGGTGAAACTCCCTTACTGATTTCTCTTATATGATTTTAAGTCTTTAAAAGAAGAAGATTTAACTTCTTTATATATCCAATCGAACCAAATATGATTTTTACAGTCACCCATAAATACCATCTCCATATAACGATAACTCTCTCAAAAAATATTGCCTTATATTCTAAACATTTCAGTGTTTAGTGTCAATAGCTTTTGGCAAAAATTACCATTTTTCAATGAAAAAAGGAAGCTCTTTGTTGCTTCCATACAATTTTTTCATTTTACCATATTATATCACTTGACTTTTGCAATTCAAGAACAATTTTGTACATTTTCGTCCTTTTTCGTCCATTTTTGCACATTTTCGTCCATCAGTTAAAATGAATAAAAAAGTCTTCGTTTTGTACATCAAGTAGACTAACCAATTTTTGATATTCTGTTTTTGCTTTTTCAACCTCTAATCCCTCATAAATAATATGTTTATTGAGTGTATCTTGGTAATAGAATAATAATTCTACTATATACTTTTTTTCATTGTTATCTGTGGTGTTACTTTCTAATTCTTGAAAAAAAGCAACTGCAGTCGAATGTGGAAAATCTTTGACTTTCTTTTCAACATCTGACTTAATTTCAATAGAATCTAAAAAACTTGCTAATCTGTTTGACGAGTCCATACTGCCACCTCCCAAACAATAGATTACATATTCATTATACACAATAGAAAAGAGAATGGAAATAAAAATACTATGATTATTTTAATTTTCATCTTTTGTTTGTAAATTAAAAATCTAACTTATTATAAATCTCTTTCCAATTATCCTTTAATTTTATATGATATTTAATCTGTAATAGTAGTAAAGCATCTTTAATTATTTTTTCTTTTTCTTTAAAAGAATAGTTTTCTTTTCTTAAAGACGCCTCAAACACATCATCACCAGTAATATGATCATACTTATAATTACAATATAAGTAATTTTCCCAAAGTAGATCTGCTAATAAAAGAGTAAAGTGATATTTTTTAATCTTTCCTCCTTGCGTTTATAATCTTGCTGAATGGTACTCATTATTGATCCTCATACACAACTTTTCGATAATACTGTTCTTTTACGATATCACCATGTCCATTATCTACATCTAAATATTCACTGACTAGAT
>JAGHJJ010000107.1 GCA_017886705.1 Bacilli bacterium | reverse complement strand
ATATTTTCAAAGGCTGCAAATCCTAAAGCAACAAATACTGCATATACTACTATATCATAAAACTCATCAAATTCTTTACTTTTATATCCTATATAATAGGACATAAGCCATTTGCAAACTTCTTCTAACAGAGCAATAAAAATAAAGATATAGATAAAAAATTCTATAGCTGTCATTGTTGTGTGATTTTCATTTAAAAACGGGAAAATGAATGTTGCTAGAAGTGAGACTATTACTACCATAAACGTAGATATAATTCCTGATACAAAAAGTTTTACTAATAATGATCTAGGTTCTTTATGTTTATCCTTTTTATATATATACATTCCTAATAAGATAACTGGAAGAATAGCAATTACTAATAATATTTCATTCATAGTCTATCCTCCTATCTTAATATTAGTATAACTGATAATATTCTTTTTTTCAATCAAAAGAAAAGCAAACTATTTTTTCTAGTTTGCTCTAATTTGTTCTACATAACTTCTTATTTTACCTGGCCAAGCTTTACTTGCAGCATATTTAGGAGCTATTTGTTCTATGGTATTTAATCCTTTTGAATAATAGTTTTTATAAAGATTATTTATAAAACCAATAATCCCTTCATCTAGGGTTGCATAGGCTTTATAAGCACCACCATTACATCCTGGAGCACCTTTTTGGCCTCCTACATTATTACAAGTTCTTACTAGAGAAGAACAATTATATTTACATCCTGTTTCATGTAACATGATTGCTACTGCAACATAGGGATCTACACCTTTTTCAATACATTGACTTGCAATTAAGTATCCCTTACCTGCAATATAACCATTTCCTAGATTACGATTTATTTTTGCTGCTAATTCGTCTATTGTCATGCCCTCATATACTTCTATTCTAGGAGGTACTATCACAGATGCTGGTGCTATTTCCATGTCAATAGCAATCAATTCTTGAGGATTTTCTTCTTGTTCCTCATTTATAATAGTATTGGCAGATGTTGCCATATTTTTTAATTCTACTTTACTGTTTTTTGTTACGATTGCTTTTTGTTTTTGCAATGCAGTAATATCTTCTTTTTGTATTACTAACCCAATCGATATCATTACTATTCCAAGAGTTGCTAAAACTGAGCTGATTAGTTTTCCTCTTTTCAAAATTAGTTCACCTCATTGTTTTTGTAATAATACTATTGTAGACCATTTCACAAAACTTGTCAATTTTTGTAGATTTACCTGCGTATTAGCCTTTTTACATAATTATTTAAATTCTCTTCATTGTTCATATTTTTAGCTAGATAATCTACTAGACCTTGTTTATGATGTGTTATTTCATATCTTGTTTTTCTATAGATACTCATTACTTGTTTCTCTGATAGCTTTAATTTGCTTGCTTCTTGTTTTAATTTAGGACTTACTAAATTATATAAGAAGAATACTTGAAATTCTTCTACATTGGTACTTGTTGTATCTATTTTTCTTGGTTTTTGATAATAATCTCCATAATCAAAGAGAAAAAATCCTGTTTCATTAGATAGATAGTTTGATTCTCTTAAATCCCCTATTGCAATAGATTCTTTTCCTAGAGTAGCAAAATCATCATCTAGAAAAGATAGTTCTTCTAATAATTTATCTTTTGGATACTTATAAACAATATCTTTATTTCCTTCTATAAACGGAGTGATATATCCTTTAGCTTTATTCGGTGCTTCCACGAGAATATCTATAGGCATTAGTATTCTTTTGGTATCGATTGTTTTTAATACCTTTAATAATTCTAGGCTTGCTGTAGTTTTTCTAGGATAATCATGATATATTTTTATCGCTTTATCTTGGTAACGATAGACTGAACCTTCTTCTCCTTTATCAATATACTCTAGTGGAATATTATTATAGAAAAGGCCTTGGTCAGTTATTATAAATACTAGATTATTTTCGGATACTATTTTTCTCATACCCTCACCTCAGATAGGCGTTATTATATCATTTTTCTTTTCTTTTTTCAATTTTATTTTATTCTAAATGTCTCTGGTGCCTTTTTATATACTAGGGCTAAAGCTATTATACTATATGCTATTGTTGCGATAATAGCTATAATAGAGAAACTGGTAGTAGACATTTTAAAATCTGTTAGAGAGTATGCAATAATATAAGTAATTGCTGATATGATAGAATAAGTGATACTTTTCATTTTCATGTTTCTATCATATGGTTGAAATAAATAATAGATTACTAAGTAATGAATAGAGAAAAATATACTTAACGCAATAATAAATATTGGTATAGATATATAATCTAAGATATTAGATGTTCCTCCAGATATATATAGCAATATAGGTAGTCCTATGGCTATTACTATTGCTGGTATTAGATTTACTTTAGATACCGTTAATACTCTTGTTTTAAATACATTTAAAATCACTTTGGGATTTCTATAAAAATTGAATGTTAACATAGAATGATCACAATTATAAAACATAGCTTGTGTAATTATTGATCCTCGATTGATAAAATACATTACTATTACAAACCAGGCAATATTATTTAGTAAAAAATTATTTAGATTCTTTTGTAATGCAGGAACTACTATCATTAATATACCTATTGCTATTATTATGACAAGAGAGATTGTTGCGAACCATTTAGCACTACGCAATAATATTTCCTTATGTCTTTCAAAGAAGATGGTGTTAAATAAATCATATCCTTTTTTACCTTTTAATTTTCTTTCATCTATTTTCTTATCTTTATCCTTAATATCTACCATAGCTTGTCTTGAATACTCTTTTCCTTGATTACTATTTAAGGCAGCTACTTTAGTATTTAGTCTTTTATAAATTAATTTATAGTTCTCTATTTTTATTAGACCATAATAACAGATGATAGAAATTGGTATCATTACTATATCTATTAGAGCCATTATTTCATTTGATATATGAATATTTAGTAATGGTAATAGGCATGCTCCTAGGGCTAGGAATAGTGCAGTCCAATATATTGTATAATTATATGTAAGTGAAATTTTATATTTCATATAATATAAAACATTTAATCTTTCTCCTAAAAATCTTCCTAAAAACATAAATATAGTAAATAAAAAGATGATAGGACTTTTTACTAAAAACCATAAACAAATACTATGTAGAATAAAATTAGTAATTCTATCTGACCAGAAAGATGCTTTCATAAATTCTTTGGCATCCATATTAAATAATACAATAGAAAAATATTTCTTGGTACTTGTTGATAATAGTTTATTATTGATTATGATACCAAGTACAGTAAAGATAAAATAGATATGTAGTATTCCTGCTATAGTATTTTCGGGCATGATCCAAGATGCTATCATATAGATAGACCAGAAATACAATGCTTTATATACTACTGCTCTTATCGTTGAAAGTACTATTCCTAATAGTCTTACTACTGCTTTTAGTTTTTTACTTTTATATAGACTATCATCAGGAAATAAATCTTTCAATATAGGAAAATGTTTTATACTATAAATAAACGAATTAATAGCATAAGTCATATCTATTTTATAAGTCATTTTTAATATATTAAACATTTTCTTCTTCCTTTAAGCAATCAATTATTTTATTTTTATATTTTTTCATATTTAAATTACTTTTCTCTACTAATTCTAATTTTTTATTATTTAATATTACTATTTCATCACATAAATCTAATGCTAATTCTAATATATGGGTTGAAAATATTAGAATATGGTCTTTTTTCATGTTCTTTAATACTTGTTTCATTTCTTCTTGGACTACAATATCTAGAGATGTTAATGGTTCATCTAATAATAGTACTTTAGGATTGGCAATAAAATTAATTAACATTTGCATTTTATTTTTCATACCGTGAGAGTATTCTTTTAATAATTTATCTTGGTCTTCTTTTGATATTTTAACGATATCAAAATATTCATCTACTGTTTTTTCTTCTTGTAATTTATCTTTATTAATTTCTAGAAAGA
The DNA here is from genome assembly GCA_017886705.1 of Bacilli bacterium. Taxonomy (GTDB): domain Bacteria; phylum Bacillota_I; class Bacilli_A; order RF39; family UBA660; genus Faecimonas. The sequence continues at coordinate 1,611 of JAGHJJ010000107.1, read as the reverse complement.
ATGTTAAAAACTCTTTTCCTGTTAAAAATTCTGGGACTGTTGGTGTTGATATTACGTAGCCTATATCTTCTGTTTTTAGTTTATTTTCTCCATATTCATCGGATAATATAAATTTTCCAGAGTCTATTTCTATATCTTCATTTAAACAGTTAAAAAAAGTAGTTTTACCTGCTCCATTTCTACCAATTAAGCCATATATTTTTCCTTCCTCAAAGGTAAAATCAATGTCTTTTAATATTGTTTTTTCTCCATAACTTTTTGTTAAGTTTTTTATTATTAATTTCATGGGTACCTCCTTTTTGTATTATATCATACTTTATCTTTGGAATATAGAAAAGCATAACTGTTTTGGTTATGCTTTAGAATTTTTTAATATGTAAGTAATTATTATTGTTCCTATTGCTAGTGCTAGACCTCCTATTATCATGATAATTCCTGTTGTTCTTCTTCCTAAATCTGGTACTTCTACTAGTTGGATATTTTCTAACACAGCTTCTGTTGTTTTATTTTCTGTTACTGTTACTTTTTGTTCTACTACTCTTGCTTGATAGTTTGGTGGTGTTACTGTTTGTTTTACTGTGTAGTCTCCTACTGGTAAGGTTACACTTATTTCTTTATCCGTTGTTTCTTTTCTATATACTACATTTCCTAGACTATCATAAATTACTATTTCGGCATTTGATAAGTTTTCTTTTGTTTCTGCATTAATTACTTTGATGTTTAATGTTCCTACTTGTTCTGTGTAGTTTATGGATAAAGTAGTATCTACTATTTTTGTTGAAATACAATTTCTATTTACAGTACTACCTGATAGGATATAATATAAATCCATTCTTTCATCTGATGGAGTTTCATACCTTTGAGGCACTGGATATTCATATAAAACTAAGCTATCGAAAGAAAAGATACCTTTAATATTTATAGAGTAAGTCAACGTTTTATCTTTTATTTCTGATATTGGTATTCTTATTCTAAAACTTTCTCCTGCATTAAAGGTTGTTTTTTCTTCTCCTTGTCCGTCTACTACAATCATTGGTGAAGATACGTCTACTTGATAACTTTTAAATTTGTTTGCATATACTTTTCCTGTTGTCTTCGGAGTAATTAAATTTGTTTCTATATAATCATTTGTTACCTGATATGAGATATCCTCCTGTGTGATAGAGTCTAATTCTACTTGCTGATTTTCTTCTATATACCAATTAACATATTCTTCCCAGGTATCTAGATAAGCTAACATCTTATTTCCTACGTCTGATTCTTTTAATAATTTTTTATCTCCAACAGATAAATTGTTTACATATTTCCAATAATAATCCTTATAAGGGATTTCTTCCTCTGAGTGATCATCTATTTCATATTTATCATCATAAGCTGTATCTTCTACTGTCTCAATTATTTCAGAATAATCAGAATTCCAGATGTAATTTTTATCATCTTCATAACCTGCTAGACAATCCATTGCCCAGAGTATTAATAATTGCTTATAATAATCATCTTCATCTTTATTATCACTAAACTTTGTTTCGTTTATTAGATAATTCATTAACACGGAATACTTATTTGTTTTATTTCTAAATTCGCTATCTAGCATGTAATATATTTCTTTTT
>JAGHJJ010000106.1 GCA_017886705.1 Bacilli bacterium | reverse complement strand
TTGAATAAATCATAATCAATGGTTTTGTGTTTATCCATTCCAGCAACAGAAGAACAAAACAAGCAATGATTAGGACAAGTTTGTATAATCTCAAAACATAAATCTTTCAACATAAAATCACCTGATACTAATTATTCTAGCACATTAAAACGGCTATTTAAATAGATGCAAGTATTAGAATTAATTAAAATAGGTTGGTAAAATTTAATTTGACGACATTATAAATAAATGTTATGATATCTAACCAAAGTAACCTATATTAATATGAAAAGAGGAAAATGTGATGGATGCTTGTGATGAAATATTAAAGAAAGATGAAGTCGATAGTTATGAACTTAATGAAAAAATATATGGACAAGTTTTAGAGGATTTTTTGAATGGAATAGAGGAAGACTATATCTTCGATAACCTTTTTGAAACTTCAGGTGAAAAAGTAAGGACATTAAAATATGAATTATATACAACAGAATATATTGATTATTTTTTTGAAATATTGAAAAAGTATAATTATCGTATGAAACAAGAAATAAAAGACGCCATGTTTATCTTAGGACATTTATATAATCCAAATAAAAATATCGAAGAAATTAAGAGACTATTAAACTCACCAGTACTAGATGATATAAGTTTTAATGGAAAAAACATATTTACAATATTAAGTAGAGAATATGGAAAACTATCCTTTGAATTAGCTTCATATCATTTTAAAGACAATCTAAGAATGAATTTTTATATAGAGCATGAACAACTTCCAGCAAGATGTCATCACCATGTCTACTATATGTCAAAAACACTACCAGATTTATATGCAATGACTTCTCTTATACCGAGTTATTTCAAAGGAAATTATTATCATTCTTATACTTATAATAAAGAAAGAAATTGTATTATAGATTTGTGCTACAACAGTATTATAGATAAAGATGAGTATTACAATATATTTGAACCAAAAGAATTATCAATTATACAAAATAGAAAAGTAGAAGAAGAGTTAAGAATCACAAATGAAAAAACAAATCAAAATAGAGACAGATGTCAATTATTAAAAATAACACTATATAAACAATATTTAGAATCTATTGGTTATGAAGGAAGATTAGAGGATGCACCTTCTACTAAAATATTTCAGAAAAAGTAAATGTAATGAATAAATTATCAAAAATTAGATTTCTGTACAACAATTATGATAAAAAACTAAAAATGCTTAGTTTTTTTATTATTGGGAAAAGTAATACAAATTTTATAAAAAATAGAAAAATTTGGAAATCACAATCTAAAAAACATTTTTAATAAACAAAAAACACAAATAAACAGTATTCATGATATAATGATATAGAAATGTTAGGTGAAGCAATATGAGTGAAAAAGATTTAGATTCTAGTATGAATCTTTATCAAGAAAAAACATACCCTAAAGGTTATATAAAACAATTACAATGGGATATGGCTATAGGATTACAACAAGTAGATAATTTAACTCCATCAAAATATTTAAAACAAATAAGTGAAAAGAATATTTTAGGCGAATTAACAATAGAAGAAGTAGAGCAAAGTTTAAAAGAATATTACACCACAAAAGAACAAAAAAAAGACATTAATCACAATGAATTAGAATGTGACTTTGTATCTATGAGAATAGTTGAATTATTAGATCAAGATAATTTTGAATTATCGGTAAATTATCTAAAATATATTCATAAATATTTATTTCAAGATGTTTATGAATTTGTAGTAGAATTTAGAAAAATAGATTTTTCTAAACATGAAAAAATATTAAATAATGATTCAGTTGCTTATGGAGATTCTAAAACATTAACAGAATCGTTAGAATATGATATTGGCCTAGAAAAAGAGAAAAACTATAAAGATATGTCTATTATAGAAGTCATTAAAAACATTACTGATTTTACATCTAATATCTGGCAGGTACATCCTTTTAGAGAAGGTAACACAAGAACAACAGCGGTATTCATATATAAATATTTAGCTAATTTAAAATTTAATCAAAAGATTTCTTTGTATAAAAAACAGTCATCTTATTTTAGAAATGCACTGGTTAGAAGTAACTATTTCAATAATTATTTAAATATAAAAGAAGATAAAAGCTATTTAATTAAATTTTATGAAAATTTGTTATTAGGTAAAAATAACAATTTACATGCAGAAGATTTAATCGTGAAAGAGTTATTTTAATGTTAAATTGAGAATTTTAATAATAAAATTCTTTTTTTTTGCGAATATTTATTTTATTTTTCTTCAAATGCTTTCCAAATAAAAGAATATATGATATATTTTTATTGTCAATTTACGGGTGAAAAAGGAGGAAATATGGAGGATTATAGTGCAAAACTAACGGGGGAACCTTTTTTATATAATGAAACAAAAATTATAGGACGTTATTTATTAGACGGGGAGAATGAACAAGAACTAAAAAAAAGGAATGTTGAAGAAAATTTGATTAAACATAAAAAAGCAGGAAGCATACAAAGAGTTAATTCCCCAATATTTAGAAGATTAAAAGTTATGGACAAAGAAATGTTAGAGGAATTTGTTTGTTCAGACATTGAAACAAGCAAGTATATTTTATTATATGCAATAATGAAAACTGATAAATTAGTCAGAGATTTTGTAATAGAAGTGTATAAAGATAAACTTTATATGAGAAAAGAATACATTGAAAAATTTGATATTGATAATTGGTATGAAGAAAAATGTATATTAAGTAAGACATTAAGAGAAAGAACAGAATCTACATCAGCAAAATTAAAGCAAGTAATAATGAAAATATTACAAGATTCTGGATTAGTAATAAAAGAAAAAGACAGATTTAAAATTGTAAGACCTTTATTAAAAGAAAAATATATAAGTATGCTTGATAAAAACGGAGATATTGAATATGCCAAAGCAATAGGAGGGCTAGTATGAAAAGTATAAATACAAGATTACAAGAAATGACAAATAAGTTGAGTAGTAAAGACTTATTTGAATCTAATGGACTTGGTAATGAGATAAACTTTCATGTTTTTGACTATGATCCTGAAGATGAATATATTGTTAGAGAATATCTAGAAAATTATTTATTAAAGAAAACAAAATTAAATATAAAAGTGTTTGATATTTACGATATTATTATTGAAATATTAAAAGAAAAAGGGTTTTTAGAAAAATGTTTTGATTACGAGAAGAAAAAAGGTGCTAAATATTTAAACACTATTATTTCAAAAACCATAGGAATAGGTTCTGGTAATGATTTAATAATGAAAAAGATAAAAAGCGAAGTAGAGCCTAATCAGATTATTATAATAACAGGAATAGGGAAATGTTATGGTATAGTAAGAGGACATACAATATTGAATAATTTACATAGTGTAATAACAAATAATCCATTGATAATGTTTTATCCAGGAAGTTACAACGGACAAAGTTTTAAATTATTTAATAAATTAGAAAATGATAACTATTATAGAGCATTTCAATTTGTAGGGAGAAAGTAGGAGGAGTAAAAATGAAAAAATTAAAAGAGTTATATGCAAAGGATAT
>JAGHJJ010000016.1 GCA_017886705.1 Bacilli bacterium | reverse complement strand
GGTGGTGTTGCAGGATTTGCTATCATAATTAATTATCTTTTTAATATTGATAATTCTTTAGTAATTTTAATTGGTTCTATTATCTTATTAATATTAAGCTATTTTCTATTAGGCAAAGAAAAAACAAAAGCAACCATTTTAGGTTCTCTATTATTTCCTATTTGTGTAAATCTAACTAAAAATATTGGAAATATTATTGATATTGATACCAATCAACTATTATTAATATCAGTATTTGGTGGAGTAGTATATGGTTTTGGTGCCGGGCTAATATATAAAGCAGGTTTTACAACAGGAGGAACTGACATAATAAATCAGATTTTATCAAAATATCTAAAAATAAGTATGGGAAATAGTATGTTATATTGTGATGGAACTATAGTATTATTAACAGCATTTGTCTTTGGACCAACACAATTTATGTACTCTATTATTATCTTATATGTAATTAGTTATATGTCAGACCGTGTAATATTAGGAGTATCCGATAGTAAAGCCTTCTACATAGTAACAGAAGAGGAAGAAAAAATAAAAGAATATATCTTAAAATATTTAAATCATGGTGTAACAGTATTTAATGCCAAAGGTGGCTATGCCAAAGAAAACCAAAAAGTTCTAATGTGTGTACTTCCTACAAAGGATTACTATAAATTAAAAGAAGGTATTCACGAAATAGATCCACATTCATTCTTTGTAGTAACAGATGCCTATGAGGTCTTTGGAGGTGAATAATGGATATATTTGTTGAAAATGTAATAAAAAAATTAAAAAGAAAAAAACTTGCTAAGAGAATTGCTATATTACTTATTTCACTTTTAGTTTTATCTTTAGTATATAATTTATTATTACTACCAACAGACCTAGTAGCAGGTGGAGTAAATGGTATAGCAATCATAACAAATTATGTTTATGGTATAGACTCATCTATAATGATATTGCTAATATCATCAGCTTGTCTATTATTTAGTTTTCTCTATTTGGGAACAGAAAGAACTCTAGGAAGTCTATTAGCAACATTTATCTATCCACTATTTGTAAAATTAACAGCCATAATTACTCAGGGCATTACAATTGATTATGATGATAAGTTTTTAATCATTATTTTTGCCGGCGTAATCGGAGGACTTGCTAATGGATTTATTTATAAAACAGGATTTAGTAATGGTGGACTACCTATTATTAGCCAAATATTATATAAGTATCATAAAATACCAATCGCAAAATCTAGTATGGTAATAAATTCAATGATAATTATCATAGGAAGTTTTTTCTTTGGCTGGTCTATGATGATGTACGCCATTATTTTAGTATTTATAAATAATATGATGATAGACAAAGTATTACTAGGAATATCTAGTAATAAGGCATTTTATATTGTAACAACAAAAGAAAAAGAAATAAGAGAATATATTTTAAATAATTTAAAACACACAGTAACAATTTTTAATGTAGAAGGTGCTTTTCTAGAAAAAAGAAGAAAAGTATTACTATCCGTAATTCCTAAAAGAGATTACTACAAATTAACAGAAGGAATAAAATTAATTGATCCTAATGTCTTTTTTGTAGTAGAAGATGCTTATGAGGTAAAAGGGGGAAAATAATGTTAAGGGGAGAGATTTCACAAAACTCCTCTTTTGTTATGTCGAAATATATGATATAATGAAATATACTAGGATGGAGGTAAATATGGACTTAATCAGAATAAAAAATGTAGAGAAAAAATATAAAAATGGAGTCACAGCAATCTATGATTTAAATCTTGCTATTGAAAAAGGTTCTTTTACTTTCGTAATTGGCGGGTCTGGTAGTGGAAAAAGTACATTAATCAAGATGCTATATCGTGAGGAAAAGCCAACGAAAGGTCAAATAATTGTTGGTGGACTTGATGTAGCAAAACTTAGAAATACAAAAGTATATAAATTGAGAAGAAAACTTGGAATCGTTTTCCAAGATTATCGTCTACTACCTAAACTGACGGTATATGAAAATGTAGCCTTTGCTATGGAAGTAATAGGTGCTAGTAAAGAAAAAACAAGAACGAAGGTATTAAGAGCACTAGAAGAAGTAGGATTAAAAAATAAAGTGCATAACTATCCTGACCAGTTATCAGGAGGAGAGCAACAACGTGTTGCGATTGCTAGAGCTATTGTAAATGATCCTAAATTATTATTATGTGATGAGCCAACTGGAAATCTAGATCCAGAGAGAAGTATGGAAATTATGAAAGTATTAGACAATATTAATAAGACAAGAGGAACAACCATTATTATGGCAACACATGATAAAGAAATTGTTAATAGCATGAAAAAGCAAGTAGTAACTTTAAAGGACGGACATTTGGTTAACTTTAAGCAGAAAGGAACTTATATAGATGAGAATATTTAGAATGTTAGGAAGAAGCATTAGAGATGCCTTTAAAAGTGTAATCAGGAACTTTAGCTTATCTTTAGCATCCATCTCTTGTATTACCATTACACTGATTATAGTAGCCATAGCTATTATGGCATCATTTAATGTTCAAAACTTCACGAAAGAAATTGAAAAAGACTTGACTATTGTAATATTTTTAAATAATAATGTAACAGAAGAAGATATACAACTAGTAGAAAATGAAATAAAATCAATTCCAAATGTCAATAAAAAAAGTCTTGTTTTTGCATCAAAGCAACAAGTAAAAGAAGAAATGCAAGAAGAATCAGAAGTGTTTGATACAGTACTAGACGAATGGAGTAATGAGGAAAGTCCCCTAAAAGACACATTCCAAGTAAAAGTAAAAGATGTAGAAAAAATATCAAATATAGCTGCTAGAATTGAAAGGATAGACCATGTAAATACTGTAAGATACGGTGAAGGAATGGTAGATAAAATGGTAACAGCATTCTCATCTATTGAAAAAGTAACATATGGTGTAGTAATTGCCTTAGTTATTGTAACTGTATTCTTAATTATAAATACAATTAAACTAACGATATCAGCAAGAAGAAGAGAAATAGGTATCATGAGATTAGTTGGAGCAAGTAACTTTACTATCAAAACACCATTCATTATTGAAGGTATGATTTTGGGTCTATTAGGTTCCATTGTACCAGTAATATTTACTACTTATGGATACTTAGCATTCTATAAACATTTTGATGGTTATTTATTTACTCAGTTAATTCAATTAATAGAACCAGAACCATTTATTTATTCAACTGCTGGAATTGTTGTAATAATTGGTATTTTAGTAGGTATGGTTGGTAGTGCCAGTGCCGTAAGAAAGTATTTGAAGATATAATGAAAAAATATAAAATAATATCTTTTCTAGTTCTAATCTCTATTATTGCATCCTATATCATACTACCTATGGATGCCCAGGCAAGTGCCAATACTCTAGCAGAGTTTAGAGCAGAAGTAGAAAAATATACAGCTGATTTACAAGCAAAGCAAGACAAAGTTGCTAAAAATGATAAAGAAGTAGCGGAAATAAAAGCAAGAATTGCAGAAATTGAAGCAGAGTTAGATAAGATTGTAGAGGAAATCGGAACTCTTCAAACTGAAATTGATCAAAGTAATCAAGAAATAAAAGAAAAAAGTGAAGAAAGTAAAAAAATACTAGAATATTATCAATTAGCAAACGGAGAAAATGCTTATTTAGAGTATGCTTTTGGAGCAACTAGTATTACAGATATGATTTATCGTATGTCAGTAGTAGAACAATTAACAGAATATAATGATAAAATCATGAAAGAATTAGAAGACTTAATTGCTAAAAATAAACAGCAACAAGAAGACTTGACTACAAAGCAGACAGAACAAAAGAACTTACAAACAGAATTAGAAAGTGAAAAAGAAAGAATCAACGCTGATACAAAAGCACTAAAAGATGCTATGCCAGGAGTACAAGAACAAATCGATGCCGCCAAAGCAAACGTAAAATATTATGAATCTATTGGTTGCGGAGAAACCGAAAATATTCAACAATGTCAAATTAGATATGACAGAGAACATGCATCAAGTGGAGGCGGAAGTAGCGGTGGTGGAGGAGCAGGAAATGTTATGCCACCATCAGCAGCAGGCTTCTTTAGACCAATGGAAAGTGGATATGTAACTCAAAATTGGATGAACAACGGTCATTTAGGAATTGACCTTGGAAATAGAAATTATTCAAATATTGAAATTCATCCAATCGCAACAGGTGTTGTCTTTGCCAAATACTATGATAATGCTGGAGCCTTAGTATTAAAAATAAGACATTATACAAATGGAAGATACCTATATTCTACCTATGCTCATTTATCAGCATGGTATGTTAATGTAGGACAAATAGTAACACCAGATACCGTAATAGGGCGCATGGGATCAACTGGTAACTCATCAGGACCACATCTACACTTAGAAATTACTACATGTGATTGGAACAAAGGTGGAGGATGTACCTGGGCTACTTATCAAAGAAGCACATTAAATCCAAGAAACTATATAGGATTCCCTAGTGGATTATATTCTTGGTGGTATGGAAGGTAAGAAACTGTAAAGTCAGTTTCTTTTTTTCTGTTCAATTAAAAAAAATGGTTATATAATAAAATTAAGGTGAGTATATGTATTTAGTAGTATGTTTAGTGTGTCTTATAATATCCATACCTGGTTTTATTTCAAAAAGTGGAGAACCATGGTGGAAAGGAATAATTCCTATCGTAAATATCTATTACTTTTTAAAAGGATTAAAACTTTCTCCTATATTGTTAATGGTCTTAGCATTAGGATTAATTTGCTTACCAGATAGATTATTAATTTTAACAATTATGTGTATCTTTTTCCCATTTATAGTTACAGACGCTTATGGTCATGGAAAAATAGTAGGATTATTAGGTTTGATTTTCCCAATGCTTATATATCTATGGTTAGCCTATATATCAGGAGTATACACATATGAGGAGAAAAAACAATGACTTTCTTTAAAAGCAATAAGATACTTACAATAGTACTACTAATATTATCTTTCTATTTATATAATACATATTTTTTTCTAATAGAAAAAAATCCTTACGTAGACAAAAAAAGCTCTACTTATATAAATGATTTATACGCATCAGATGAAAGAATTTATAATAACTTTTTAAACACTACAGAAAAAAAGATATATAGGGAATTAGTGAAGGGAACTAAAATTTATAATGGAAAAATAAATATACAAATAACGGATGAAGAAACAAGTGTAGAAAAGGTATTAGATGCGATAAAAGTAGATCATCCAGAATTATTAAATTTTGGAAGTGTAACTTATTCTTGGGATAATGATGGAAACTATAAAATAAAAGTAAATAATGCAACTATAATACTTTTAGAACAAATAAACATCAGTAGAATAGAACGAATCGTTTATAGAATTAAAGAAGAAACAAAAAATATGAGTGATTATGAAAAAATTAAATATGTCTATGAATGGATGGGAGAAAATTCAGATTACGATCGCTCCTTTACATATATGGCTAAAAACCAATCAGCATATAACGTATTTATTAATAAGAATGCAGTATGTGCAGGTTTTGCCAAAGCAAGTCAAATGATTTTTCAAAATATTGGAATAGAATCATATGGTGTATCAGGAAATACAACAGGACCTCATATGTGGAATATTATAAAATATAAGGGGAAATATTATTTTTTTGATTCTACAGTCGCTACAAGTGTACCAAGAACATCAAAACGTTATTATAATGGATTAAAACAAACAACAATGGACGATTATAAAATGGACAATCCAGAATGGTATCCAGAAATAGAAACTACTGATATGAAATAAAGAACTAGAAAATAGTTCTTTTTATTCAATAATAAAATATCGAAAAACAATAAAAATATATTGACATTTAATATAAATAGAATATAATAATATCAAAAGGAGGAAAAATAATGAAAAAAGATAAAACTAAAATCATCGCAACCACAATAAGTATTTTATTAAAAATCAGTATAGTGATAGGAGTCATATTATTACTTTGTTTATGGAAAATATTAGAAGTTTTAAATATTAAATTTGATTTATTAGTATTTTTAATCTATCCAAGTGGAATTTTATTTTTAATGTTAGTATACCAATTCATAAAGTTGTTTAAACTGTTAAAAATAGAAAATCCATTTAGTATGATTATGGTTAAATATTTAAAAGAGACGATGTGGATAAGTTTCATCATCGGAATCATAATTTTAATAGCTCTACTACTATCTATCTTTGTATATCCAACTTATACGATTGCTGTAAAAATATCCCTAACATTCTTTACTATTTTATTTATCGGGGTAGGAATTGCTTTATATTTATTAAGTGAATTATTTAAACAAGCAACAGAATACAAAGAAGAGAATGATTTAACAATATAGAAGGAGGTAGTTATGGCAATAATTGTGAACTTAGATGTTATGATGGCAAAAAGAAAAATATCATCTCAAGAACTAGCAGAAAAGGTTGGAATTACGCAAGCAAATCTTTCGATATTAAAAACAAATAAAGGAAAGGCAATTAGATTTTCTACATTAAATAAAATTTGTGAAGTGCTAGATTGTAAACCAGGAGATATTCTAGATTATGAAAGGGATGAAGAACATGGTTAATTTAATATATATATTTTTATTAGCAATCTGGTTTTGTATTATGTATTACGGAACAAAACTAGGATTATCAGTAATATTATTTAATATTCCATTGGTATGGATAATTTATAAAATATTAAAAAAGAATAATAAAATTAATAATAAAAAAGGTCTAATTTTACTAATACCAATATTTTTATTATCGTTAACTTACTTTATTTTTGATAGCTTATTCTTCAAAATATTAAACTTTATAGTAATAACAATATTAACAATTTTACTATTTATTATGACAATAAGACCTACTTTTAAAGTAATAGATTTAATAGGTGATGGATTTTGTATTATACTAAATCCTTTAGAATATATTGGTGAAGTCTTTCGCAAAGTAAAAGAAGGAATAAACAAAAAAATACATTTAAAGAAGGAATTAAAAAAGAAACTAAAATCTATTTTAATTATTCTACCAATTATAATAGTGGTACTTATTCTATTATCATCAGCAGATATGATTTTTAATGATTTAATATCAAATATATTAAACATCCCTGCCAAAGCAATAAATCATATAAAATTTGGAAATATCATCGCTAGAGTATTAATAATAATAGCATTCTTTATCTATTTTTCAGCATTATTATTATATTTACTTTCTAACTATCAAGAAGAAGATCGTGATGGAGAAGGAATCATCAAAGAAAAAAAGAAAGAAACGGATACAATCAAATTATTATTAATAGTATTAAATATTATCTATATTATTTTTGATATAATACAAATAAAATCTTTATTACTTCATTCAGTAGGTTCAACAATTACGTATGCTGAATATGCAAGACAAGGCTTCTTCCAATTAATGGTAGTATCCCTAATAAATTTATGTGTAATCTTATATACGAAAAAATATGATAACAAAAATGATAATAAAAAAATAAAAGCTTTATCAATACTATTAGTATTTCTAACGTTTATCATTATAATTTCTTCATTTATTAGAATGTATTTATATGAACAAGAATTTGGTTATACTCTATTAAGATTATTAGTATACATTAGTCTATTTACTGAAACAATCTGTCTAATACCAACGATTATCTATATTATAAAAGATAAATTTAATATCGTAAAAAGTTATATGATAATCATAATTACAGTATATGTAATCATCAATTATATAAATATAGACAAAGTAATAGCCATAAGAAATATTGATAGATATCAAAAGAAAAATGATATTGATATTTACTATCTAATGAATAATCATGCCGATAACATCCCTGAGTTAGTAGATTTCTTAGAAGAAGTAAAAGATAAAGATGCAAAAAAATTATTAAAGAAATATTTACAAAAAAGAGATTTTGAAACCAAAGACTTTAGAGAATGGAATCTAGCTAAGTATCAAGCAAGAGAAAGTATAAAAAATTTGAAATAGAGGAATTCTATTTCTTTTTTTATTATTTTTAAAATAAATGATTGTATTTTAATAAATGAAATAGTATGATAAAGACAAGAAAGGAAGTAGTATGGGATATAAGTTAATTTCAATGGATTTTGATGGTACTTTACTAACGGATGATAAAAAAGTATTACCAAAAACCGAAGAGATATTAAGAAGTTTAAAAAGAGAAGGTTACAAAGTAGTAGGTGCAACCGCTAGGACATTAGAAGATACAATAAATGCAGTTCCCATAGATATTTTTACACATGTAATTGTAAATAATGGAGTAACTATTTATGATGTTAATAGACAGGAAGAAGAATGGATGGGATACATCACTCATCAAGAAGCAAACCAAATAATACAAGAAGTAGAAGAAATATCAAAACAAATATATTTAATATCAGGGACAAAATATTACGCTTATAAAATTACAAGTGAATTGTTACCATTTATTGTAGAAAAAACACAAATAGATAAAGTAGAAGATATACAAGAAAAAATAGCCAGAATGAATATATTTCTAAAAATAGGAGAAGATGTCAATACCAATTATCAGTTGATTACCCGGAAATTTTCTAATGTGAATTGCTTTATAATGCAAAACTCAAATAGTAAAGATCAATGGCTAATTATCAATCCAAAAAACATTAATAAAGCAAATACCTTAGAAACATTAGGACAAAATTTAGGAATAAGTACACAAGAAATGATATTTTTTGGAGATGGATTAAATGATTTAGAGGTAATCGAACGAGTAGGTTTAGGTGTCGCCATGGGAAATGCACTACCAGAAGTAAAAGAAAAATCAAAAGCGATAACAACCTCTAATAATGAAGATGGAATAGAAAAATTTCTAGTAAAAAAACTAATAAAGAAATAAAAGGAACGGGTGAATATGAGAAAAAGAAAAGAAGAGTATATAGAAATAGTTAAGGAAGCAATATCATACATAAAGAATGTAGAAAATCTACAAGAATTAGAAAGACAACTTGGAGAAGAACTGACTGACGATAAATTATCGGAAATTAGTAAAACATTAATTGCGATGAAAAGAAGTAACAGAGCACAAAACAGAAGTTATAAAAACAAGGGTCAAGATGAACTTGCTTTAGAAACTCAAATAGAATTTAAAGAAATTAAAGCAATTGATGAAAAATTTAGATGGATGCGAAATCAACCAGCACCAGTAGAAGAAAGAAGAACTACAAATGATACACCAAGAGAATCAAGATTAGAAGAAAGAAGAAAAAAGACAATTTCAGACATAGAGTTAATTAATTATTGGATATCAGACGAGGCAAAAGAAAAATTTCAATTATATAAAGAAACAGGATTTTATAATGAAAGATTATCAATTCTAAAAGAACTGCAAAGTATCTATACGAAAGCACTACAAGAACAAAAATCATATAAAAAAGAAATGACTGAAAATATTTATCGTATGGTAGCTGTAGATAGTAATATAAAACAAGGGCTTCCTACTTCAAAAAAACTAATATATGCCCAAATGAATAAAGAAGAATACTCTTCCTTAAAAGAAAAGCTAGAAGATATGACATCAGAACTTAGAAAATGTCATCAACTTTTAGAGTGCATAATACATCTAAAAGAGTTAGACAATGCGCAAATTAAACTATTAACAAATCCAGAATTAGCAAATGAAGAATTAATCGAAAATTATGATTTTATAGAACCAAAAAATGAAATTGAAAAAGACTTCCAAAGAATTTTAAGAAAATTAGTATTAGGTAAATACACATCAGAATATAGTAATATGCCAGTACGATTTATTCCAGAAGAGGTTAAAGAACTATTAAATCATATGCTAAATTTACCAGAGTATGAATTAGAAGAACTAACTATTTTAGCTATAGATGTAATAAAACAAAAGAGAAAAAATATTAATAAAGAAGAAAATCGCTGGGAAAAAGCATTTTTAAAAAATATAGAAAAAGAATTTACAAGAATAAAACCAGTATTTTATGAAATAGAAGATGAGGATACCAGTGTTTACTATGATATATTAAATAAATTAATGCAAGATGATAGAAATTACGAGTATATCAAAAAGCTACTTGAAATAGAAGAATTTACTAGAGCTAGAACAACTTATAAAGAAAAAGAAGACCACGGTAGCAACAAAGTAATCACTAGAAGAAAAGAACACATTGTTCTATTAGTATTAGATAACTTTATTAAAAATTATAAATTAAAACTTCAAAATCAAGGATTTGACTATATAGAACCAGTATATTATAAAGAAATAATAAAATTATTTATAAATAAAGAAGTAGAATTAACTAAAGAAGAGCAAGATAAATATTATCTAAGAATAGAAGAATTTAAAGAATATATCAAAGGTAAGGGCTATCAAAGTACAGAAAAAGTATTGACAGATATAGAAGAAATAGAAATATTTGATGACAACTATGAAAAAAGCAATGTTCAAAATAATAAAGTTCAATATTTTAATAATGAACAAAGAGGAGAAATATATGAATATTTGCTTAATGATGGCATAAAGGGAAATCATAGAAAAGGGTATCCTGAATTTAAAACAACTGACACAGTAAGAACATTTCAAATAGAAGGAGTAGAGCCTTTTGCTTTTTCAATAGCCTATAATCAAGATGGAAGCAAAAAGGTAGGAATTCACATACTTGATACAACAACAATAATAAATGGTAATGAATATATTGCTAAAGAATTAGAATGCGGATATGACAAGTTGCCAACTTTAAATACTAAAAGAGAATATCCAACTATGATGTTTGAAACTACGATTCAGATGAATAATAATCTTGAAAGTTTAAAAATAAGTCCTGCTAATATAAAAATAGATGCCTACTATAACGGTCAAGATTTAGACAAATATAGAGAAACACCTACACTAAAGGAATTTGTAAACTGGTTAGGTCTAATCAGAGATAAGATGAATTATGAAGAAAATATATATCAAGAAAGTAGTATGAAAAACATAATAGAAAGCTATTTATCAGAAACCATCTCATTAAAATTGGAAAGTGAGAAAATTCCTTTTATATATCAAAGCTCTTTACCAAATGCAGAAGAACTAATTTTAAGAAATCATAATTCTATTTGTCAAGATTTATATAAAATAGAAAGAAAAAAAGCACACCAGATATTTGATATAATGCATGATCAAGAAAGTAAATATTACATTCCATCAAAAACTTCAGAAAGCAGAATAGAAATAAATCCATCTACTGAGGAAGGAATATATTTATTAAATACAATTCACAGAATAGGAATGAATAGATACAATCCAGAAGAAGCAGAAACCGAAGTAAAAGAATTGTTAGAAAAATTGAATGAACAACATGAATATGTTCCAAGTAGTCTAGAAAAAAGCAATGAAAAGGGTATCAAAAAAATACTAAAAGCATATCAAAAAAAGGTAGGGCAGGCTTAGCCCTATCTTTTGTTTGACTTAGAATATGTCTTTGCAAATAAAGGTTGGATATTATCTGTAGATAAGTCATAGGCTGTAACACATAAATCTTTATCACAAGCAGATAAAATGGCAAATCCAGGATTATCTATCTTTGAAGATGCAGGTCTATTCACAAGATTACTACATGTTCCAATATAAGTTCTTTTGTTTCCTTGATAAAAATAATGATAATGGGCATAAAGACCAATATCATAATGAAGTTCAGGAGGAAGAAGACGGTCTTCAATACCAGGATGATTTAAGGAAATAATAAATCCGTTCATTTTAACATAGCATCTACCAATACCTAAAGAGAAAAAATCATCTCTTTTAACAGCAAGCATGTTCCATAAGTCCATACCAACTTGTTCAAATCTTTGTTCATGATTACCATGTAACATAAAATTCTGAAATCCCTTAGGATAATTATCTTCACACGCAACAAACTGTTGATAGCATTGAGTAATACTTCGGTTAGGACTATTTTTACAACTATAAGAAGGACCATGAAATAAATCTCCAAGTAGAACAACCGTATAAATATCATTATCAAAGAAAAAGTCATACATCCTATTAATTTTATCCCAACTCATAAAAGGACTACCGATATGAGTATCAGCCATAACTCCTATCTTAGAATCTGTAAATTCTAAAATACATTGTTTAGTACGCAATAATTTATATAAAGTGTTTTTTCGCATCTTAGAAATATCAGAATGAACTCCATAACCAATAATACCTAGTAACTCTCCATAAGTTAAATCATAATAATTCATAAAATCATAAAAATTAGTAGAACTTATTCTTTGCACAATTTTCTTATACTCTTCTTCGCCCATACAATCACCAAACCTTTTAACCATTGTAACACCATATCAAGCAAAATATGTCGAAATATTGCTAAAAAGTGAAAAAGAAAATAGTAAGGACTATCATATGATATCAAAAAAGACTTCTAAATCATAAATAGAAGTCTTATTTAGTTAATTTTTTTACTGGTATTTCGTAATTTTTATCAAAATCTAAAAAATCATTGATTCCATTGTTTAAAAAACAAGTATCCATTTGAAAATCTTTAGCAACTACTAATTTTACTGGATCACAAGAAACATATAAAGCGTGAATTCCTTGTTTCTGATAATTCATAGATTGTCTAGCGAAATACATCTCTATACTTTCATCATTAGGAATGGAAGATAACTCTGCTTTTGCCTTCATTGGTAAAAGAGAAGAAAGTATATTAATATCAAGGTCATTGTCAATTAGTAATACTTGATAATTAGCACTAGTTGAATCTTTTTCAGTTGACTTCACAGATATCCCTCCTTTTCCGTGTTCTTTAAGTATAGTAAAAAAGTAACGAAATGTAAAGATATAATGAAACGCTATTAGATAAATAGTGAAATTATAAAATTTGTAAAGCAGTTTATAGCAATTTTAATCACTATGGTGTATGATAGTAAATAACAAAAGACAAATTGAAAGGCGTCGATGGAGGAATAATTTTCCTATAGATTGGTGAAGAAATTAAATATGGAAATAAGAGATTTAAGAAAACAAACAATATCAGGATTATCATTAATTATTTTAAATGATAAAAATAGCACAATAATGAGAAATTGTGCAGAAATAGAGCTAAAAAGAAGAATAAAGAATTTGGGATGGAAATTTGATGATTTATTACATATGGATGATAAAACTATTGCAACAAGAGGTTTAGATATAAATAGTTATTTAATAGGTCCAGATCCTACAATACAACAATTAATGGAAATCTATTTTAATTATTATTATGAGAAAAAATCTAGCGAGAGCCAGTTACTTTTTAGTGAAAGACATATATGTACAGATTTAACCTTCCTTTCTCCTTTTTTTAATAATATTAGAAACATAGAGATTACGAATTTAAGTAAAAGAATAAAAAAGTGTGATAATGAAAAAGAAAAAGAGTATTTAAGAACTTTTAAATTTGCGTTAGAACAAAAGAAAAATGAGATGAATAAAGTAAAGAAAAAATATTATCAGGGAATAGAATTGTTAGAATTTAATGAGGCACTACAATGTTTAGGACAAGAGGATCTACTAGAATTTGGTAAAAATCTAACAGAAGAAGAAATATATAAAATAGGTTTATCACCATTAAGAATGTTAAAATATGATATTATGTTATCACTAAACGACAGTGTGTTTGATGCAGATGCTATAGATACTTTGTATGGACTTAAAAAAATAATTGAGGATAGTAGAAGGTTAAGTACTCAGAAGCAAAAATTGCATAATGAAGCATTAACTAAAATAGTAGATTATAGAAGTGAACCAATGAAAAAATCTTACCAAAAAGTAAGAAGGTCAGTTTACGGTATGAATGAATAGAAACTGAAAGGAGATAGAAATGGCATACATAATGAATTTAAGAAAATATGTAGGGCATGAACCATTAATAGGTCTTGGAGCAACAACACTAGTATTTAATGAGAAAAATGAAATTTTATTGAATCTAAGAACGGACACAAATAACTGGGGAATTCCTGGCGGATCTATGGAGCTTTATGAAACGATCGAAGAAACAGCAATAAGAGAATTGAAAGAAGAAGCTGGTATTAGTGCAGAAGAATTAGAATTAGTTACGGTATTATCTGGTAAAGATTATTATTTTGAATATCCAAATGGTGATAAATTGTGTACAGTAATTGTTTTATTCAAAGTAAAAAATTATTCTGGAACCGTGAAAGTATCAGATAGGGAAAGTAAAGAATTAAAATTCTTTGCCTTAGATAAATTACCTAATATGGAAAAAAGAGCACAAAGAATTATAGATAAAATTTTAAATGGTAGTATTAAAATATAAAAGCATTGATAAATAAAAGTATAAGAATAATGCTTTTTCTTTTGCAAAAACATTAAGTAGATGCTAATATAAGAGGCAAAGAGCAGTATCTAAAGGAGATAAAAGACAATGAAAGTGAATAAACTAGCTCAAATATTTATGTTTTTTGCAATATTTATTTGTTCCCTATTAGCCATAATTTTTTTAGTCACGAATCATATAATGTTGTTTTTGATGGCATTTGGACTTTGTACCTATATTTCTCTAAATAAAAAAATAAAACATTTTCCAATAATATTATTTATAACGAGTATAGTAATAAGATTAATTGTCGTACTATTATTAAACTTTCCACAACTAACAGATTTTTCCATTTTATTAGAAGCAGCTAAATCTTTTGCGAAAGGTAACTTTGACTTTCAAAATACCTCTTATTTTACAACCTGGGCCTATCAAACAGGTTTTGTAATCTATGAAGGTTTAGTATTAAAGTTATTTAATAATGTATTGATACTAAAATTACTAAATATAATATATTCATCAACTTTAATAGTATTAATATACCAAATTGGAAAAAAGATTTGCACAGAAAAAAGTGCAAGAATGGCTTCTTTATTATATATGTTTTTCCCATTTTCTATTTATATGAATACTATTTTAGCAAATCATCATATCGCAACATTTTTAACATACATAGGCATATTTTTATTGTTAAAGGAAAATAAAAAATTAAAACATTATATACTAGTAGCCATACTAATTAGTTTTGGAAACATTATGAGACCAGAAGGAATCATTATAGTTTTTGCCTTTATTTTATATGAAATTTTTAAATTACAAAAAGGTAAAATAAAACAAATTATAAAATATACTTCTGTATTTGTAGTGGTATATTTAGTAATAGGAGTGAGCGCATCACTAATAATTACACAAACGGGAATTAATAAACAAGGATTAAAAAATAATAACCCTGAGTGGAAATTTGTATTAGGATTTAATTATGATAGTTGTGGATATTATAATGAAGAAGATACCATATATTTATCAGATAGAAAAAAAGAAAGAGAAGTAATAAAAGAAAGAATCCTGGTAAATCCAATAAAAATGACACAATTAATGACTTGCAAAATAGATAATTTCTGGTTACAAAGTGATATTTCTGTAAAACACAATATGTATATTACTAAAAAAATAAATATCCTAGGAATGAAAATAAATTTTATGGATATAGAAAAAATATTTATTACTTTTAACAAATTATTATATTTACTAACACTATTTACTTGTTTAATTGGAGTTATCTATAACCGTAAAAAAATCATAAAAAGTAGTGCTTTCTTCTTTGTAATTTTAATGATGGTAACATTTGGAGTATATTTATTAATAGAAATACAACCTAGATATGCATATTTCATTCAAGTATCTATATTTATATTATCAACATATGGATATGATATGTTATTAAATAAAGTAAAAGCCATATACAAGAATATGAAAAAGAAATATAAAAGGTCAAAAAAGTTTATTTGGATAAAATATAAAGTATAAAAAAAATAATATTTTTTCTAAAACTAAAGATAGAAATGTGATAAAATAGTCAAAAATGTGGAAAGTATTGATATAGGTATAAATGAGTGTAATAATAAGAAGGGAGGAAAAATATGTTTAAACTAGTATCAAAATTTAAACCATCTGGAGACCAACCAGAAGCAATTAAAGAGTTAGTAGAAGGAATTAAAGAAGGAAAAAAAGAACAAGTACTGTTAGGTGCAACAGGAACTGGAAAGACATTTACGATTGCAAATGTCATAAAAGAAGTAAATAAGCCAACTCTAGTTTTAGCTCACAATAAAACATTAGCAGGGCAACTTTACTCAGAATTAAAAGAATTATTTCCAGAAAACAGAGTGGAATACTTTGTCTCTTATTACGATTATTATCAACCAGAAGCATATGTACCATCAACTGATACTTATATTGAAAAAGATTCATCAATTAATGATGAAATTGATGAACTTCGTCATGCAGCAACTAGTAGTTTATTATCCCGTGATGATGTAATTGTTGTTGCTAGTGTCTCTTGTATATATGGTATTGGAGAAGTAGAAGAGTATAGAAATAAAATGTTAACGTTATCAGTTGGAGAAGAAGTAGAAAGAAATGAAATATTAACGAAATTAGTAGAAATGATGTATGAGAGAAATGACCTTGATTTTAAACGTGGTACTTTCAGAGTACGTGGCGATGTAGTAGAAATTATACCTGCTTATCAGAATACTACTGGATATCGAGTAGAATTCTTTGGGAATGAAATTGATAGAATTAGTGAAATTGATACATTAACAGGAGCAATTATTTCGAATAAAAAGAATTTAAGTCTCTTTCCAGCAAGTCACTTCGTAGTTAGTGATGAAAAATTAAAAGCTGCAATTGTTCGTATTAAAGAAGAGTTAAAAGAAAGACTACAAGAATTAAAAGAAAACAACAAACTTTTAGCAGCAGAGCGTCTAGAACAAAGAACAAATTATGATATTGAAATGCTAGAAGAAACAGGTTTTTGCTCTGGAATTGAAAACTATTCTGCACCAATGGCTGGAAGAAAAAAAGGAGAAACACCAACAACATTGATGGACTTCTTTCCAAAAGACTATTTGCTAGTAGTAGATGAATCTCATGTTACCCTACCACAGGTAAGAGGAATGTATAATGGAGATAGAGCTAGAAAAATGAATCTTGTAGAATATGGATTCCGTCTTCCAAGTGCTCTAGATAATAGACCATTAAAATATGATGAGTTTGAGAAAAAGATAAATCAAGCAATCTATGTATCCGCAACACCAGGAGACCTAGAATTAGAACATACTGGTGGAAAATATGTAGAGCAAATCATTCGTCCAACAGGACTACTAGATCCAACGATTGAAGTTAGAAAAACAGAAGGACAAATTGATGACTTAGTAGGTGAAATTAAAGATAGAATAGAAAAGAATGAAAGAGTATTAGTAACAACGCTAACAATTCGTATGTCAGAAGAACTAACAAACTATTTAAAGGAGTTAGATATCAAAGTAGCCTATCTTCACTCAGAAATAAAAACACTAGAACGACTTCAAATTATTCACGACTTACGTGTTGGAAAATATGATGTCGTAGTCGGAATTAACTTATTACGTGAAGGAATTGATATCCCGGAAGTCTCACTTATCGCTATACTAGATGCAGATAAAGAAGGATTCCTACGTAGTACGAGAAGTTTGATTCAAACAGTAGGACGTTGTGCCAGAAATGCAAATGGTCATGTTATTATGTATGGAGATAAAATTACTGACTCTATGAAAGAGACCATAGAAGAGACAGCAAGACGTAGAAAGATTCAAGAAGAATATAATAAAAAACATGGAATTACGCCACGGACTATCAAGAAAGAAATTAGAGAAGTTATCAGTAATGTTGATGAAAAAGCAGCAGAAAAACCAAAGAAGATGACCAAGAAAGAATTCGCCAAAACAGTAGATGCAATCGAACAAGAGATGAGAGAAGCAGCCAAAGCATTAGACTTCGAACGAGCTATGGAATTACGTGATATCTTATTTGAAATGAAAGCAGGAAATTAAGATGGAAAATAAAATATTATTAAGAGAATTAGAAAACAAAGAGAACGTACATGAAATATTTGAACATCAAATATCAAAAGACGTAAAGGAATTAGCTAAAGTAATTAAAAAAGAGCATCCAAACGATTTATTAGTAATGTTTGACCCTAAAGAATACAAGGATAAAGTAGAAAAGATAATTTTCAAAGAAACAGAAGAGTATCGTTATGGAAAAACAATGAACTCTGCTTTAGAACAACAAACGGCAATGAAAATAGTAGATCAGTATATTGCTTTAAAAGTATTAGAAAACTTATCTACGAAAAATACACCATTAAACTTATTCTTTAATGAAAATAGACTAGATATATTTAAAAGAGGAGACTATGTTGCTTACGAAATGTTTAAAGACAAGATGCCAAATAGCGACGAAGTAAAAGAAATACTAACCCTAGATGAAAATGCTCCTAATAGAATTCATTTTATAGTAAACGGAATAAAAAGTAACAGTTTATGCGATGCTCTTTGTACCTATCTAGATAACTCTACCACTTTCGCAACTAGAATATACTTATCACCAAATGGCATGTATACTGCAACCGTAAAACAGAATGGTAAACCCGTATTTCTCTGGGAAGCATATGATTATATGATTTTTGATGAAGATAAGGAAGGTTATAAACCTGAACCATATCGTCCCAAAACTAAAAAAGTAGGTCAAAAGAAAAGTGGAAAAGTATAAAAAAGTCTATATTGAAATTACGAATTGTTGCAATCTAAATTGTTCTTTCTGTTCACCTGTTACAAAAGAAAAGCGCTTCATGACAGAAGAGGAATTTGAACATATTTTAAAAGAAGTATCCAAAGTGACAAAAGTTATCTATCTTCATGTGAAGGGAGAACCATTACTGCATCCTAAAATAATAAAGTTTCTAGAGTTAGCAGAAAAGTACAACTTAAACGTAAATCTCACAACCAATGGGACATTATTTCCAAAGTTAGTAGACAAATTAAAAGACTGTAAAGCTCTACACAAAATAAATTTTTCTCTTCATTGTGAACAAAATAATCAGGCCTATGAAGAAGAAATCTTCCAAAACGTAGAAAAGTTATCCTCAGATACTGTGATTATTTATCGCTTATGGACTTTAAAAGATAACAAATTAGATAAAAAATCCACAAAAGTAGTGGAAAAATTAAAAAGTTATTATCATTTATCCACAGAAACAGTGGAAAACTGCAAAATGAAAATAATGTAAAAATATCATCCACAATATATGTGGATAAAGATAATGAGTTTATCTGGCCAGAAATTACAAATCACAAAAGCTGTGGATATTGTCATGCCTTGAAAACACAAATTGCTATTTTAGTAGATGGAACAGTAGTACCGTGTTGTCTAGATAGCAATGGAATCATAGACTTAGGAAATGTTTATCAAGAATCTTTAGCAGAAATACAAAATAAAGAAAGATATCAAAAACTAAAAAAGTCCTTTCAAGATAGAAAGCCATCAGAAGAACTATGCAGATCTTGTACATTTAAAGAAAAAATAACTAAAGAATGATAAACATAGAAAATCATTCTTTTTCGTTTTGTTCGATTGACGAACAAATGTTTCTTGCTATAAAATAAGTATGCATCAAATTAATGAATAAAAAATAACAAAGTTATGTTATAATATGTGGCAGGTGAAGTATAAATGGATAAAATTATTGTAAAAGGTGCAAGAGAAAACAATTTAAAAAATATAAATATTGAATTACCAAAGAATAAACTTATTGTAATGACTGGTTTATCAGGAAGTGGAAAAAGTAGTTTAGCTTTTGATACTATTTATGCAGAAGGTCAAAGAAGATATGTAGAAAGCCTTTCTGCCTATGCTAGACAATTTTTAGGTGGAAGTGAAAAACCAGATGTAGATAGTATCGAAGGATTATCCCCTGCGATTAGTATTGATCAAAAAACAACAAACAACAATCCAAGATCAACAGTAGGAACAGTAACAGAAATTTATGATTATCTAAGACTAATTTTTGCTCGCGTCGGAGTTCCTTACTGTCCAAACCACAATATTCCAATATCTTCTCAAAGTGTAGAAGAAATGACAAATAAAGTTTTAGAATATCCTGAAGGAACAAAGATAATCATCATGTCACCAGTAGTACATGGCGAAAAAGGAACACAAAAAGATTTACTAGAAGATTTACGCAAAGAAGGATATGTTAGAGTTCGTGTTGACGGAGAAATGATGGATTTATCAGAAGATATCATGCTAGACAAAAACAAAAAACATAAAATTGATGTTGTATTTGATAGATTAATCATCAAAGAAGGTTCAAGATCCAGACTATTTGAAGCAATCGAAGGAGCAACCAAACTATCAGAAGGTAAAGTAGTAGTGGAAATATTAGGAGAAAATAAAAAGGAACTAGTATTATCAGAAGCATTTGCTTGTCCATATTGTGAATTTTCTCTACCAGAATTAGAACCAAGAATCTTTAGTTTCAATGCTCCGTATGGTGCTTGTCCAGATTGTAAAGGTCTAGGAGTGAAGCTACAAATAGATGCGGACTTATTAATTCCAGACAAAGATAAATCAATTGCCGATGGATGTATAAAAACATTAACAGATGACCCGGAAGGACTAGACTATAAAAAGCTAGAATGTGTTTGCAAACACTATAAAATAGATATGAAAAAACCATGGAAAAAATTAACTCAAAAGCAACAAGATGTCATTCTTTATGGCTCAGATGAAGTAATACATTTTCAGTATTCATCAAAAAGTGGCAATAAATATAATAGTAGAGATTTCTATGAAGGAATTATAACCAACCTAGAAAGAAGATACATGGAAACAAGTTCAACATGGATCAGAGAATGGCTAGAAAATTATATGGTAGAACACACTTGCGAAACTTGTCATGGAGCAAGATTAAAAGATGACGTATTATCAGTAAAATTAAGTGGAAAAAACATCTATGAAGTAACTGAGATGAGTATTAAAGAGTTAATACCTTTCTTTGATAATCTAGAATTATCAGAAGAGAAAAAAGAAATAGCCAAATTAGTCATTAAAGAAGTCCAGGACCGACTACATTTCTTAAAAAATGTAGGACTTGAATATTTAACACTAAGTAGAAGTGCTGGTACCTTATCAGGTGGAGAAGCACAACGTATAAGATTAGCAACGCAAATTGGATCTCACTTGACAGGTGTACTATATGTATTAGATGAGCCAAGTATTGGACTACATCAACGAGATAATGAAAAGTTAATTAACTCCATGTTAGAAATGCGTGATTTAGGAAATACTTTAATTGTTGTTGAGCACGATACCGATACCATGCTTGCCTGTGACTATTTAGTAGACATTGGACCAGGTGCTGGAGAACATGGAGGACAAGTAGTAGCAGCCGGAACTCCAGAAGAAGTAATGAAAAACGAAAATAGTATCACCGGACAATATTTGAGTGGAAAGAAATGTATTGAAGTTCCAAAAACAAGAAGAAAAGGAAATAAGAAGTTCTTAAAGATAAAAGGTGCTGAAGAGCACAACTTAAAAAATATTGATGTAGATATTCCTCTTGGAACATTTACCTGTGTAACAGGAGTATCAGGAAGTGGAAAAAGTAGTTTAGTAAATGAAATACTTTGTAAGGCAGTAGCCGCAAAAATATATCATTCCAAAGAAAAGCCAGGAAAACATAAAAAAATTTTAGGACTAGATAACATTGATAAAATAGTAGCAATTTCTCAAAACCCGATCGGTAGAACACCAAGATCAAATCCCGCAACCTATACGGGAGTATTCGATGACATACGTACATTATTCACAACCACCAAAGAAGCGAAAATGTACGGCTTTGAAAAGAATCGTTTCTCATTCAATGTCAAAGGCGGGCGTTGTGAAGCTTGTCGTGGAGATGGTGTGAAAAAAATAGAAATGCACTTCTTACCAGATGTTTATGTACCATGTGAAGTATGTCATGGAACGAGGTATAATAGAGAAACCCTAAACATAAAATATAAAGGAAAAAATATTGCAGAAGTACTAGACATGAGAGTATCAGAAGCACTAGAGTTTTTCTCAAACGTACCAAAAATCAAAAACAAACTCCAAGTATTAGAAGATGTAGGACTTGGCTATATTAAATTAGGTCAACCAGCTCCAACCCTTTCAGGAGGAGAAGCAGAACGTGTAAAATTAGCAAAAGAATTACAGAAAAAAGCAACCGGAAAGACCTTATTTGTACTAGACGAACCAACGACCGGTCTTCATACGGATGACATTAAGCGTTTGCTTGCAATTTTACAAAAAATAGTAGATAATAAAGATACGGTAGTAGTGATTGAACACAACTTAGATGTAATCAAAGTTGCTGACTATATCATTGACCTAGGTCCTGAAGGTGGAGACGAAGGAGGACAAATTGTTGCAACAGGAACTCCAGAAGAAGTCGCAAAAGTAAAAGAATCATATACAGGCCAATTTTTAAAGAAAATTTTGTAAAAGAATAAAAGCAAAGAAGGATGTTTATGAATCAAGTAGCATTGGATCTAGGTGTAATTCAAATATATTGGTATTCCATCTTTATATTCCTAGGTATGTTAGTAGCTTGCATTCTAATATATAGAGAATCAAAGAAAAGAGGAATTGATGAAGATTTCTTAGTAAACCTAGCGTTTAACACCATAATCATAGGAATCATAGGTGCAAGATTGTATTATGTATTATTTAATCTGTCTTATTACTTAGATAGGCCATTAGAAATATTACAAATCTGGAATGGTGGTCTCGCAATTCATGGCGGTATCATAGCCGGATTAATAGTGGTAATTGTATCATGTAAAAAACATAAGGTAAATATCTGGAAAATGTTAGATATCATTGTAGTTGGTCTAATTATAGCGCAAGCCATAGGGCGCTGGGGAAATTTCTTTAACAGTGAAGCATATGGACCAGTCACTACATCAGCTCATCTAAAATCGTTAGGAATACCAAGTTTTGTAATACAAGGAATGTATATTTTAGGAGAATATAGACAGCCTACTTTCTTTTATGAGTCACTCTGGTGTTTATTAGGCTTTTTAGCAATGCTATTAATACGAAGATTTAAATACCTAAAACTAGGTCAATTAACAGGCTTCTATCTACTATGGTACGGTATCATCAGATTTTTTATAGAAGGAATGAGAACAGATTCCCTAATGCTAGGAACCTATAAAATAGCACAAATTGTATCAATAGTATTTATCGTATCTGGACTAATTATTATTATTGTCAACATGTTAAGAAAAAATAATAAGCAATATAATGCATAGCAGGAGGAAAGAATATGTATAAAAAAGTCGTTATATTTGGTGGAGGTACAGGATTATCATATTTATTAAAAGGGTTAAAAGATTTTCCAGTAGATATCACCGCGGTAATTACAGTATCTGATAATGGAAAATCAACAGGAAAATTAAGAAAAGAATTTAATACTCCGGCAGTAGGCGACATTAGAAAAGTAATTACTGCATTGTCAGGAATTGATGAACCAATCAAAAAGATGATGGAGTATCGTTTTCGTACATCAAGCGACCTAGATGGTCATGCCACAGGAAATTTAATTCTAACATCATTATTAGACATCACAGGTTCCCTAAAAGAATCAATTGCTGCATTAAGTAAATTACTAGATGTAAAACATACAGTGTTGCCAATTTCAGAAGATTCATCCCTAACTTTAATGGGATTAGATAAAGACGGAAATGTTATCGAAGGAGAAGACGAAATTACAAAAGCACATCACAAGTTTGAAAGAATCTATTATAAAGAAGAACCTAAAGTTTTACCAGAAGTATTAAATGCCATTAAAGAAGCTGATTTAATTATTTTTAGTATGGGTAGTCTCTATACAAGCATCTTACCAAATATTATTTGTAAAGATGTTCAAAAAGAATTAACAAAAACAAAGGCACCAATTATGTACTTATGTAACTCAGTAACACAACCAGGAGAAACAGACGATTTCGCAGTAGGAGATCATATAAATATGTTAAATAAACATCTAGAAACAAGAAAAATAGATGTAGTAATTGCAAGCAACTCCAAGATTGATAAAAAAATAGCTGAAAAATATTACACAGAAGAATATAAAACTCCAGTAAAAGTAGATGAAAAACGTTTAAAAGAAATGGGTGTAGAATTAATCGCAGCAGATTTAATTAATATTGAAGATAATACAATTAGACATAATAGTTTGAAATTAAGCACATTAATATTTAATTATTTAATGAGGAATTAACATGTCATATACAACAGATATTAAAGAAGAAATTTCCAAAAATATTGCCTCAAAATCAGAAATGATTGCAGAGCTATCTGGATATATTAGAAATAATGGACATCAAACACAAAATGGCTTTCAATTAACAACAGAAAATCCTCTTATTTGTGAAAGAATTGAAAAACAAATAGAAATCCTGTATGAAGTAAAAATAAAAAAAGAAATAAAAGATAGTCTAAACTTTAGTAAGAAAGACTTACTAGCACTAACGATAGAAGAAAAAAAAGATTTTATCTTAGAAGATATCGGCTATCAAAATAAACAGGGAGAATATTTAGAAAAGCCTCCGCAATATATTACTGGAGCTAACGAAGAAATCAGAGCGTATTTAAGAGGTGTCTTCTTAGCATCAGGAAGTATTAATGATCCTAGAACTTCAAGATACCATATGGAGTTATTAATAGAAGAATCGGGAGAAGCAGTATTTGTACAAAAACTATTAAACCTATTTGATTTAAACGTAAAAATTCTAACCAGAGATAAAGGTTACATGCTATATATTAAAGAAGCAGATAAAATAAGTGACTTTTTAAAAATAATAAAGGCAAATAATGCCGTATTATATTTTGAAAACCAAAGAATTTATAGAAATCAAAAAAATCAGGCTAATCGCCTAAATAATTGTGAACAAGCCAATATGGATAAAGTGGTAGCAACTGCCACCGCCCAACTAGATGATATTGCCATTATTGAAGATAATCTAGGAATTAGTCTGTTAGATGATAAAACGCAACAAGCTCTAGAGTATCGAAAGAAATATCCAGAAGCGTCTCTAAAAGAATTAAGTGAAATTATATCTCTAGAAACAGGAAATTCAATAACGAAATCAGGACTAAATCATAGATTTAGAAAGATTAAGGAGCTAGCAACAAGATTTAAAAAATTAGAAAATAAAGAAAAATAACTATTAGAATGACCCTAATAGTTTTATTTTTGAATTATTTTGTCAACGAGACCATATTCTAAAGCTTCTCTAGCATCCAAATAATAATCACGTTCCGTATCTTTTTCTATTTTTCGAAGAGTCTGCTTCGTGTTTTTAGCAAGAATTTTATTTAATCGTTTACGAAGTAACACAATATGATCAGAGGTAATCTTAATATCACTAGCTTGTCCTTCTGCACCGCCCAGAGGTTGATGTATCATAATATCAGAATTAGGTAAAGCAAACCTTTTACCAATAGTACCAGAAGATAGTAAAAAAGCTCCCATGCTTGCTGCCATGCCAACACAAATAGTAGATACGTCACTAGAAATAAATTGCATAGTATCATAAATAGCCAGACCAGAAGAAACACTACCACCTGGAGAATTAATATAAATAGAAATATCATCATGACTAATAGAATCTAAATATAACAAAGAAGCAATCACACTGTTAGCTAAAGTATCATTAATTTCACCACTAATAAAAATAATTCTCTCTTTTAATAATCTAGAAAAAATATCATAGCTACGTTCTCCATCTAATTCTTTTTCAATAACTACAGGAACTAAACTCATATCTATATCACCTATCTTTAGTATAGATGTAAAGAAAATAAAATATGTATATTTCAAAACGACAAAGTATGATACAATAGTAAGAGAAAATAAAAAAGGGTGAAGCAAAATGATAGAAACATTAGAAGTAGAAATAAGAGGAAAAAAATATCAACTAAGCAAAGGAATGACCTTAGAAGAAATTGCTAAAGAGTTTCAAAAATATTATAAATATCCAATTTTATTAGCAAAAGTAAATAATAAATTAGAAGAGTTAACAAACGAAGTAGATGAAAATTCTAAAATTGAGTTTTGTGATTTAACAACCAGAGAAGCAAATAGAACGCATATTAGTGGACTTACCTATGTACTACTATATACTATAAAGAAATTATTTGGAGAAGATGCTAATATTCAAGTTCAACACTCTTTAGATAAAGGACTATATATTGAAACGAATTTTAAACTAACAGAAACACGTATGAAAAATATCAAAGAAGGTATGAAAAAAATAATAGAAGCGGATATGCCAATTATTAAAAGTACAGTAGATAGAGCAGAAGCAATTAAATATTTTAATAGTAAAAATGATAAAACCAAGGCAGGAGTAATGACCTATAATACGAATAGTTATATTACGTTATATCGTCTAGGAAATTATTATAATTATTTTTATAATCTAATGCCAACTTCTACAGGAAAAGTAAAAGATTTTGATATAACTTTTATTAAGGATAATGGATTTGTACTACAATTTCCAACAGTCTATATTCCAGAAAAAATTCCACCATACAAACATCATCCACACATGTTTGAAGTTTTCCAAGAATGTCGTGACTGGGCCAAAATAATAGGAGTAGAAAATTCTGTTGATTTAAATAAGGTAGTATCATTAGGTAAAATCAACGATTTAATAAGAATTGATGAAACATTACAAAGTAATCGTTTATTAAACTTAGCCCGTGAAATAAATAAAAGAAGAAAAGATATAAAAATAGTATTAATGGCTGGACCTTCTTCTTCAGGAAAGACAACAACATCTAAAAAATTATGCATGTATTTAGAAAGCTTTGGACTTCATCCAAAAGTATTATCTATGGATGACTACTTTGTAGAACGAGAAGAAACACCATTAGATGAGAATGGAAAACCAGACTATGAATGTTTAGAAGCAATTGATATGAAGTTATTTGACAAGCAAATCGAAGACTTATTAAAGGGAAAAATAGTCACAATTCCAACGTATAGCTTTTTGGTTGGCAAAAAAGAATTTAATAAAGAAATATCGTTAGGAGAAGAAGATATTCTAGTAATAGAAGGAATACATGCTCTAGATAATAAGGTGCTAACTAATATTCCTAGAGCTAAAAAATACAAAATATATATTTCTGCGTTAACAGAGTTAAACTTAGATGATCATAATCGTGTATCAACAACCGACAATCGTATGTTAAGAAGAATAATAAGAGATAATAGAACAAGAAATAATAATGTAGAGCATACCTTAAAATCTTGGGATAGCGTAAGACGTGGAGAAGAAAAATATATCTTCCCATTCCAAGATGATGCTGATTTTACATTTAATTCAGCTTTAATTTATGAAATTGGTGTCTTAAAAACTTATGTAGAACCACTACTTTATTCGGTTCCACAAGACTCTCCATATTATGAAGAAGCAAAAAGATTAATAAACTTTTTAAGATTATTTTTACCAATTCCCGCAGATGTTGTTCCACAAGACTCTATTTTAAGAGAATTTATTGGCGGAAGCTGTTTTCATGAATAAATATCCACAAAACCTGTGGATATTTTCTTGCGACAAAAAAGTGTCAAAAAACTTAGAATATATTGAAACAAAAAAAAGAACACTATATAATGAAAATAAAGGAGGAATAATAAATGGTAAGAGTAGCAATCAACGGATTCGGAAGAATTGGAAGACTAGCTTTTCGACTAATGGAAGAAGATCCAGAATTTGAAGTTGTCGCAATCAACGACTTAACAGATGCTGAGCAATTAGCATACTTATTAAAGTACGATACAAATCATAGAAATTATCGTATTGATGAAATTCATAGTGAAAATGATACAATTGTAGTAGGAGATAGAAGCATTAAAGTATATGCTGAAACAGATCCATCTCTATTACCATGGAAAGATTTAGATATTGATGTAGTACTAGAATGTACTGGTAAATTTACATCAGAAGAAAAAGCTATGGCACATATTAATGCCGGAGCTAAAAAAGTAATTATTTCTGCTCCAGCAAAAGGAGACGTTAAAACAATAGTTTATAACGTTAACCATATGATTTTAACAGGAGAAGAAAAAATTATTTCTGCTGCTAGCTGTACAACAAACTGTCTAGCTCCAGTAGTAGATGTATTAGATAAAGCCTTTGGAATTGTAAAAGGTTATATGACAACAGTACATGCTTATACAAATGATCAAGCAACTCTTGATGTGCCTCATAAAAAAGGAATTA
Source organism: Bacilli bacterium (assembly GCA_017886705.1). Taxonomy (GTDB): domain Bacteria; phylum Bacillota_I; class Bacilli_A; order RF39; family UBA660; genus Faecimonas. The sequence continues at coordinate 11,043 of JAGHJJ010000016.1, read as the reverse complement.
AAGCTCGTCGTGGAAGAGCTTGTGCTGCAAATATTGTTCCAGCATCAACAGGAGCAGCATCTGCAATTGGTAAAGTTTGCCCTAACCTAGATGGAAAACTAGATGGAGCAGCAATGCGTGTACCAGTACCAACTGGTTCTGTAATTGATTTAGTACTTGAATTCTCAAAGAATACAACAGCTGAAGAAATCAATGAAGTATTAAAATCATCTCAAAACGAAACATTACAATATACAGACGATCCTATTGTATCAAGCGATGTTATCGGAAGACATTGTGGTTCTTTAGTAGACGGACTATCTACTAGTGTTCTAGAAGTAGATGGAAAACAACTAGTAAGAGTAGTTTCTTGGTATGACAATGAAATGAGTTATACTGCTCAAATGATTAGAACTGCAAAATATGTATCTAATCTATAATACATAAAAAGATATGGCTAAACATATCTTTTTTCTTTACTTTTCATCTTTATAAACTATAATAGAACAAAAGAGAAGTTTAGAGGAGATAAGTAAAATGGTAACGATAAAAACAAAAGAAAAAGAAAAGTGTTTAGAACAAATAAAAGAATTAGAAGAGGTAATAAGTAGCCTAGAAGAGCAGGGCTATAACTGTGAATATTATAAAGCTGGAATAGAAGTAATGAAAAATACAGAAAGTAATATTAGTACTCATGACTTTATAAAAACATCTTATGGACCAGTTTTAAAATATGAGGTAGCTATGGATCTACAAGACAAATATGTAGCCTATCTAAAAGACTTAGAAAAATATAAAAGTGAACTTGTGATGAGTGAAGAACAAAATAAAAGATTAGAAGAACTTCTAAGTCGTGCTGATAAAGAGATACAATATGATATGGATAGTAAATTATTAGTAGATTATACAAACCAACTAACACCATATCTAAGAACCGTAATAAAAAATACGCAAATTCCATCTTTAGCGAAAATAATATACCGCGTAATAAAAGTAGAATACAGTCAAAACTTTACTACAGAAATGCTATCCCGCTTAAATAGTAGTATGTTTCCAATAATGAAAACAAAGATTTTTAGTGTAATGACAGAAACAGAATGCTATCAAACAATAATAAACGAAGTAGAAAGATGTTTAAATGAAGATTTGAAAAAATATAATATAAGTGCATCTAGACATGTAGACTCCATTGTAATAGAACAAATAGTAACACAAGATAATAGGAATTTCATATCTTTAGACGATAGATTAGCAGACTATAAAATTGATGCCAGTAATTTTCCTATCGTAGAAGAAAAACAATCTGAAAAAGCAACAACTTTCTATAGAGCCTTACGAGATAAATTATTATTTTTAAAGGGTAAATGGTCAAAAAAAGTACAGCCTGAACCTCCTACTTTTGAAGAAGAAGTGGGAATAATAATAAATAGTCCTAATTTAAAAGATCCTAACAATACCAATATAGGTATATATGAAGCTCAACTAAAAAGGCCTTATGAATTCGGAGTAACAACCGTCTTTCATAAACGATCTCGTTCAAATATTAGAAGAGAATTATTACCACCAGATGCACTATATGTTTTATACGATGAACTTCATCCAGAGGCAGCATATGAAATTATAACCGGTAGAAAAATAGATGTACTATCTTCTACAGAAGGAAATTTACCTGCAATGTTTATCGAAAGAAAGAATGAAGATACAGAAAAATTTGATATTTTATGGCCTAACGAGTTAGAAGATTATTTAAAAATAGATAAAGACACTTTAAATAAACAATTAGATTACTGGGAATATGAAGGAAAAAAAGGAATCTATAATCGAACACAAAGTCACAGTTATCAAAAAAAGAAAATGTAATAATCAATTTATTGTAAAATTTATGGCAGAAAAACTAGACTATATTGAAAAAAAATAAGAAAAAGACTAAAATAATATCAGGAGGATAGATAATGAAAACAATCAAAGATATGAATTTAGAAAATAAAAAAGTATTAATTCGTTGTGACTTTAATGTTCCAATGAAAGAAGGGCAGATATCAGATGATACCAGAATCACGGCAGCCTTACCAACAATTAAGTATTGTCTAGATCAAAATGCCAAAGTAATTTTATTTTCACATTTAGGAAGAGTAAAAGAAGAAAGTGATTTAGCAAAAAATAATTTAGCACCTGTTGCAAAAAGATTAGAAGAATTACTTGGTCAAAAAGTAACATTTGTAGAAAAAACAAGAGGAGAAGAACTAGAGAATGCCATTAATAATATGAATAATAAGGATATCATACTAGTTCAAAATACCCGTTATGAAGATTTAGACGGTAAAAAAGAAAGCAAAAATGACTCTGAATTAGGTGCCTACTGGGCATCTTTAGGAGATGTTTTTGTAAATGATGCCTTTGGAACGATCCATAGAGCTCATGCATCAAATGTAGGAATTGCATCACACTTAGATTCATGTATCGGATTCTTAATTGAAAAAGAATTAAATGCCCTAAAGGAATTAGATAATCCTACTCATCCATTTGTCGTAGTATTAGGAGGAGCAAAAGTTGCTGATAAAATCGGTGTAATCGAAAACTTAGTAACCAAAGCTGATAAAATTCTAATTGGTGGAGGAATGGCTTTTACTTTCTTAAAGGCAGAAGGTTATGAAATTGGAAAATCATTATTAGATGAAGAAAACCTAGAATTTTGTAAAAACATTTTAAAAGATTACAAAGATAAGATTATATTACCAGTAGATGTTGCTGTAACAACAGAATATAGTGAAAATGAACCATACAAAACCAAAGATATCACAGAAATGAATGAAAATGAACAAGGATTAGACATTGGTCCTAAAACTGTAGAGTTATTTGAAAGTTATTTAAAAGAAGCAAGTATTGCCGTATGGAATGGACCTTTAGGTGTATATGAATTTGAAAAATATAAAAAGGGAACAGATGAGTTATTAAAATTTGTTGTCGACAATAATGTTAAAATAATTCTTGGTGGTGGAGATATAGTAGCAGCTGCATCTCTTGCAGGATATAAAGACAAAGTATATCATGCATCAACCGGAGGAGGAGCAACTCTTGAATATTTAGAGGGAAAAACTCTACCTGGATTGGAAGCAATAAAATAAGATGAAAGAAAAAATTGAAGTAGCGAATCCATATAATGAAGAACATATAACGATGTTTAAAGAATATGAAGATAAAAATCAGTTATCAAATACGACATCGAATTATTTACTAAAAACAAAAAGTATGTTACAAGAAGCAGATTACAGACAACTAGAACAAGAAAAACCCGAGATAGCAAGAACACTTTTTCTATCACAAAATGGAAAAATTATTACCGCAGCTCATCTTCTAGGGGAAAAAGATCGAAAGATTTGCCGCATGACAATAGATAACACTGCTAGTACAAACCAACAAGAAAAGTTATTAATAGAAGCACAAAATTATGCTTTTACTAGTTTAGGAATGGAAGATGTTGTACTATTACAAGAAGAAGGAAATCATATTCCTTCCAGTTATCTAAAAGAACAAGGCTTTGAGGATTTAGGAATTGAAGCAGGAATGCAAGTATATACCAAATCAAGACAAACAGAAAAGATAACAACATATCAAATGTAAAAGGAATGATAAAATGATTATAGCGTTAAATAATAAATGTAATTTAACAAAACAAGAGTTCTTAAAATATCAAGAAGAACTAGGAAAGATATCTACCAAAAATAAAGTAATATTATGTCCTACATTTCTAAATATTAGTCATTTTGATTTAAACAATGTAGAGCTAGGTGCTCAAAATGTAAGCTCTAACGAACAAGGTGCATATACAGGAGAAGTATCAGCACAACAATTACAATCAGAACAAGTAAAATACTGTATTGTAGGTCATTCAGAACGTAGAAAATATCAACAAGAAACAGACGAGGAGATAAATCAAAAGATAATAAGATTACTAGAATGTAATATAGTACCAATATTATGTGTAGGAGAAACCAAAGAAGAAAGAGAAAAACAATTAGAAAAGAATATCATAGAAAAAGAATTAAAGAAAGCCTTAGAAAATTTAACTGACGAGCAAAAAGAAAAAACAATTATAGCTTATGAACCAATCTGGTCAATAGGAACAGGTATCATCCCTACCAATAATCAAATAAAAGAGATGTTCCAAACGATAAAACAACTTCTTCCTAACAATAAAGTGCTATATGGAGGAAGTGCTAATGAAGAAAATGTGGTGTTATTAAAAGAAATAGAAGAGATTGATGGCTATCTATTAGGTGGATTAAGTCTAAAACCAGAAAAATTAAAAGTTTTTATAGAAAAACTAAAAAATTAGACAAATTAGACAGTTTCGACAAAACTTGTCTTTTTTTTCTCTATCATTTTTTAAAAAGGTAGTATATAATGAAAATACGTGCAGTACTGAGAGGAGAACAAATGAAAAAGACAAAAGTATTAGTAGTAGATGATAATAAGAGTTTAGTAGGAATGATAAAGGAATACTTTAAAGAGAATTCTAATATCACAATATCACTAGAAGCTTATGATGGTACAGAGGGAATTCGCTTGATTGAAAAGAAACAAGAGGAGTATGATATTGTTCTATTAGACTTAATCATGCCAAACAAAGATGGAATTGCAGTACTGGAGTTTATGAAGAAGAAAGCAATTGACAAGAAGGTCATTGTCCTAACTTCATATAATACACAAGATATGATTCGAAAAGTATCAGAATTAGGAGTTAGTTACTTTATTTTGAAACCTTTTGAATTAGAAGATTTAGAGAAAAGAATTACTGAGGTTGCTGAAGGTGTAAAATTTGGTGGAAAAGAAATAGATGTATATCACAATAATTTACAAATTGCTATCACTAAAACATTACATGAATTAGGCGTACCTTCTCATATAAAAGGATATCAATATATTAGAGAAAGCATATCTCTGGTGTATGAAAGGCCAGAAATTGTAGGAGGGATAACGAAAGAGTTATATCCAGAAGTAGCAAAAAAGTTTAATACCACAGTTTCACGTGTAGAAAGAGCAATCAGACATGCAATAGAAGTTAGTTGGAACCGTGGAAATTGGCAATTGATGGAAGAAATATTCGGACATAGTGTCGATATCGATAAAGCAAAGCCAACTAACTCAGAATTTATTATTACAGTGGCTGATAAATTAAGATTAGAATTCAGTAAACCATTATCAAACTAAGACGGAAAATAGTCCGTCTTTTTTTCTCCACATTGACTTTTTATGAAAACAGAAGTATACTTATTTTATAAAATGTGTAAGGAGGATACAGATTATGGAACGAAAAATAGAAAAATTTCTGCAAAAGTGGCAAAAAGACATTATTAGGAAGCCTTTAATATTATATGGACCGAAACAAGTAGGAAAAAGTTATTCAGCATTACAATTTGGAAAACAAAGTTATAAAAATACAATTTATTTTAACACCAGCAACAACAAACCATTAGAAGAGTTATTTATAAAAGAAAAGTCAACAGAAAAATTGATTTTAAATCTATCTTTATTATCAGGAGAAACAATATTACAAGAAGATTCCTTACTTATTTTTGATAATGTAAATAGTATAGAAATTGTAAAAGGATTAAAACTATTTGGAAGTGAACATAGTAAATATCATATCATTGCTATTACTTCTCGTAGAGAAAACTTAAATGAGTTTAAAGGAGAAGAATTGCAATTTAAAGGTATGAATGAAATGGACTTTGAAGAATTTCTCTGGGCCAAAAATGAAAAAGCACTAGCAGAGTTAATTAGAGAATCCTTCACTAAACACAAAACTTGTCCGTTTCATAAATTAGCACTAGAACTATTTCAAGAATATTTAATGACCGGTGGTCTACCAGAAGTGATTATAGCTAGTCTAGATGGAAAAAGTGAATATGAAATAGATATTATAAAGCAAAAGATTTTGGAGGTATACGAAAAAGAACTAATTAACAGTAAAAATTTAATTGATATACCTAGAGGATTAGAAGTAATTGAATCACTTCCAGAACAATTAAAAAAGGATAACAAAAAATTTCAATATGGAGTCATCGGTACAGGAAGACGTGCCAAAGAATATGAAAATACAATTAATTATTTAGTAAACAATCAAATTGTATATAGAAGTTATAAAATATCAACTGTAAAATCTCCTCTAAGTAGTTGTAGAGAAACAGACAGTTTTAAACTATATTTACCAGATGATGGTCTATTATTCTCAATGTTACACACAAACTTAAAACAATTATTAAGTGATGAAAAAATAAAAGAGATATTATATGAAAATAGTATTGCTAAAACTTTAGCAGAGGCAGGATATGCTTTATATTATTATCAATCAGAAGGAAAAGCTGAAGTAAACTTCGTAATACAAAACAGAATGGGAAAAATAATACCAATTGAATTAATATCTAAAGTAGATTCAAAAGCTAAATCATTAGCCGTATTTATGAAGAAATTCACAGTAACAGAAGCATATCGTGTCACGGAAAACAATTTCGCAACCAAAAAAGATATCAGATATATACCAATATATGCCGTATTTTGCTTAAATAATAATATAATATAGGAGGAACAAAAATGAAAAAACCAATTGTATTAACAATATTAGATGGATATGGATTAAGAGAGGAAACTCATGGAAATGCAGTAGCTCTAGCAAACAATCCAGTATTTAATGAGTTATGGAATACATACCCTCATACACAATTAACTGCATCAGGACAATTAGTAGGCCTTCCTAAAGGACAAATGGGAAATAGTGAAGTAGGACACATGAACATTGGAGCCGGAAGAATTGTTTATCAACCATTAGAATTAATTAATAAATCAATCGAAGATAAAGAGTTCTTTCAAAATGAAACAATTAAGAGTGTAATGGATCATGTAATAAAAAATGACTCAAAACTACACTTAATGGGACTAATCAGTGATGGTGGAGTACACTCTCATATAAATCACTTATTAGCTTTACTTGATATGTGTAAAATGGAAGGTATAAAAAATGTCTATCTACATTTATTTACGGATGGACGAGATGTACCACCAAAGAGTGCTTATACCTATATTTCTAAAGTCGAAGAAAAACTAAAAGAAATTGGATTTGGAACAATCGCATCTATATCAGGTAGATATTATGCTATGGACCGTGATAATAATTATGATAGATTACTAAAAGCATATGATGTGATTGTAAATAATAAAGGAGAAATACAACAATCTCCAAAAGAATATATTGAAAAAAGTTATAAGGACGGAATAACAGATGAGTTCTTCATACCAGCAAAATTTACGCAATCAGGAAATGTAGAGGAAAATGATGGAATTATAGCTTATAACTTCAGAAAAGATAGATTACGTGAACTATTTACGGCTATCACGAATCCAACAGCAGTGGACATGGAAACAGTAACATTCAACAACGTAAAAACAATTACAATGATGCCTGTTGTAGAAAGTGTAAAAGCACCTCATGCATTTAATGACCCGGAACTTGCAAATATTTTAGGAGAATATATAGAAAAACAAAACTTATCACAACTAAGAATTGCTGAAACAGAAAAATATGCTCATGTTACTTTCTTCTTCGATGGAGGAAAAGAAGTAGATTACAAAAATGAAAAGAAAATACTAGTACCATCACCAAAAGTTGCAACTTATGATTTAAAACCAGAAATGAGTGCTGATGAAGTAACAGAAAAATTACTTGCAGAACTACCACATACAGATTTAGTAATATTAAACTTTGCAAATGGTGATATGGTAGGACATACAGGTGTATTAGAAGCAGCTATCAAAGCTGTAGAAACAGTAGATAAAGATTTAAAATTAATATATGACAAAGTCATGGAATTAGGTGGAATATTAATCGTAACCGCAGATCATGGTAACTGTGAAGAAATGCTAGATGATGATAATAATGTAGTAACATCTCATACGACGAATCCAGTACCATTTATTATCACTGAAAAAGGATTAAAACTACACGAAGGTAAACTAGGAGATATCGCTCCTACAATACTAGAGTTAATGAATCTAGAAAAACCAGTCGAAATGACCGGAGAAAGTTTAATAGAAAAATAAAAGCAATGCTTAAGGATTATATTTTCCTTGCATTGCTTTTTCTATGACAGAGCGAAAAGCTTCCATATCAAAATCAAGTAATTGATCTAAACTAACATCTAACGCCTTAGAAATAAGCCAGACTGTAAAAGTAGAAAAATAATCATCTCCTTTTTCAGACTCTAAATCACGAATATATTCATGAGAAACACTAACAGCTTCAGCAAGTCGTGCTTGAGTCCAACCTTTCTCTATCCTAGCTTCTCTAATATGTTCTATAACAATTTTTTTAAAAAACTTTTCATATATTTTTCTCTCTTCTTTATCCATCATACTATCACCTGGATTTAGTATGCCCAAAAACAGAAAAATAATATGTAAACTAGAACTCTACAATAGCCGGCTTTGTTCGATTGCACTAAGAAAAAAAGTATTTTATAATACAGGTAAAGGAATAGTATAAAAACTACCTCAAGGTTTCATTGCTAGGTATATCTTAAAAAGGAGAAGTTGTTAATGAAGGAAAGAATAATTTTTCATATAGATGTAAATAATGCCTTTTTATCCTGGACCGCAGTTTTATTATTAAAGCAAGGTTATAAGAAGGATATTAGAAAAATACCATCTATCATTGCTGGATCAGAGTCTAATCGTCATGGAATAGTACTAGCAAAGTCTCCAGTAGCCAAAAAATTTGGAATAAAAACAGCAGAAACAATATATCAGGCCAAAAAGAAATGTCCAAGTATAGAAATCTATCCTCCCAATCATCACTGGTATTATGAACAGTCAAAAAAACTTTTTGAATACTTATCACAATATTCTCCCTTATTAGAGAAATTTTCAATTGACGAGTGTTTCCTAGATATGACAGGTACTAATTATTTATATAAAGACTACTATCAATTAGCAGTAAAGATAAAAGAAGAAGTAAAAGAAAAATTTGGTTTCACAGTAAATGTCGGAATAGGAAATAATAAATTATGTGCCAAAATGGCATCAGATTTTGAAAAACCAGATAAAGTACATACTTTATTAAAAAATGAAATAGAACAAAAACTCTGGCCCTTAGACGTAGGAGATTTATTCATGGTTGGGAAAAGAACCAAAGAAGAGCTTAACATGTTAGGAATTTATACTATAAAAGACCTAGCTTTTGCCAATGAAAAAGTATTAGAAAGAAAGTTTAAAAATCAAGCTAAATATCTAAAAGAAGCTTCCCGGGGAATAGACAATACCAAAGTAGAACCAAGAAGTAGTAAAACGACCAGTATCTCAACATCAGAAACGCTACCACATGATTATACAGATGAAGAAAAGATAAAAGATATATTATTTAGACAAACAGAAGATGTAACAAGAGAGTTAAGAAAACAAAAACAATATGCAAAAACTGTCGCAGTAATTTATAAAAACAAAGATTTTCAAGGCTACTCTGCACAAGCAAAACTTCCTCATCTAACAAATAGTACCAAGGAAATATATAAATTAGTAATAGAAATTTTTAATAAGAGTTATAAAAAAGATCCTATAAGATTAATAGGAGTAAGATTAGCAGATTTATCCGAGACGAAAGAAAGGCAACTAACACTCTTTGAAGAAAATAATGAAGAAGAACAAAAGGAAGAAGAAATACAAAAAACGATAGATGATATTAATCAGAAATTTGGAAAATCAATTGTTGCACCTGCATCATTAAAAATTATTGGTGAGGCAAAATCAAAAAGAAATTTAAAATAGTAAAATAAAGTAAATTTGATTGACGAACCATGTTTTGAAAGGTACAATGAAAATAGGGGAAGGAAATAGTAGTATGGAAGAGTTAAGAACGGTATATAGGAATGAAAAAAGTATAGAGAGGATGAATGAACTAATCAGTAATAAAATTGACGAAATATTGTCGGACAATCATCAAAATAAGTTTTTAGAAGGTATTGTCTACATGGGAAGAGATTTTTCTCAAATCGACTCTAGTAAACCAGAAGTGGAATTATTGTTTATTTATAATGATAAAAATTTTGATCCAGTCGAATTAACAAAGCCAGAAATCATGGAAATTTTATCACAGACTGGTATGAATATTAGCATAATGAATAAGCCAGACTGGTATTATAGCCTAGAAGGAAGATTTCAAGATAGAGGAGAACATCCCTGGGAATTTATTGTAAGACAGGGAACAATTATTTATGACAAAACTGGTAAAATAAAGGAATTACAAACAGACTTACAAAATGACTTAACTTTAGATAATTATACTTTATTTTTCTCAAATGACTCTTGTAAGTTTGAACCACCAATTGAATATATACCAAAACAGTATCGAAAAGTAAAAACATTAAATAGTACAAAAAAAGTTGCATCTGCAAGCTAAAAAATGACTGGATTAATGTAAATTATAGAATAAAAAACAAAGAAGGGCGGGTTTGGATATGGAAACTTTAAAAAAGGTACAAGTAGAGCCATCAAAGATGGAAATAGTGAATAATGTAATAGCACAAACAATTACAAATGAAATAAAACGAGATGAGTTTTATGAAGCATTAGAGGGAGTTGTTGCTACAGGAGCAGAATTTGGTGCAGTGCCTGGAATGGGAGTGAGATTACTGTTTTTATATAACAGGTATACTCCAAGACAAATTATGTCAACATATATAGAAAATGAAGCTATAGAAATGTATGTGCATACAGAAAGTGCAGGTTTATGGATTTTAGAGGATGAAAAAACAAGAACTACAATACGTGGAGACTATTCTTTTGAACAAGAAGTAAAGTATGGAACACTACTATATGATAGAAACGGGAATGTAGAAAAATTACGTGAGAGCTTATTAAAAGAAGGAACAGCAGATATTGATTTCTGTATAGGAATGTGCGAATTTGAGCCTCCGGTACAATATAAAAAAAGAGCAAAAATCTAAAAAAATGTATTTTTGCTCTTTTTTCAGGCAAAAAATAAAAATTTCTACAAAAAAACGCTTGCATTTGTTG
>JAGHJJ010000015.1 GCA_017886705.1 Bacilli bacterium | reverse complement strand
AGATGTAGAAAGACGAAATAAAAATCTCGAAAAAGGTGTACCAGTTACCATAGGAGATAATGTCTGGATAGGTGGTAATACCACTATTCTTCCCGGAGTAAGTATCGGAAACAATACTGTAATAGGAGCAGGTAGTGTCGTAACTAAAAATATTCCATCTAATGTTTTAGCAGTAGGAAATCCTTGTAAAGTGATAAAAAACTTATAAAATACTTGCAAAATGAAAAAAAATAAGTATAATAGAGTAGTAAAAAAGAGGTGGAAGTATGAGAAATTATATTCGTTATATTATTTTATTAGTATTAATTATTGCTGGAGGGTTATTAGTTATTTCAGTTATTAATAAATTTAGTGAACCTGATGTTTCTAAAGTAGATAATGGGGCAAAAACTGAGGAAACCACTACTAAAGATACTAAACCAACTTTAGATGTAGATATTAATAATACTACTACAACTAATAATGAAGAAAATACAGATACTTCTGACTCAACATCTGATTCTAATAGTACTACAACTAATGATGCGATAGAAAATGTAACGGTACCAAATACTGCAACTGGTGATAAAACAGAAGGATCTACAGAAAATATTCCAACATATTCTCAATATAAGGGAAATATAATTATTGCAGAAGAAGAATAAAAGTCATGAAATGTCATGACTTTTATTTATGTTTTGTTCTATGTATGTTTCTGCTTGTGGTTTTATTTGTAATTGATTTATTAAATTGCTGTTTTTTTCTATTATGACGCGATAAGTAATATTTTCAAAATATTTTTTTTCTAGAATTTGATCTTTGGCAATTAAATGGTCTATTTCTTTTTCTTTAGTATAAGGAAAAGTAATCGTACCAATAATTGCAGGGATTAGTTTTCTTCTTTCTGTTTGGTCTATAGCTTGTTTTACAGATTTTGTGTAAGCACGTACTAGTCCGCCAGCTCCTAATTTTATTCCACCAAAATAGCGAATTACGATAGCTATCACATTTGTTATGTTTTCTTTTTCTAATACATTTAAAATTGGAATACCTGCTGTACCAGCTGGTTCTCCATCATCACTTGATTTTTGAATATTTTTTTCAATTTTATATGCATAGCAATAATGTGTTGCTTTTGGATATGTACTTTTTACTTCTTTTAAAATACTTTCAATTTTATCTTTTGTTTTTATTTTTATTAGTAGTGTAATGAATTTTGAATTTTTAATGATTAACTCATTTTTTATATTCTTATTAATAGTATACATTTGTCTTCACCAATCATATTATATCATGTATTATGGTGGACTTAAAGATTTACAGTATTATGCATTTCGTAATTTTTTCTTATTTAATTTTTTTTTATTGTGATATAATAAATTTATAAGAGTACGTAGTGTATAGGAGAGGATTATATGTTTAAGAGAAAAAAAGATCAGGAAATCGACATTAGTAGTTTAAATGTTATTTTAAGTACTGGAAAAAAATTAATAAATATTGGTTATATTATGGCCATTATTGCATTGATTTTATTAGGAACGTATCTTGTTAAAGAATGGCATGCACTACGATTTCTTGGTGATTTTTTAATTGTTATTTCGCCAATATTTATTGGTTTAATTATTGCATGGCTTTTAGATCCGGTAGTGAAATGGCTCCAGGGCAAGAAAATTCCTAGAATTGGTGCTTGCGTTATTGTTTATTTGCTATTTTTAGCACTTTTATTTTTAATTTTAGCACTATTAGTTCCTGTCATGGGAAGTCAAATTAAAGATTTTGTTAGCGGTCTTCCAGATTTAATCCATGATTTCCAACATTATGTTAGTGATTTTACTAAAAATTTGAATCATACTTTTGATTATGATTTTTCAAGCGTTAAAAATTCTATTTATCAAACTATTGAAGAATTTGGAATTAACTTATCTACAAAATTGCCAAATATGGCTATTGGAATTGTTTCTTCTGTCATTAGTGGAGGAGTATCTTTCTTTTTAGGACTTATGATTGGTTTTTATATGTTGTTTGATTTTGATAAATTAAATCGTACTTTTATTTCTTGGCTTCCAAGGCGCTGGCGTAAGGGTGCTAGTGAGTTGTGTGTTAGATTAAATGAATCTTTAAGAAGTTATGTACAGGGCTTGTTACTAGTTATGACTTTAGTATTTATTACACAAGGTATTGGACTTACTATTAGTGGTATTAAAGCACCGTTAGTTTTTGCTTTCTTTTGTGCTTTAACTGATATTATTCCTTATTTTGGACCTTATATTGGTGCGATACCTATTGTTTTAGTAGGATTTACTATGGATCCTATTGTTGGTATTTGTTGTGTTATTTCTATTATTGTAGTGCAGCTTCTAGAAAATAATTTCTATCAGCCGTTAATTATGGGCCATACTATGAAACTACATCCTGTAACAATTATGCTAGGGCTCTTGATTTTCCAACATTTCTTTGGTATTATAGGTATGATTGTTGCAACACCTGTGATTGCTGCAGCTAAAATAATTCTTACATTTATTAATGAAAAAATGGATGTTGTTGGTAGGGTTACAGGTGATAATGAATATAAAGCGTTGACTGAAGATTAGTATTAAAGGAATAGAATAGTAAGAGAATTCGTGGTTGGTGAAAACGATGTATTCTACTTTAAGAAGCTACTTTAGGAGTTTTATCGGCCAAGCCGTTATGTTAATTAAGACCAGACTAGGATGGTACCGGGCAAATGTTCTCCTAGTCAGGTCTTTTGTTTGTTTTAAGGAGGATTTATGAAAATTTATTTGTTAGCTGGTAAAGCAGGGTGCGGTAAGGATATGATGGGTAGATATATGAAAACGCAATATGATTATGCAGGGTATAATACATGTATTTTGCATATTACAACGCCTCTTTATGAATATGCAAAGAATTATTTTAGTTGGGATGGAAATATGGCCGAAAAGCCTCGGGAGTTTTTGCAAGAAATGGGTATTGAGATTATACAGAAACAATTGGGAAAAAAGTTTTTTTTAATCAATCGTTTATGTGAGGATATTGATATATTAAAAAATTTTTTTGATATATTTATTATTACTGATGGTAGACTATTATTTGAATTTGAAGAGTTAAAAAAGAGATTTCCTAATATGAAAATAATTCATATTATTCGTGAAAATTATGACAATAAACTTACGGAAGATGAAAAAAGACATGTGACAGAAATAGAAATGGATGACTATCAAGATTATGACTACGTAGTAAGAAATACATCCAAGGAAAGATTATATTTAGAAGCTGATCGTATTATGAAAGCGGAAGAAAATGAGGAAGGTGAAGTTTTATGAATAAATTAATTGCTGTTGTTGGAATGTGTGGTAGTGGTAAAAGTATTGCTACCGAATATTTAGAAAACCAGGGATGGACAAAGTTATATTTCGGGGGTATTACTTATAAGTTGATGGCGGAAGCAGGAATTGAGAGAACTCCTGATGGTAAAAGTGAAAAAGAGTTTCGGGAAAAGTTAAGACAAGATCATGGCCCTGAGTGTTATGCGAAGTTTTTAGAACCAGATATCAAAGAAGCATTAAAGGTAGGAAATGTAGTTTTAGATGGATTATATTCTTGGTATGAATATAAATATTTAATCGAAAGATTTCCAGAGTTAAAACTTGTTTGTGTTGTTGTTGATAAGAAGTTACGCTATGATAGGATTGCTAATAGAGTTGATCGTCCTTGGACTCGGGAAGATGCTATTTACCGAGATGTTTCAGAGATTGAAAATCTCGCCAAAGGCGGGCCTATAGCCTATAGTGATTATTTCTTGTTTAATAATGGTAGTATGGATGATTATTATAAGAGATTAAAAGAAATTCTAGAAGATATTAATAAGCATGAAGGAGAGAAGTAATATGAAATATATGAGTCATAATGATATTAGAAATAAATGGTTTCAATTTTTTGAAAGTAAGGGACATAAAAGAGTAGAAAGTGCCTCTTTAATTCCTGTTAATGATGATAGTTTATTATGGATTAATGCAGGAGTTAGTCCTTTAAAGAAATATTTTGATGGAAGTGAAGTACCAGAATGTAGAAGAATTGTTAATATTCAGAAATGTATTCGTACTAATGATATTGAAAATGTTGGTATTACGAAAAGACATCAAACTTTTTTTGAAATGATGGGAAATTTTTCTGTAGGAGATTATTTTAAGAATGAAGCAATTGAGTTTGCTTTTGAATTGTTAACAGGAGAAGAATGGTTTGCTATTCCTAAGGAGTTACTCTATGTCACTGTTTATCCTGATGATCATGAAGCTTACCAAAAATGGATTGAAGTTGGATTAGATGAAGCACATATTGTTAAATTAGAAGAGAATTTCTGGGAGATTGGTGAAGGTCCTTGTGGACCTGATTCTGAGATTTTCTTTGATAGAGGAGAAAAATATGATCCTAATCATGATGCCTTAGATAAGTTTAAACAAGATGAAGAACAGGAAAGATTTGTAGAAATTTGGAATAATGTCTTTAGTCAATTTAACTCTAAAGAGGGAATTCCTCGTTCTGAATATAAAGAACTTCCTAGTAAAAATATTGATACTGGTGCTGGTCTTGAGAGATGGTGCTGTGTATTTCAAAATGTTGATAGTACTTTTGAGACAGATTTATTTCAACCTATTATTAAACATATTGAGCAATTAGTTGGATTTAGTTATGAAGGTCAGAAAGAGTTTAAGATTATTGCTGATCATATTAGAGCTATTACGTTTGCTTTAGCAGATGGTGCTTTCTTTGATAATAATGGTCGTGGTTACGTTCTTAGACGTTTATTACGTCGTAGTGTTAGATTTGGTAAGAATTTAGGATTAGAAGGACCATTCCTTTATAAATTAGTTTCTGAAGTTGTAGAGACTATGAAAGATGCTTATCCTTATTTAACGGAAAAGCGAGCTACTGTTGAGACTTTAGTGTTAGAAGAAGAAAAATTGTTCTTAAAGACTTTGGAAGCAGGGGAAAGACGTTTAAAAGAATTAGTCAGTGAATCTATTGATGGTACTATTAGCGGGGAAGATGCTTTTAAATTATATGATACTTACGGATTTCCTTTTGAACTTACAGAAGAATATTTAGCTGAACAAGGATATAAGGTTTCTAAAGAAGAGTTTGATAAATATATGAATGCTCAAAGGGAACTTGCTAAAAAGAATGCTAAGAATAAAGCGGCTATGGCAAGTCAGAAAAAAGTATTGTTAGATTTTAAAGAAGAAAGTCAGTTTGTCTATGGAATTTATCGTTTAAAGACGAATGTTTTAGCAATTTTTTCTAAGGATAGTATCGTAGATAGAATTGATCATGATTGCTATATCGCATTAAAGAGAACTTGTTGCTATGCAGAAAGCGGTGGACAAGTTAGTGATACTGGTATGATTATTGGTAAGAACTTTAAGGCACGTCTACTTGATGCTTTCAAGGCTCCTAATGGACAACATATTCATAAAGTTAAATTATTAGATGGTTATATTAGTGCTAATGATGAATGTGAAATTATCTTAGATAAAGACCGTCGTAAGAGAACAGAAGCAAATCACTCCAGTGTACATATGTTACAGTATGCGTTGCAACAATGTGTCTCTAGTCAGATTAGACAAGCAGGAAGTTATGTTGACGGTGACAAGTTACGCTTTGACTTTACTTATGCTGGTAAGCTTACGGATGATAAGATTATTGAAGTTGAGAATTTTGTTAATGATATGATTAATAAACATATTATTATTTCTACAGAAGTAATGCCAATCGAAAAGGCAAAGCAATTGGGAGCTATAGCATTATTTAGCGAAAAATATGGGGATATTGTTAGGGTTGTTAAAATTGGTAAGTCTATCGAGCTTTGTGGTGGTACACATGCTACGAATACGAAAGATATTGAAAAATTTGCTATTTCTTCTTATGAGTCTAAAGGAAGTAATTTATACCGTATTGAAGGTGTTACAGGAAGTAAGATAGAAGATACTTTATTTGATATTATTAAGCCATATAATGATGAGATGATTAAGTTATTATTAAAGGCAAAAGAGATAGTTGATGATGCTAGAAGTGTTGGTATTAAACTAGATTTTGATGTTGATATTGATCATAGTAAGCCAGAATCTTATAAGGATATTATCTTTAATCGTAATGAATTACAATATGTACAACAAGAAGTAAGAGATTTAGAGAAAAAGTATCGTGATTTAAGAGAGAAACAAGTACTTTCTAATTTGGATGTTTATCGGGAACACATTAAAGATTATAATGGTACGTTTGGACTTTTAATGACAGTTGAAAATAAGGATACTAACTTACTTAAGAGTGTTTGTGATGCGATGATTGATGAGATGGGAACAGGATTTGTATTCTTTGCTAATATTAAAGAAGATGGAAGTATTAATTTCTTATCTCGTAGTAATTGTCATGTTAATAGTGGTCTTGTTGTAAAAGATGCTAGTGTATCTTCTTTAGGTAATGGAGGAGGTAGTCCTACGTTTGCTCAAGGTGGAGGTAAAACGAAAGATGCCTTACCAGAAATTTATACACATATTGAGAAAGTATTAAGAAATGAAGAATAATTATTTGTTAGAACAAGTTGATGAATATCTAATTGAGTTAAAAATAAAAGAAATTATCGAGTCTAGGGAATTTTCTTCTAGTCCTGTACATTCTTATGATATGGAAGAAGTTCCTTTGGCTTCGGCGATAGAAGATTTAGATACTTATGGATTGTTTTCTGAGAAGAAAGTTATTATAGTTTCTCATATAGAGTCTTTAGCTAGTGATACTAGCGAAAAAGAGATAGAACATTTTCTAAAATATTTAAAAAATCCTTTGGATAGTATTTTGTTATTTGTAACTGCAAGAAAGTTAAATAATACAAAAAAGATTACCAAAGAGTTAAAGAAAAATTTAGAGTGTCCTTCTTTTTCGGCGGATGCTGTTAGTTTTATTAAGAAAGAATTACAAGGATATCAGGTAGATTCTCAGGTTGTTCGAAGGCTTGCTACAGAGTGTTTAGAAGATATTGGAAGAATTCATCAAGAGTGTTCTAAGTTAAAATTGTATTGTCTTGATAGTAAAAAGATTACGTTAGAAGATGTAGATAGCTTGGTTATTCGAAAGTTGGGAGATTCTAAGGATTTAACTTTTGAGTTTGTTAGAGTATTAGCAGAAAAAGATAAAAAGAAAGCGTTAGGAAAGTATCATGAGCTTTGTAATTATTCTATAGAACCATTATCATTACTAGGATTACTTGCTAGTCAGTATTTAATTATGTATCAAGTAAAGGTACTAGAGGAGAAGATGAGACTTAATCAAGAGATTGCTGATACTTTAGGAGAAAAACCATATCGTATTCAAAAAACTAGAGAATTAACTAGGTATTATAGTAAAGAAGAACTTAGAGATATTTTTAGAAAGCTTGCGGATATTGATTTAAAAATAAAAACTACGGATGTAGATGGAAGTTTTTTAATTGAGTTATTTATATTAGAGAATGCATAATATTTAAGTTCATTTGACAAGTATTTTGTCAAATGAACTTTTTCTTTGGCAAATTTACTATTTTATTTCGTAGTAAGTGGTACAATGAATGTAGTAGATTTTAATTATTAAGTAGAGTAGTTAGAGGTATATTTCATGTTTTTTAGAAAATTAAATTTGATAATAGTACAATGTAATTGTCGAGAATTTATTGCTTGAAATAGTACTTGAATATAAAAATAGGATTGTTTTTAGTAGTTATATTAGATATTAAAATACTTATTTTAATGAGGTGTATTATGAAAAGGTTTTTGAAGAGAAATATTGTTGTAATAATTATACTTTTAGTATTTGGAGCTTTTTTTCTTTATGGAGATTATCAAGTTATACAGAACAATCAAGATGTTGTTGAACTTACCAATAACCTTCAAGAACAGTGTAAGACTAAGGTGATTACAGATGAGGAAGAAAAGAAGTTTTGCCATGAGATACTTACAAATAGAGTAATTGAGCCAGATTTTTATTCTGAGTTTTCAGAAGTGTTAGTATGGTATATACAGACAGTTGCTTATTTTCTATTTTTAATTGTTATTATTCCACCGATGATTCCGATTTGTAAAATGTTAAGAAATAGATATATTATGAATACTAATTTAAGAGAAAGTTATCGAAGTTTTATTAAAAAAATGTTGTTTACTGCTTATAAATATCTTTGGATATTACCTGTTTTGGTGATCATTTTAATAATTCCTTTGTTAATGAATTATTCTTTGGTTCCAGAATATTCGGTAGTTTATAATATGGGATGGAGTACTAATCTTATTAATTATCCTGTGTTGTTTTTCATTCTTTATTTATTAAATGTTGTAATTCTTTCTATGATTTATGTTAATATTTCTTTAGTAGTTGCGAGATTTCAGCATAAATTTATTCCTTGTATCATCTTATCTTATATTGTGTTTTTTTCATTTGAGATATTCTTGGAGACAGTTGTTAGAGTTATCATTTTACAAAGAATATTTCATACGGAATTAGGAATGATATTTAATATTATGGATATTTTTGGTTTTAATGATTTATATGGTATAGGTTCATTATTTCTTGTAAATATTAGTTTCTTGATTATTTCGTTTGTTTTTGTTTATTTGGCATATAAAAACAAAGAAAAATTAGTAATACAATGCGAGAAAAATAAGTAGGAGGATATTATGAAGATAGAAGTAAAGAATGTTAGTAAAAGATTTAGGAAAACGATGGTATTAAATAATGTTAATGCATCTTTTGAGAGTGGACATATCTATGGATTAAGTGGTAGAAATGGCTCTGGGAAAAGTGTATTTTTAAAGATATTGTGCGGACTTTATAAAGTAACTACCGGAGAGATACTATTTGATCAAAAAAGTTATGATAAAGATAATTTATATCTTTTGAATATGAGAGCTATTATTGAAAAACCTAATTTTTTTCCAGAATTAACTGGTTATGAGAATTTAGAATTGCTTGCTAGAATTCAGAATAAAATAGGAAAAACAGAAATAGAGGAAGCATTAAAAAAAGTTAATTTATATGAAGAAAAAGATAAAAGATATTCTGAGTATTCCTTGGGAATGAAACAGAAGTTAGGGATTGCACAAGTGTTGATGGAAGATCCTGATATTATTATTTTGGATGAACCATTTAATGGAATAGAAAATGAAAGCGTAAAAAAAATAAGTCGTATTTTAAAAGAAGAAAAAGAAAAGGGTAAACTTATTATTATATCTACTCATATCAAAGAAGATTTAGATAATCTATCAGATTTTATTTATTATTTTGATGCGGGAGAAGTTCATACTAAGTAAGGATGGTTTATGAAATATAATTTTTATCGTTTGTTGCAGTCTATAAAAAAGCAATATATATTATTGTTTGTTGTTTATATCTTTTTCTATTTTATATTTATACTTTATATGGTGGTTTTACCAACTAATCTTTCACTATTTACTATATTAATAGGATTACCTCCATATCATGAAGGTATTAAGATTCTATGGACATTATTTCAAGTATGTTGTCATATCTACATTACTTATACTTTTTTTACCAATGAATGGGAGCATTCTTTTGAGTTTTTGTTATTACGAAAATCTTATAAAAAGAATTTTATTCATTTACTTGTTGTTGTGAGTATTTTTACTATAGTTATCAGGTCATTTATTTTTATATTTAGTTATTTTTTTCTATTTCGTGATATTCCTTTTTCTATTTCGTTATTTTTATTTAATAGTTTATTGTATTTAGTTGTATCTGTTATTACTAGTTTCTTTGTATTGCTGCAGAGTAAAAAAGCCAAGGGTTAGTTTCCTTGGTTTTTAATTTTTTCTAAGCGTTCATAAATTTCTTTTATACTTTTTTCATATCCAATATCTTTAGGATGATAGTATTTTTTGTTTTTTAGTTTATCAGGTAGGTATTGTTGTACTACATAAGCACCTTTATAATCATGAGGATATTTGTAAAGAGGGGAGTTTGTTTTTATGTGAGCGGGTATGGTTCCTACATTTCCTTCTTCGATATCTTTGATGGCTTCATCAAAGGCAATATGAGCTGTATTACTTTTAGGAGATAGTGCCATTTCGACAACAATGGTACCTAATGGTATTCTTGCTTCTGGTAGGCCTACACGTTCAGCGGCGTTAATTGCAGCATCTAGTCTTGGACCAATAGCAGGGTTTGCTAGTGCAATATCTTCATAGGCTATGACTGATAATCGTCTATAAATGGAATCTAAGTCTCCTTCTACAGTTAATCTTGCTAGATAGTGTAGGGCAGCATCAACATCACTACCACGAATTGATTTTTGTAGTCCACTTAAGACATCGTAGTGTCCTTCTCCGTTTTTATCAGAGAAAAATACTGGTTTGTTATTGATCTTTCTTATTTTTTCTTCTGTTATTTTTTTATCATCTGTAGAATAGAAGGCAACTTCTAATAGATTGTAAGCGTATCTTAAGTCATTTCCAGAGAGTTTTGCTATTAACTCGATACTTTTATCATCTATTTCTATTCCTTTTAAATCCGGGTGTTTTATGGCTCTTTTTAGGCCTTCTATAATATCTTCTGTTTCTAATTCTTTTAATTCAAATAATTGACATCTACTACGTATGGCTGGATTAATAGCATGATAGGGATTAGATGTTGTCATACCGATTAATGTAATTAGTCCGCTTTCTAATTGTGGTAGTAAGATATCTTGTTTATCTTTATTTAGACGATGTATCTCATCCATGATTAGAATCATACCATCATACATTTTTGCTTCTTCTATTACGATATCTAAATCTTTTTTCGTATTGATTGTGGCATTTAAAAAACGATATCTTTCTCCTAAATCGTTAGCAATAGCATTCGCAATCGATGTTTTACCTATTCCTGGTTTTCCATATAATATCATAGAGAATACTCTTTTGTTTTTTACTAAATTTGTTAAAATTTTTCCTTCTCCAATTAAATGTTTTTGTCCTATTACTTCTGATAGGGTAGATGGTGCTAATTTTAAGGCTAAAGGTCTATTCATGTCATCCCTACTTTCTTTTAGTGCATTATTATTATATCTTAAATTTATAATAAATT
Organism: Bacilli bacterium; assembly: GCA_017886705.1. GTDB lineage: Bacteria > Bacillota_I > Bacilli_A > RF39 > UBA660 > Faecimonas. The sequence continues at coordinate 4,008 of JAGHJJ010000015.1, read as the reverse complement.
CTATTAAAAATCATAGTTTTCTCTTTTATAGTTGCTTGGTGTCTAGTTGTATTTTTTTAAATTTTACATTATACTATTTATTGGTAATCATTTGTATTATAAAGTGAGGCTTTAAGTTTTTCTCTTTTGTAATATGAAAGGAATGAATGTTCAATGAAGATAGAAGATGCTATTGTTGATTTTATTCAGTATTGTTTATTTGAAAAAGGATTAACAGATCAGACTGTTAGTTCTTATCAAAATGATTTAGATGTTTATCTTTCTTTTTTACAGGATAAAAATGTGTTTTTGGTAAAAGATATTACTAGTGATCATATTAAAGAGTTTTTAAAAATACGTGGAGATAGTGAAAGTACTAGTACGGTTGCTCATAACTTGACGGTTATTAAGAATTTTCATAAGTATTTGATTAAAGAGAATATTGTAAAAGAAGATGTGTCTTTATTTATTTCTCGTCCTAAACTGCAAAAAAGACTTCCTAGAGCGTTAACTGTAGAGGAAGTTGATCTGTTATTAGATATAACATTAAATACTCCGTTTGACTATCGTAATAAAGCTATGTTAGAATTGATGTATGGAGCAGGACTTAGAGTGAGCGAGTTAGTAAGTTTGACTTTGAATCAAATTGATTTAGAAAATGGTTTGATTCGTATCATGGGGAAAGGGAGAAAAGAAAGAGAAATTCCTATTGGTGAGTATGGAGTTTATTATTTAAAGCTTTATTTAGAACATCGTGGTATGCTGATTAAAAATCATAGAACAGAAGATGCTTTGTTTTTAAATAATCATGGTAAGCAGATTACTAGACAAGGCTTCTTTAAGATATTAAAACAATTACTTTTGGATAAAGGATTAAATCCTGATGTTTCTCCTCATACCTTGAGACATAGTTTTGCAACTCACCTGTTAAGTCATGGTGCTGATTTAAGGAGTATTCAGGAGATGCTTGGTCATTCTGATATTTCTACTACGAAGATTTATACACATGTTAGTGATGAAAAAGTAGAAGCTGATTATAAAAAATATCATCCAAGAGAACATAAAGGAGATTGAGAAGATGAAATTTAAAAGAGTTTTTTTAATGGTGTTGGATTCTTTAGGTGTTGGTGAGACTGAAGATGCTGCTAATTACGGGGATACTGGTGCTAATACCTTGGGACATATTAAAGAAAATTATGATTTGTTTATTCCAAATTTAAAGAAGATTGGTTTTTTAGATACCCTTAATATGAATGATAATAAACAAGTAGATGCTTATTATACGATTGCTAGACCTAAGAATGCTGGCAAAGATAGTTTAAACGGGCATTATGAGATGATGGGAATTCCTAATCATATTCCGTTTAAGACGTTTAATCAAGGATTTCCTTTTGATATTTTAAATGGAATTGAGCAAGTTACAGGACGCAGAGTAATTGGTAATAAGTGTTGCAATGATGATGCTATTATTCAAGAACTTGGTGAGAGGCAGCAAAATTATGGAGCGCTTATCATTTATACTTCTGCTGATTCTGATTTACAGGTTGCAGCACATGAAGATTGTATTCCTGTATCTACTTTGTATCAATATTGTGAGAGAATACGTGCACTTACCTTACGTGAGGAATGGCGAATCGGTAGAGTGATTGCTAGACCTTTTACGGGTACTCCAGGACATTATAAGTTGATTCAAAGTGGTAGAAAAGATTATTCAGTAAAGCCTCCTGAAAAAAGTATTTTAGATAGTTTAGTCGAGCATAATTACAATGTCATTGGTATTGGTAAAGTTAATGATATTTTTGATGGACAAGGTATTAATAAACAAATGAAAGCAAATAATAATATGGAAGCAATTAATAAGTTTACGGATATTATTGATAAGAATTTTACTGGACTTTGTATGGTAAATCTTGCTGATTTTGATTCGTTATATGGTCATACTAGAGATGTTGAAGGATATGGTAAGGCAATTGAGGAATTGGATGTAGAGATTCCAATTATTTTAAATAAGTTGGATACTGGAGATTTATTGATTATTACTGCAGATCATGGAAATGATCCTACTTTCCCTGGGACGGATCATACAAGAGAAAATGTGCCTGTGATTATTTATAGCAGAGATTTTTTAGAGCCAAAGCGATTAGAAGTGCTTGAAACTTTTGCTGATATTGGTGCAACAATAGCTGATAATTTTGATGTAGATATGCCTTCTATTGGTAAAAGTATTTTAGATGAGTTGAAGTAGTATGGATATTTGTAAGGTTTATATTGTAGATAGTCGTTTTCCTTCTAATTTTACAGTTAATGCAGATGGAGGGCTTTTTCAATTGTTTTATGATGACTATCACGGGATTTTTAGTCATATTCCTTTTGTTCATCATGAATATACTGATTACTGGGAACGTGGAGTTCCTGTTATTCATGTTACTAATAATTTCAAGGTACGTGATGGTCATGTAGATAAAATTCCAGGACGGAATCTTACTGTTTTTTTACCTAATAGTGTGAGTAGGGAAAATGCGATGGAATTATTAAATGAATTAGAGGATATTTATGCTTCTTCTAATGGAGAAAGATATTATACTAATTTAGTTTATGTGAAGGAGAAAATGGATTTTGGATATAATTATGAATGTTATCCGCCACGATATACCAAGGGTCCCAAATTACCTTTTCTAGAAGCAGTAAAACTCTATTTACGTGATAGCTTTCATGAGTTAACGGAAGAAGAAGATATCATGTTTCGCGATGAGCGAACATTCGATTTAAAAACTATGCTTAGTAATGATGATAAGCTTTATTATTATCCGGTTAATCATAGTTATTGTGGTGTTATGATGGTTGATGGAGAAGGGGAGAGATATGCTTCTACTGTTACAAAAACGGGTCATCAAGAAGAATTAAATCATTTGATATTGAAGATGACTGGAAAAGAGCTTTGGAGGGAAAAAATTAGATTAAACCGAGAAATTTCTGATTTATCGCTTGCAGTATTTCTTTTTAATGAAGGGGATATATTTTCTTATATTCCTGATGAAATTAATGAATTACAATGCCGTGAGTTATCTAATGTTATTGATGAAATTGATATTGTTTCTAATAATTCTTCTCAAGTGAGTTCTGCTAGAGTTCTTTCTACAGGTAATTTGGTAGATGAGGAATTATCTTTTAGAGAAAATATTTCTAAGTCTTACTTGAAATTTCAAAGAAAACAAAGTAGGGGAAGAAGACCTTAAAATTTATAAAAGCACCTATTTTTATAGATGCTTTTTTTCTATTATCCCCCTACTTTGCTTTTTTAAAACTTTGACAGATGGTTTCTTCTGTTTTTTTACAACAATCTCCATTGCAAGTAGAACTAATTTTTACTTCGTTTAACTCACAGCAACCATTATCACAGTTATTGTGTTTACATGCAGCTACATCACATTTAATTGTTCCTTTATTCATTTATTTATACCTCCTCAATTATATTATTTCCCGAATTAAAGAAAATATGTAATTTTAGATTTCTCTCATTTTAATCGAGACGGATAATTACTCATCTTTTATATATTCGATTCATTTTATGAACGTGCTCTAAAATAAATTGAGGTAGATAATTATCCATCTTTTTTATTTTCGATTGATTCTAGAGCATTTTAAAATTTTAATATAATAAAAGGGGAGTTATTTATCTTTTATTAAAGATGTATTTTATTTAATGGTAGTATATTAATATAGTACATATGTATGTATATATAAATAAGATAATATATATGTATGTATATATAAATAAGATAATATATATGTATGTATATATAAATAAGATAATATATATGTGTGTTTAATAATTATGTATGAATAAACGTTTATGGAAACAACTCAATTATCTTAATTATATAAAATCATTATTAAAGACTGTATTTATCAATAAAAAAGACTGTAATAATATACAGTTTTATGGCAATTGTAATTTGAATATAGTTAATTTATCATATTTTTATAGATGTATCTTACTTCCTATAATTGATATTATGTTAACTTCTT
>JAGHJJ010000105.1 GCA_017886705.1 Bacilli bacterium | reverse complement strand
TGGGTCTGCAACACCCTGATCACCGGTTCAAATCCGGTAGGCCCCTCCATGCGGATGTAGTTTAGTGGTTAGAATACGGCCTTGCCAAGGCTGTGACGGGGATTCGATTTCCCTCATCCGCTCCATAAGAGCAATTAAAACTCATACTGTTTGGTATGAGTTTTTTATAATGCATTTTTAAGTGCAATTGTAGTTTAGCTATTTTTTATGTAAATGTTTTTGTAAAGATTTTGATATCTGGTCACATTTTTCTTTATATGGTTTGCTATTTATTTCTAAATATATATTAGGAACATTTGGATTAATCATTAACGAAAGTATATTGTTTAGCATATTATTATATTCTGTTAGAGTGTCTTTACTTACTACACTTTCTAATTTCTCGGTGTCATTATTGATTGCGATTTTATCAAAAAAGCCTTCAAATGTATTAAACAAGTCACCTGATAAAGGTAATATAGAAAGATACACAGATTGACATTCTCCATTATTATCAAATAGTTGTGGTAAAATATGTTTATCTTCATAAGCATGTTTATCAGTTCTTAGTTCATTAATTACATTATAGTCAATACCTCCGTTTTCGACAGCGTGCCTTATTTCATGATAGAAATTATGATTTAGATCAAGTCCTTTATTTTCTAATATAGGAGATATAATCCAATTATTTATTGTCTCTATATTATTTTCTTCAATGTAGAAATGTACATATTGCATTTGTCCATTTTGTAAAAAGATATCTTGTTGTAACATTCTATATAATAAATCTTCTAGGTTTGTCGATTTTAGATTGTTTTCACTAATACCATTATTTTTTGTAAAGTATCTAAATAATCTTTGTCCCCATAATGTTTTCTTTAGTAAGGATATTTGATATTCTGTTTCTATTACTTTCATTTTATCTAATATTGAATCAATAATATGAGTATCAGTTACGGGCTTGCATCCTAAATTGCTGCATTGCGAAAAATATTTTTGCTGTGATTTGTGTATTTGATTTTTCATATCATCGAGCGTATATGGACTATTTAATATGTTAATTACATCGCTAGAGTAGCTACTTAAAGATAATTCTTCAATAGGTATATCTTTTTTATTTAATACTGCTTCAGAGATTCCATATTCTTTACATAATAATCTTCTTATGTTCATTATTTTCATTTTTTCTAATTCTTTATTAATTTTTATGTAATCTAAATATTCTGTAATCATGTTATCATATTGTATTTGACTTTTAAAATGATTATTAAAATCTTTTAGTTCTTCATATACTAAATCTGGTGTAGAACTCATTAAGTAGAAAGTATGATTTATTCTGTGTTCTATCAGTTCTTTATTTTTTTTACCATATTGCGACGTGTAATAAGATATTAATGTCTTATTCATATCTTCTAGTATTTCTTGGGCATAAATAACTTGCTCTATAAATTTTGTTGTCATTGATTATTTACCTCTTTCCGTTGTTTATGAAGTATTATAGATTATATCAGTTTAAAAGAAAAGGTTGCTAGTCTATTTTTGTAATTCTTTTAATAATTCTTCCGTATCATCATGCATTTTGATACCTTTTTCTTTTAGTCTGATTTTTTGTTTTTCTAGACAATAGAGTAGAGCTTTATCTATATCTTGATAGGCTAGTTCTTTTACTGGTATTAATGCTTCTGGTATTTTTTCTCTACCGATTTTATCAGCTATGTAAATAATTTTTGCTAGTAAATCCATATTTTTATTTCCTATTGTATGGTATTTTATAGCATTACAAATATTGTCATCTAAATTATATTTTTCTTTTGCTATTACTGCTCCAATATCGGCATGTTTAATATTTATGTTTTCTTTATTTTCTAAATCTTTCGATAATTTTCCTTTTTTAATCCAATAAATATTTTCTTCTTCTGTTAATTCTTTTGCTATATCATGAATTAAGCCCGTTAGGTATGCCTTTTCTTCGTTTATATGATAATGTTTTGCTAATTTTTTTGCCTCTTCGGCAACTAATATACTATGATTATATCTTTTTGGTGAGAGAGAGTTTTTCAGTTCTGCTTTTATTGTTTCTATATCCATATTATCCCTTCCTTTTCTTAATGCAAGTATATCATATTTTTCCTTTGTTAAAAATTTAATTAACTACTTCTCATCTTTTTAAAATTATGGTACAATGATTTCATAATAGGAAGGGTAGGATAGTATGACTGAGGAAAATATAAGAAAGGTTAAGAGAAGAGGAAGAAGTGTCCTAAAAAAATATACTAAAGAACAAAAGGAGGTCCTTGAAGTTGAACAAGAAGGATGGTGGGTATATGTTTTATTATTATCTACCATAGTAATACTTGCACATTCTTTAAAGGATTATACATTTTCATTTGATAATGTGACTTTGACATATTCTATTTTTATATTGCCAATAGTATATTTTGTTACTAACTATATTACAAAAAAGTATGGTTATGCAAAATCAGTAATTGGTATTGCCATATCTGGAGTGTTACTAGTATTGTTTGCACTTGTTATGAGTTTTGTTATAGGAAGAAGTTTTAATTTTTATGATATCATTGGAGAATTTTGTGGATATGTAATTAGTCAGTTCGTTAACTTAACTATTTATCAATTTTTATTAGTAAATACTACAGGTTCATTTATTTTAATATTTTTAACTTATATGTTTGCTTTTGTTGTTTATTATTTATTCTATACATTATTATATATGAATCTATTAGTATTTGATAATTACTGGGTATCATATTTTTCAACGCTTATTTTTCAAGGTATTGTTTGCTTATTATTAACGTTTTTCGATGTTAATATAAAAAAAGGTTTAGAAATTTAAAAAATCGCTTGATTGATGTCTACCAATTAGGTTTCACATCATGATAGCGATTTTTTATGCAATGATTGATAATATTATTAATATTGTATTATGAATCATGTGCATTAATATGGAAGTATATATGGTGTTTGTTTTTTGATACATCATAGCAAATGATGCACCTAAGCTACCATACGGTATAATAAATAATAAATCCATAGGTGATGTCATACTGGTTATTACATGCATTGAACCAAATACTAAACTAGATAAAATAATAAATAGCCATTTATTAGGGAATGCATTTTTATAACATTTTCTAAACACAATTTCTTCTATACATGGAGCGATGATTCCAGCATTTATTACCATTATCCAGGGTAAGTAGGAGATTAGTTTTTGTACTTCTTGCTCATTTGCTGCTTGTCCCATTTTTAAAACAAATGTAAGAATCGTATTAGATACCATCATGACAATTAATCCAATAATCCAATATTTTATTCCAATATCAAAGTTTGCTAAAAATTTGTCTTTAAATATTTTCCATTCATGGATTAATTCTTTTCTAAATATGATTGCTAGAATAATTAATAAGATTGTGTTTGAAAATAGAGATAACAGTACTTGAGTTGATCCAGTAATTTCTTTTATGTTAAATAATAATATTGGAATTAATTGTAAGTAGGAACTACAGTAAAATAGAAGAAATAAAATAATGCCAATAATAATTCCTTTCACATTTATTAATTCATTTTTTTTCATTTTATTCATTATAAAGCTTCCTTTCTTATCTTCTCTTTCCTTCTTCAAGAATAGCATAAAAGTTACTAAAATTAAAGATATTTGTTTGTATTTTACAAAAAGTATGTTATACTATGTACAGAAAGGAGTGGGAAGAAATTTGTCCCGCTCCTTATTATTTCTAGGAGGTGAAGTATGAAAGAGAAAATAATTGATTTGGTGAGTGATCATTTAGGTGAGTTTCAAGTCTATATTGATGATGTTTTTGTATCTGTAGAGGAAGGAAAGAAGATATTAAATATTGTCTTAGATAGTAATGTTGGTATTATTGATTTAAATCTAATTACGGAGGCTTCTAGAGTTATTAACCAGATAATAGATAAAAATAATGTGTTAGATGATGATATTTATGAAGTAGATATTTATTCTAAAGAGAAGGGAGAAGATTAATATGAATGGTAAAGAGTTTTTAAAAGCATTAAATAATATCGTTAAAGAAAAAAACATTGATCCAGAAGTAGTATATGATGCTATGGAATTAGCTCTTACTTCTGCTTATAAGAAAAATTTTAATTCTAAGACTAATGTAAAAGTATTGTTTGATCGTGCTACTGGGGAAATTAAAGTTTATTCTTATTTAACAGTTGTGCCTGATGATAAAATGACAAAAGAAGAATATGAAGATTATTTATTTGAACATTATACTGATGAAGATGATGAAGAGGAAGAAGTAGAAGGTGAGGAGGAAGAAGAAGCTCCTATAAGTTACTTTAATCCTGAGACTGAAATTAAAGTAAGTGATGCTAAAAAAATCGATAAAACTTTAGAAGTTGGAGATACTATTGATAAAGAAGTTACTCCAAAAGATTTTGGACGTGTTGCAGCATCTACTGCTAAACAAGTTGTTATTCAAAAGATTCGTGAAGCTGAGAGAAATAGTATTATGGAAGAGTTCGGAGATAAACAAGATGAACTTTTAATTGGTACTGTAGCATTAGAGGATACTGATAACTACTTTATTGACTTAGGTCGTACTAATGGTATTTTACCTAAGAAAGATATTATTCCTGGTGAGAAAATAGAAATGGGTTCTCAAATTAAAGTATATGTTACTAAAGTAGATAATAATGGTAAGAACTTACTTATTTTATTAAGTCGTAGTCATTATGGTTTTGTTAAGAGACTTTTTGAACTTGAGATTCCTGAACTTGCTGATGGAACTATTATGTTATATAGTGTAGCAAGAGATCCTGGAAATAGAAGTAAAGTTGCTGTTTATTCAGAGTATTCTAATATTGATCCAATTGGTGCATGTATTGGTGAGAAGGGTAGTAGAATTGCTCGTATTATTGAAGAATTACATGGAGAAAAATTGGATGTTGTTAAATATGATAAGGATCCAGCTATCTTTATTGAGAATGCTTTAAGTCCTGCAAAAGATTTAACAGTATGTATTACTGATCCTAAAAAACAAGAAGCTATGGTTATTGCTGATGGAGATAATTTCTCTTTAGCTATTGGTAAGAAAGGACAAAATGCTCGTCTTGCTAGTAAACTTACGCATTATAAGATTGATATTAAGACTACAGAACAAGCTAGAGAAGCTGGCATTAACTTTAGATAATTGCTTTTAAGGAGGTTTTATGAAAGTTAGAAAAATACCTTTAAGAACTTGTGTTGTTACAAAAGAAAAATTACCTAAACAAGAATTACTTCGTATTGTTCGTACACCAGAAGGCAATGTTATGATTGATGAAAGTGGAAAGATGAATGGTCGAGGTGCATATATTAAAAGAGATGTTCAAGTATTAGAACAAGCAAGAAAGAAAAAAGTTTTAGAAAGACACTTAGAATGTAGTATAGATGATAGTGTATATGAGGAAATAAAAAATGTATTAGAAAAATAAAATGGAGGTGAAGGTAATCATGAATATTGAAGATTATGCTTTAGATGTAGGTAAAACAGTAGAAGAGATTGAAGCTTTATGTGATAAGATTGGAATTAATTATAAAGATGAAAGTACTGTTTTAGACGAGACTGATATTATTTTACTTGATAATGAAATTCAAGATCAAGAAGATTATGTTGAAGGTGATATTGAGGATTTAGAGTCTAGACTTTATGAAGAAGAAGTTTATGATAAAGCAGAAGAGTTGGCTATGAATACTAAGATTGATTTAGATAATTCGACTTCTTTTGAAAAAGTAAAACCTAAGTCTCAAAAGAAAAATGATAATAAGAAGTCAGAGTTTTTTAAAGAGAGAAAGAAAATTTATAAACATCGTGAAAAATTACAAAAGAATGAAGCTGTACAAGATGATAATGTTATCTTATATAAAGATGGTATGACTGTATCAGAGCTTGCTACTATGCTTAATGTTGCAGCAGTGGAATTAGTTAAGAAACTTATGGGATTAGGAGTTATGGCTAATGTTAATCAGTCTATTGATTTTGAGACTGCGGAAGTATTAGTTGCTGATTATAATAAGACATTAAAGAAAGAAGAAACTGCTGATATTTCTAATTTTGAAAATTTTGAGATTGAAGATAGGGAAGAAGATTTGGTAGAGCGTCCACCTGTTGTTACTATCATGGGTCATGTTGATCATGGTAAAACGACGTTACTTGATACCATTCGTAAGAGTAATGTAGCAGTTGGAGAAGCAGGAGGAATTACGCAAGCAATTGGAGCTTATTCTGTTACTTGTAATGGTAAAAAGATTACGTTTATTGATACTCCAGGACATGCTGCTTTTACTGAGATGAGAGCACGTGGTGCTTCTATTACAGATATTGTTATTATTATCGTAGCAGCTGATGATGGTGTTATGCCACAGACAAAAGAAGCAATCGATCATGCTAAGGCTGCTGGTGTACCAATTATTGTTGCAATTAATAAGATTGATAAGCCTGAAGCTAATGTTGAACGTGTTATGACTGGTTTAGTTGAGAATGGTCTTACTCCAGAAGAATGGGGTGGAGATGTTATTGTTAATAAGATTTCTGCTGCTACTGGTGAAGGTGTTAATGAATTATTAGAAAATATTTTATTAGTTGCTGAAATGCAAGAATATAAGGCTAATCCATCTCGTTATGCAACTGGTGTTGTTATTGAGTCTAAAAAGAATAATAAAGTTGGTTCTGTTGCTACCTTACTTATTCAAAATGGTACGTTACGTTTAGGTGATCCTATTGTTGCTGGTACTATTTATGGTAAGGTTCGTACTTTAAAGAATGATTTAGGTCAAAATATTGTAGAAGCAACTCCATCTACACCAGTAGAAGTAACTGGTCTTAGTGATGTTCCTAATGCGGGAGATAAGTTTATGGCTTTTGAATCTGAAAAACAAGCTAAGCATATTGCTGATGAGAGAAGTTTAAGAGCAAGAGATGCTGATACTAACTTTAGTGGTATGTCTTTAGAAGATTTATTTGGTCGTATTCAAGAAGGTGTTAAGGAAATTAACGTAGTGTTAAAAGCTGATGTTAATGGTAGTTTGGAAGCTGTTCGTGGTGCATTAGAGAAAATTGATGTTGAAGGTGTTAAAATTAATATTATTCGTGGTGCTGTTGGTGGTATTACTGAAAGTGATATTGTTTTAGCTAGAGCTAGTGATGCTATTATTATTGGTTTTAATGTTCGTGCTAATAGTCAAGCGCAAGATGATGCTAAACAATATGGTGTAGAAATTAGAACTTATGATATTATTTATAAAGTAGTAGAAGATATGGAAGATGCTATGAAAGGTATGCTTGATCCAGAGTATGAAGAAAAAGTAACTGGTAAGCTTGAAGTTCGTCAAATCTTTAAGTTCTCAAAAGTAGGACTTATTGCTGGATGTCATGTTGTTACTGGTGTTGTTAGAAATAATGAAAAAGCTCGTATTATTCGTGATGATGTCGTTGTTTATAATGGTGCTGTTAATACATTGCAACATGAAAAAGATCAAGTAAAAGAAGTTACTAAAGGAATGGATTGTGGTATTACTTTAGAAAATTGTCAAGATTATAAAGAAGGGGACATCATTGAAATTTACGATTTAGTAGAAGTTAAAAGATAATATTTAGTTTATTTTAATAAAATATGGATGTTACCAGATAGGAGGAAACTATTATGGCAAATATTAAAATAGAAAGACTTAATCATTTGATACAACAAGAAATTAGTATTATTTTGATGGAAGAAGTCAGAGATGAAGATTTGAAATTTGTAACGATTACCGATTGTGATACAAGTAGTGATTATAGTTATTGTAAGGTATATTTTACAATACTTGATGATACAAAAAGAGCTTCTGTATTAGAAGCTTTGGAGGGTGCTAGTGCTTTTATACGCAGTAAGCTTGCTGAACGTATTGATATTAGACATACTCCAGAATTAAAGTTTATCTATGATACTTCTATTGAGTATGGTGAACATATTGAGAAAATCATTGATAAGATTCATGAAGATGAAGTAAAAGAGAGTTAGGAGTTCATTCCTAATTCTCTTTTTTCTTTTTATATGTTTTTGCTGTTAGAGTAGGTTTTGCACTTTGTAGGCAATTTTTTGTTAGAGTAATTACTTCTTGTTGTTCTACACCAAATAGTTCTGCTACTATTTCTGTTGTTGATGGTGCATTGATAAAACCTAATCTTAAGGCAAGCATTGCTTTTTGTTCTTCTGTACATTTAGATACATAAGGACTAAATATTGAATTTTCTAGATTATGAATGCCTATTAAGATGTTATTTCTTTTTTCTTCTTGTACATTATTTTCGGGAATATCATATTGTCTAATAAATGATTTTATTTTTTCTAAATCTTGACTTGGTATTTTAATACTTCTTCTTTTTTTATAATGTTCACGGATTATTTTATCTTGTTCAAAAGATGGCCATATTTCTTGTATTTCTTCTTTTATTTCTGGAGTTGATTCGATTTTTTCTAGAGTTTTATTTATTATACGATGTATATTAGATTTACTATATTGAAGTTCGGACGATAATTGCTCATACGTAATATATGATGTTTTTGGAGGATTAATTAAGTATATATTTTGTAATATTTGTAATTCTTGGTTTGTTAATACGTTTTCCTGATTTTGAGTTGCTTTGGGATTTAAAAAGTCAGGGTATAGTTCTAGCACTTTTGCTTTTAATTCTTCATTTGTTTTGCATCCCTTTTTTAGTATACTTAATGTTGCTTGTATACTTCTTGTGTTTTTATATTCTGTTAGTTTTACTAATTCATTACCTGGTATACTAGGATTCTTTGCTAATTCTTTTAGTAGAGTTTCTTGTTTTTCTGTTAGTAATGGTTTTTCTGGTTTAGGCTTAGGTGTTAAAAAGTCAGGATATAGTTCTAGAATTTTTGTTTTTAGTTCTTCGTTTGTTTTGATTTTCTTTTTTAGTGTGTTTAATGTTGTCCATATACTGTTAATATTTTTATATTCAGTAAGTTTTGCAAGTTCTTTTCTTGGTATGTTAGGATTTTTAGCAAGTTCTATTAGTAGAGTTTCTTGATTTTTAGTTAGTAGTGGTCTTTCTTTTTTTTCTGTTTTTTTCTTTTCTGGTTTAGGTTTAGGTGTTAAAAAGTCTGGATATAGCTCTAGCACTTTTGTTTTTAGTTCTGCGTTTGTTTCGCATCTCTTTTTTAGCATGTTTAATGTTGTCCATACACTGTTTTGATTTTTATATTCTGTTAGTTTTGCAAGTTCTTTTCTTGATATATTGGGATTTTTGGCAAGTTCTTTTAGTAGAGTTTCTTGATTTTTAGTTAGTAGTGGTCTTTCTTGATTTATAGTTTGTTTATTTTTTCTTCCTTTTTTAGAATTTGGATTTAAGAAGTCAGGATATAGTTCTAGGATTTTTTCTTTTAATTCTTCGTTTGTTTCGCATCTCTTTTTTAGTCTGTTTAATGCCGACCCTATACTGCTAATATTTTTATATTCAGTAAGTTTTACTAATTCTGTTCCTGGTATGTTAGGATTTTTAGCAACTTCTATTAGTAGAGTTTCTTGCTTTTTTGTTAGTAGTGGTCTTTCTTGTTTTTCTGATTTTTTCTTTTCTGGTTTAGGTTTTGGAGTTAAAAAGTCTGGATATAGTTCTAGGACTTTTACTTTTAGTGCTTCGTTTGTCTTGCATCTCTTTTTTAGCATGTTTAATGTTGACCATACACTGTTTTGATTTTTATATTCTGTTAGTTTTGCAAGTTCTTTTCTTGATATATTGGGATTATTTGCGAGTTCTTTTAATAGTTTTTCTTGTTTTTTTGCAAGTAACGGGTGTTCTTTTTTTTCTGTTTTAGACTTAGGTGTTAAAAAGTCAGGATATAGTTCTAGGACTTTTTCTTTCAGTTCTTCATTTATTTTGCATTTCTTTTTTAGTTTGTTTAATGTTGTCCATATACTGCTAATATTTTTATATTCAGTAAGTTTTAACAGTTCTTTTCTTGGTATGTTAGGATTTTTAGCAAGTTCTATTAGTAGAGTTTCTTGATTTTTAGTTAGTAGTGGTCTTTCTTTTTTTTCTGCTTTTTTCTTTTCTGGTTTAGGTTTAGGAGTTAAAAAGTCAGGATATAGTTCTAGGACTTTTATTTTTAGCTCTTCGTTTGTTTCGCATCTCTTTTTTAGTGTGTTTAATGTTGCCAATACACTGTTTTGATTTTTATATTCAGTTAGTTTTGTAAGTTCTTTTCTTGATATATTGGGATTATTTGCAAGTTCTATTAGTAGAGTTTCTTGCTTTTTTGTTAGTAGTGGTCTTTCTTGTTTTTCTGCTTTTTTCTTTTCTGGTTTAGGCTTTGGTGTTAAAAAGTCAGGATATAGTTCTAGTACTTTAGTTTTTAGTGCTTCGTTTGTTTTGCATTTCTTTTTTAGTATAGATTTTGCTTTGTATATTGCTTTTGGACTTTTATATTCAGTAAGTTTTACTAGTTCTGTTCCTGTTATGTTAGGATTTTTAGCAAGTTCTTTTAATAATGTTTCTTGCTTTTTTGCCAGTAATGGTCTTTCCTTTTTTTCTGGTTTAGGCTTTGGAGTTAAAAAGTCTGGATATAGTTCTAGGACTTTTGCTTTCAGTTCTTCATTTGTTTTGCATTTCTTTTTTAGTATATTTAATGTTGTTTGCATACTTCTTGAATTTTTATAGTCTGCTATTTTTGCAAGTTCTGTTCCAGATATATTTGGATTTTTAGCAAGTTCTATTAGTAGTATTTCTTGCTTTTTTGTTAGTAGTGGTTTTTCTTTTTTTTCTGGTTTTTTCTTTTCTGGTTTAGGCTTCGGATTTAAAAAGTCCGGATATAGTTCTAAAACTTTTTCTTTTAAGCTTTCGTTTGTCTTGCATTTCTTTTTTAGTATAGATATTGTTTGGTATATTGCTTTTGGATTTTTGTATCCGGTAATTTCGGATAATCTTTTTTTTGCTATATTAGGATTTTTAGCAAGTTCTTTTAGTAGAGTTTCTTGTTTTTTAGTTAGTAGTGTTTTTCCTGTTTTAGGTTTAATATTAAAGAAGTCAGGACATAGTTCTAGGACTTTTGCTTTTAATTTTTCGTTTGTTTCACATCTTTTTTTTAATCTGTTTAATGCTGTCATTATGCTGTTTTGCTTTTTATACTCAGTAAGCTTTACTAGTTCTGTTCCAGATATATTTGGATTTTTAGCAAGTTCTTTTAGTAGTGTTTCTTGGACTGTAGTTAGTAACGGGCTTGCTTGTTTAGGTGTAGTATTAAAGAATTCAGGATATAGTTCTAAAATTTTTTCTTTTAATTCTTCGTTTGTTTCACATCTTTTTTTCAGTTTGTTTAATGCTATCCGTATGTTACTTGGATTTTTATATTCAGTAAGTTTTACTAGTTCTTTTCCTGTTATGTTAGGATTTTTAGCAAGCTCTTTTAGTAGCGTTTCTTGTTTTTTAGTTAATAGTGTTTTCCCTGTTTTTGGTGTAGTATTAAAGAAGTCAGGATATAATTCTAAAACTTTTGCTTTTAATCCTTCGTTTGTTTTGCATTTCTTTTTTAGTGCACTTAATACGTTTCTCACACTTTCTGGAGTTTTATAACCAGCTAGTTTCGAAAGTTCTTTTCCTGATATATTAGGGTTTTTAGCAAGTTCTTTTAATATCATTTCTTGTTTTTTTGTTAATATTGACTTTTCTTTTTGTGGAGTTTTTTCTTTTGTTCTTTTTCGTTGTCTTTGTTTAGGAGCAGATTTTTTTCCTTTTGTTTCTTCTTCTTTTTCATCTTTTTCTACGAATAACTTTATACCGAAGTTCGTTGCTTTTATTTGTAACATTTTTTCGCAATTAGGGTATCTAGTTTTTACTAATTCTATATTTTTTTCTTCTTTTAAATGTTTAAAGGTAGCTTTTAGATTTTTTTGTATTTCTGATTCTGTTTTTCCTTCTTTTTTTGCAATTTCATCAACGCTTAGGCAAATGTCGTTAATTTCACCTATATAATATCCTAAATATTTTAAGTCTTGTTCTGATATTACTGGTGTTTGGTTAAAAAATACTTGTCTATTTTTTAATTGTCGTTTGTAATTTGGAAATAATTTGTTTAATTCTTCTTTTATTTGTGTAGATGCAGGTCTTAACTTTTTTAATGCTAGATATACATTTTTAGAGTCTGTGTGCAGGTTTATTCTTATTTCATCTTCTGTTAAATAGCGATTTTGACTTTGATTTAAGTATAGATATATTATTTTTTGTTCTTGTATTGGAATAATTGTTGATGGTGCAAAATATACTTTGTTTATTTCATTTTCTAGTTTCTTTTTTATATATTTTTGGAAGGGTAGTATCGTAGTTGGTTTATATGTTTCTATTTCGTTAGAAAAAACCTTTGTTATTATGTTTTCTTTTTCCTCTTCCGTTATTAATAAGTAATCTAAATCCCGTTTTAATTCTTTTTTTATTTTTTCTTGTTCTTCTATATCCTGTTTTAGTCTTTGGACATATTCATAATTATTATTCATATACGTCTCCTTTTGCTTTTCGTATTTCTTCTTATTATACATTATTATTGTCTTTTTGCTTTCTTTTTTTTCTTTTTTTCTTTTGGTTTTCTTGATTTATGGTATAATGTTTGTAGTGGTGATGCTATGAAAAAAAATATTCGAGGAGTTTCAGTTAATTATATACAATATGGTGAGGGAAAAGATATTTTACTTCTTCATGGTTGGGGACAAAATATTGAGATGATGAAGTTTATTGGAGATGCTTTTTGTGATCGCTTCCGTATTACTATTTTAGATTTTCCTGGTTTTGGAGAAAGTGAAGAGCCTCCAGTTGCTTGGTCGATTGCTGACTATACTTTATTAATTGAAGAATTGGTAAATACTTTAGATTTAAAAAGGCCTATTGTTATGGGACATTCTTTTGGTGGTAGAGTTGCGATTCGATATGCTTCTAATCATCCGATAGAAAAACTAGTTTTGTTTGGTAGTCCTTGTGTAAGAATTCAAAAAGAGTTACCATTGTCAGTCAAAATCTTAAAGAAATTAAAAACATTACCTGGACTAGATGCTTTTGGAGAAAAAATGAAAAAATATATAGGGTCCCGTGATTATAAAGCTGCGAGTCCTATTATGAGACAAACTTTAGTCCAAGTTGTCAATGAAGATTTATCTGAATTTGCCAAGCAAATAGAGGAACCAACTTTACTCATTTGGGGAGATCATGATGAAGAAGCACCATTAGAAGAAGCAAAAATATTAGAAGGTCTATTGTATGATGGAGCTTTGATAGTTTTACCTGGAACTCATTATGCTTATATTGAAAATTTGTCACAAGTAGTAGCCATTTTGAATAATTTTATTTAGGAGGATTTTATGATAGTAGTTTATGTTTTTGTACTTTTTTGTATGTTTGTATGTTTGATTTTTAAATCAAAAAGATATCTTCATATGTTACAACAAAATTTATATAATGAAAATAACCGTTATTTAAAATGGGTTTTCCGTAATAGTAAACAATTTTTGGATTTGGATATTATAGCAATATTTGTATCTTTAATTGGAATGCTTGTTGTTTATGATTTAGAAAAAATATCAATTTTATTAATATTAGCGTTAGGTGCAATTTTTCTTGTACTTGCTTATTTATGGAGAAGTCGTTTGCAACATGATCAAAATAAAAAACCTTTAGTTATTACTAAAAGAGTTAGACGTTTGATTGTTACTACTTCTATTTTATATTTAATACCAGTTGTATTTTTACTTTTACAAAATTCAGATTCTCAATTTGCTTGGATTATGATTACCTTACTTTCTGTGATGATATTTTTGAATCCTTTTGTTGTATTTTTAGCAAATATTATTAATTTTCCTATTGAAAGAGGAGTTTATCATTATTATAAACATAAAGCACAATCTAAACTTAAGAGTATGCCAAATTTAAAAATTATTGGTATTACTGGTAGTTATGGTAAAACAAGTAGTAAAAATATTTTAAGTGATATTTTAAATATTAAATATAATGCTTTACCTACACCTAGAAATTTAAATACTTATAATGGTTTAATTATGACTGTTAATAATAATTTAACGAAGTTTAATGATATTTTTATTGCTGAAATGGGAGCTTATGTTAAGGGAGAGATTAAAGGACTTTGTAAGTTAGTAAAACCTCAATATGGTATTTTGACTCGTCTTGGTACTGCTCATTTAGAGTCTTTTGGAAGTGAACAAAATATTATTGATGGTAAGTTTGAACTTATTGAATCTTTACCTAGTGATGGATTTGCGGTATTAAATGGTGATGATCCAAAACAAGTAAATTATAAGTTAAAAAATAAAGTTAGAATTATTTGGATTGGTATTGATAATCCTGATGTTGATGTTAGAGCAACTAATATTAAATGTTCTAGTAAGGGAACAGAGTTTGATGTAATTTTCCCTAATGATAAGAAAGAATATCATTTTGAAACTAAGTTATTAGGTGATCATAATGTTTATAATATTTTAGCAGGTCTTGCTTTTGGATATGAATTTGGTATTTCTATTTCTGATTTACAGCAAGCTGTTAAAGGGGTTAAGCCTGTAGAACATCGTTTAGAGTTAAAACGTTTAAATAATTTCTATCAAATTGATGATGCTTATAATTCTAATCCAATTGGTGCTGCTAATGCAGTTAAAGTATTAGGAATGATGCCTGGAGTTAAAGTGGTTGTTACACCAGGAATGATTGAACTTGGTGAAAAAGAAGCTGAATATAATAAAACATTTGGTGAACAAATTGCAGAAGTTGCTGATTATGCAGTGTTAATTGGTGAGAATAGAACGAAACCTATTAAAGAGGGATTACTTGCTAAAGGATTTGACAAAGATAAAATAGTGGTATTTAATGATGTACGTGATGCATATCCTTTTATTGGAGAATTAGCTAAGAAAAAAGATGTTTATGCATTATTTGAGAATGATTTACCAGATACATATAATGAATAGGAGATGGATGTTATGAAGATAAAAGTTGGTGTTATTTTTGGTGGAGAGTCTGTAGAACATGAAGTTAGTGTTATTTCTGCTATGCAGGCTATGAATAAATTAGATCAAGATAAATATGATATTATTCCCATTTATATTACTAAAGATAGAGAATGGTATACAGGGGAGATGTTAAAAGATATTGAAGTATATCAAGATTTATCTTTGATTAAGAAATATGGAAAGAATGTTGTTTTGTATTATAATAAAGGTAGATTTGTATTACAAAATAAGAATTTTCCTAAGTCCATCGTTACTGATGTAGATATTGTTTTCCCTATT
The DNA here is from genome assembly GCA_017886705.1 of Bacilli bacterium. Lineage (GTDB taxonomy): Bacteria > Bacillota_I > Bacilli_A > RF39 > UBA660 > Faecimonas. The sequence continues at coordinate 21,334 of JAGHJJ010000105.1, read as the reverse complement.
GTACATGGAACTAATGTTGAAGATGGAGGATTACAAGGATATTTACAAACTATTGGTGTACCTTTTGTAGGTAGTGACGTTTATGCATCGGTTGTTGGACAAGATAAAGTATTTATGAAAGATATTTGGAAAGCTAGTAAGCTTCCAGTTACTGACTATGTATGGTTTTATGATGTAGATTATAAAGACGATAGTGATGAAGTAATTAAAAAAGTAGAAAAATTGGATTATCCTGTTATTGTTAAACCTGCTACTACTGGTTCTAGTGTTGGTATTGCGGTATGTAATACACGTGAGGAGTTAGTTAGTGGTATTGATGATGCTATTCAATATGATAAGAAAATTTTAGTTGAAGAAGTGGTACAACATTTAAAAGAAGTAAATATTGCTGTCATGGGTAATTATGAACATCAAAAAGTTAGTGAGATTGAGGAAGTTATTTCTCCTAATAAATTCTTAACTTATGCCGATAAATATATTGGTAATGGTAAAGGTAAGTTAAAAGGTGGTAAGATACCTATGAAGACTACTTCTAAAGGTATGGCCTCTGCTAATAGAAAGTTACCTGCTGAGTTAGATGATAAGCTTAGAAAAGAAGTAGAAGAAGTGGCAGTAGAAGCATTTAAAGCATTAGGATCTTCTGGTAATAGTAGAATTGACTTTTTAATTGATGAAGAGAAGAATAAGGTTTATGTTAATGAGATTAATTCTATTCCAGGTAGTTTAGCATTTTATTTATGGGATGCTAAAGACATTGATTTTTCTTCTGTATTAGATGAGATGATTAATATTGGTGTTAAAGATTATAAGAAACGTGTTAGTAAGACACATTCTTTTGATACTAATATTTTACAAGGTTTTGCTGCTCATGGTGGAGTGAAAGGTTTAAAAGGTATGAAAGGGAAGTTAAGATAACTTCTTTTTTTTCTTTATGAGTAAGTTTTTATTATTGCTGCGTAGTGAAAATACAGATGAAGAAAATAAGGGTTATATTCGAGCTATAGAGCAGTTTGGTGGAGAAGTTGTGCTTGTTCGTGATACAGATTCTTATGATGATGTTTTGAGGATGCTGCAAGAGGTTTGTGGTATTTTATTACCAGGTGGTTATGATGTTGGTAGACTTGATTATTTTTTGATTTTTTATGCAGTTTCTCACCAGTTACGATTATTAGGTATTTGTCAAGGAATGCAGTCGATGGCACTCTGGGGAAGTGATAAGCATTTGGTTTCTATTGGAAGTTCGTCTCATCATCAGAAAAAGAACTATGTTCATTCTGTGTTGTTAGATGATAGTAGGTTGCAACAGATTTTAGGAGTAAGTCAGATTAAAGTTAATTCTTATCATTATCAGACAGTATTAAGTAGTCATTATTTTAAAGTCGTAGGGAAGTCTTCTGATGGATTCATTGAAGTAGTGGAGGATAGTAATCAATATTTTCAAATAGGAGTACAGTGGCATCCTGAGAGAATGTTAGAATATGATGATGCTAGTAGGAAGTTGTTTTTAGAGTTTGTGAAATAATCTGTACTTTAATCGTTAGTCAAAAAAATTAAGCACAAAAAAACCGGAGTACCCGGTTTACTTTCATTATGGTGGACTGTTAGGGATTCGAACCCTAGACCCACTGATTAAGAGTCAGTTGCTCTACCAACTGAGCTAACAGTCCAACTACAAGTTACTTAATGATTATAACATAGAAATATGAAAAAGGAAACACCTAAATTTTAAATTTTAGTCGTAATTTGTGCTTTTTTTTAATATATTAGGCTTTCTTTTTAGTTTTTGTTCAAATTTTCGTATATCATTACAAAACTGTCATTTCCTAAATTTTAAAAATATGGTATATTATTGGTGTTGTAAGGTGATGTTATGAAGAAAGATAGAGTTGTTGCAGATATTAAACAAGGTTTAATGTTAACGCAAGTAGAAGAACGTATTAGAGATGGACTTGTTAATTATAATACGGAGTCTAATACGAAGACTGTTAAGCAAATTGTTAGAGATAATGTTTTAACTTTATTTAATATTATTAATATTATTTTAGCTATTGCGGTTATATGTGTTGGATCTTTTAAAAATTTGACATTTATGATTATTATTATTTTAAATACTTTAATTAGTATTGTTCAGGAACTTAGAAGTAAGAAGACATTGGATAAATTACAAGTGTTAGCTAGTTCTAAAGTAGCTGTTATTCGTGATGGAGAAAGACAGTTTATTGATATTAATGAAATTGTATTAGATGATATTTTATCTTTATCAATAGGAAATCAAGTTGTCGTTGATAGTTTGGTTCGAGATGGTGAAGTAGAAGTTGATGAGTCTTTTATTACTGGTGAAGCAGAGACTGTATTTAAGAAGAAAGGGGATATGTTAATTTCTGGTAGTTTTATTGTTAGTGGTAAAGCTATTTGTCAGGTAGTTCATATCGGTCTTGATAATTATACAGCTAAGCTTTCTAGTGATACAAAATATATAAAGCCAGTATCTTCAGAAATTATGCGTAGTTTAAATAAGATTGTTTCTACTATTTCCTTTTTGATTGTTCCTGTTGGAATGTTATTATTTATTAGACAAATGTATTTGGCTGGAAACACCGTATCTCAAGCTATTGTTAGTACTGTAGCAGCTTTAATTGGTATGATTCCTGAGGGATTAGTTTTACTTACAAGTACTGTTTTAGCTATTAGTGTTATTCGTCTATCTAGAAGAAAAGTACTGGTACAAGATTTGTATTGTATTGAGACACTTGCTCGTGTTGATACAATTTGTTTAGATAAGACAGGAACTATTACTGAAGGAAAGATGGAAGTTGTAGATTCTATAGTAAAAGATAAGCGATATTCTATGGAAGAAGTACTTTCTAATTTGAATTATTCTTTGGATGAAGCTAATCCTACGGCAATTGCTTTAAAAGATAAATTTGGAAAGAGTTCTAACTTTCATTTAAAAGAAGTGATACCTTTTTCTTCTAGTAAAAAGTATTCTGGTGCTATTTATGAAGAGGGATGTTATTTTGTAGGGGCACCTGAGTTTTTGTTGAAAAGTAAAATAAAAAAATATAAAGAAGAACTTGATTTATATGCTAAGGATTATCGTGTTTTGGTATTGGTAAAGGCTAGCAATAAAAAATTAGAAAATCTTGTTGTTATCGGATATTTGTTGTTGCAAGATAAAATTCGTAAAGAGGCACCTGATACTCTTCGTTATTTTAAAGAACAAGGTGTTAAAATTAAAATTATTTCAGGAGATAATCCAGATACCGTTTATGGTATTGCTGTTCGAGCAGGACTTTCTAAAAACTCTAGAAAGATTGATGCTAGCACCTTAAAGACTGATAAAGATATTTTGGATGCTGTAGATTATTATGATATTTTTGGTAGAGTAACACCGGAGCAGAAGAAAAAATTTATTCTGGCGTTGCAACGATTAGGACATACCGTTGCGATGACTGGTGATGGTGTGAATGATGTTTTGGCATTAAAAGAAGCAGACTGTTCTATTGCTATGGCAAATGGTAGTGATGCTAGTAAAAATGTTAGTCAATTAGTACTTTTAGATTCTAATTTTTCTTCGATGCCTCATGTTGTTGCAGAGGGTAGGAGAACCATTAATAATATTGAACGCAGTGCTTCTTTATTTTTAGTAAAGACAATTTATGCAACTTTACTTGCTATTATCTTTATTTTTATTGAGATGCCATATCCTTTTATTCCAATTCAATTAACGTTAGCTAGTGTTGTTACGATTGGTATTCCTTCCTTTGTGTTAGCTTTGCAACCTAATCATAATCTGGTTCAGAAGGGATTTTTGAAAAATGTATTGAAAAGGGCATTTCCGCCAGCCATTACTATTGTTTTAAATATTTTAGTTGTTTTTATTGCTAGTAATTTATTTGATTTTAGTTATGAGCAAACATCTACTTTATCCGTTGCAGTTACAGGATATACTTCTTTTATTTTACTTTATAAGACTTGTTTACCACTTAATCCATTACGAACAGTTTTATTTATTACGATGTTTGTTGCTTTTGTCTTTGGATTTTCCTTGAGAAGTTTGTTCTCTTTTGCGCATTTTGATGGGATTATGATTTTTGTTACTGTTTTCTGTATTGTTATGTCACATCAGTTATATACGTTGATAGAACGTTTGGAGAATAGAGCTTTTGATTATTTAGCGAAAAAAAGTAAAAAAAGTGAGAATTTTAGCAATTAGTGCTTGACTTTCTCACTTTTTTTATAGTATTCTAATATTGCAACTGAAAAGCAACTGAAAAAATAATTAATTTCATAAAAGTTTTTCTTGCATTTATTAAAAAAATAGTGTATATTGAATTAGTACTGTTAGTTATGGACCTGTAGCTCAGTTGGTTAGAGCACACGCTTGATAAGCGTGGGGTCACAGGTTCAAGTCCTGTCAGGTCCACCATTAATAGTGCCTCAATAGCTCAGCTGGTTAGAGCACTTGACTGTTAATCAAGGGGTCCTAGGTTCAAGTCCTAGTTGGGGCGCCATATGGCGAGTTGGTGAAGTGGCTTAACACACTGCCCTTTCACGGCAGCATTCACGGATTCGAATTCCGTACTCGTCACCAATTAGAAGTATACTCCGGAAGGAGTTTTTTTGTTATATTTGATTTGGAGGCAGTTATATGAGACTTAATTCACAGGATGCTTATCAATTGTTAATTAAAGATGTGATTACTTCTGAAGAAGATTGGAATCAACCAGAAAATCGCTGGCTAAAACATTGTATTTATGTAGGGGAAGCAGCTGGCAGGATAGCAGCACAAATGGAATTGGATAGTGATTTTGCTAGAGCGTTAGGATATGTGCATGATATCGGCAGAAAGGTTAGTCATCCTCGTCATGTTATAGAAGGATATTCTTATCTAATGAGGTTAGGGTATGATGAGATGGCACGAAGTTGTCTTACCCATTCTTTTATCGATAATGATATTAATTTAACGGCCGGTGGTCCCTTGCGAACAGATACGCAAGCTATGATGCTTCCATATTTAGATAGTCACCCTGTTAATATTTATGATAATATTGTGCAATTATGTGATTTGTTTTGTTTAGATACTGGGTATACGACAGTAGAGAAGAGAATGCTAGATATTTCTAAACGTAAGGGTGTTTTTTCTAATTCTTTGGAACATTTTCACAGTGCTTTAAATTTAAAAGTGCGAATAGAAGAGCAGTTAGGTTGTTCTTTATATGATTTATTTCCTGAAATTTCAAAGGAAGATATTCTTCATATTAGAAAAGATCGCGACGAGTTAGAAAGATTATTAGTTGTTCCGATGATAAAAAAGAAATAGTTTTTATTGACTTTTTCCTTTTTGTCCTGTAATATTATATGTGCGGAAGCAATTTGAGACGTGGAGTAGTACTCAAGAGGCTGAAGAGGCGCCCCTGCTAAGGGTGTAGGTCGGGCAACTGGCGCGAGAGTTCAAATCTCTCCTACTCCGCCATTATTGAAATAAAAGAGCTTAGGCTCTTTTTTCTTTGTGTTTTTCTAGGCGATACATCTTTTTTGTGTTATAATTTTTTTAGGAGTGATAAGACATGGCAAATGCAGTAAAAAAATTTTTAGCGGATTTCGAAGATATAAACGAATATTATACTTTTTTAGTTGATAAAACTAAAAGACTTGAATATGTAGGAATTACTAATGAATGGTTAATTGATAACTTTTATTTATTAGTTGAACATAAGACTAATGTTATTCATGATAAAAAATATATTGTAAAAGACTTAAAAAAGAATAGTCGTATCTTTTATTGTTTAAGAGATATTGTTAGTCGTAATAATTATAATATTAGTTTTCGTTTACTTGTGTCCGAACTTCGTGAATATCAAAAACAAACAAAAGTGTCTTTTTCATATTCAGAACTTGTTTGTGTTAAAAACTTTTTACTTTTCCTATATACGAAAAGATTAGCTGATTTGTGTAGAGAAGAGTATCATAATTTAGTTAATAAAGAGAAAGTTGCGAAAATAATAGAAAGTAGAGAAGAAAAAGAAATAGAGCTTTCTAACTTTTTAGAAGATGATTTTTCTATTCAAGAAGATTCTAATTATATTTTTGAGATTAATAATCAGTTAAAAGAAATTGGTGGAAAAAGCAATCGATTATTTAAAGAGTTAAATGAATTACTTGAAGAAAAACAAATCAGTTTAAAGGAGATTATTAATAACGAATACCAAAAAAGCATTGATAATGATATTTTAATTTCTAATATTTTTGGTGATTTAAAAGAGTTTTTTGAATTTACTGAGGAAGATTTATTTAAAAAAGTTAGTAAGACAGAGAAATTATTATTAGAAGATGAAGTTTATTCTAATATGACTGTTGAGTCTAAAAGACTTTATCGTGATCAATTATTAAAATTATCTAAGGTACATCATAAAGATGAACTTACATATTTAGAGGAATTAATTGCGAATGCTAATGGAAGTGAATATCATATTGGTTTTCAACTATTTCCAAAGAAGAATATGTCACTTCGTGTTGTTTTATATATTTTAACTATTTTAGTTGCTACATTTGGAATTAGTTTCTTTATTTCTAAATACTTTATTGAATGGCGAGTATTAGGGTTTATTATATTACTTCTTCCTGTTAGTCAGTTGTTTGTACAGATATTTAATCAAGTACTTATGCGTTTTGTACCAACTAATCCATTACCAAAACTAGATTATTCTAAGGGTATACCAGATGATTCTAAGACTATGGTAGTTATTCCTACGATTATTTCTAGTACTGAAAAAATTAAGAATATGTTTGATACTTTAGAGACATTCTATATCATGAATAAAACTGACAATTTATATTTTACTTTACTTGGAGATGTTACGGCTAGTGATCAAGAGGTATTAGAGCTTGATAGTGAACTTAGTCAGTTTGGTATTGAGTATGCTTCTAAGTTAAATAAAAAATATAAGAAAGATATTTTCTATTTCTTATATCGTAAACGTTTTTGGAATGAGAAAGAAAATAGTTATTTGGGATATGAGAGAAAACGCGGAGCGTTACTTCAATTTAATCAGTTACTTTTACATAAGATGTCTAAGAAAGATCAAGATTACTGGTATTTTGCTAATACTTTAGGAGATTTTTCTGATGATATTAAATATGTTATTACTTTGGATCAGGATAATAGATTAGTGTTAAATACAGCACTTAATTTAGTTGGTGCTATGGCACATCCTATGAATCGTCCTGTATTAAATAAAGAGGGTACTAAGGTAGTAAAGGGCTATGCTTTGATGCAACCTAGAGTTAGTCTAGATATTGAGGCTACGAATCGTAGTTTATATAGCCAGATTTTTGCTGGTATTGGTGGTTTTGATACTTATAGTGCAATTGTTCCTAATGTTTATCAAGATACCTTTGGTGAGGGTAGTTTTATTGGTAAGGGAATCTATGATTTGAAAGTTTTTGATCAAGTTTTATCCGATGTATTCCCTGAGAATTTAATTTTAAGCCATGATTTACTTGAAGGTAATTATCTAAGGTGTGGATATGTTTGTGATATTGAGTTAATTGATGACTTTCCATCAAAGTTTTTAACAGATACTTCTAGACATCATCGCTGGGCACGTGGAGATGTACAAATTATTGGATGGCTTTTTCCTTTTGTTAGAAATAAGAGTGGTAAAAAAGTAAAAAATCCTATTAACTTATTAGGTAAGTGGAAGATATTTGATAATATTGTTCGTATGTTTTTATATCCAACTTTATTACTTGTGTTACTTCTTTCTATTTTTGTTGGAAAAGTAGAACCATTCTTCTGGGTATTCTTTGTTGTTTTAGAGATTGCTGTACCTATTTTATTCTTTTTGAAGAGTAAGATTTATCATAGAGATGGAAAACAAGAAAATTCTACTGTTTATTATAAAAACTTATTATTTGGTGGTAGAAGTATTTTATTACGTTCTTATATCATTTTAGCAACTCTACCATTTTATTCAAAACTATATTTAGATGCTTTTATTAGAACTGTTTATCGTTTGACTATTAGTCATAAAAATTTACTTAACTGGGTCACTGCTGAAGATGCTGCTAAAAAAGCAGGAACTGATATTTATAGTTACTTAAAGAGTTTTTCATTCCATTTAGTATTTAGTTTTATTCTATTAATTATTGGTTTAATTACCTTTAATTTCTATGCTTGTTTAATTGCAGTTGTCTTTATTACGGCACCATTTATTTTATATTCTGTTAGTCAGGATATTGATTTCCATAGAATAGATTTAAAAGAAAAAGAGTTAGAAGAAGTTAGAGATGTTGCTTATCGTACTTGGTGTTATTTTAAAGATAATTTGAAAGAAGAGTATCATTACTTAATACCTGATAATTATCAAGAAAATAGAGAGCAAAAATTAGATATGAGAGCTTCTCCTACAGGAATTGGTTTTTCATTACTTAGTGTTGTTAGTGCTTGTGAGTTAGAATTTATCTCTTATGAAGAAGCTAGAGATTTAATTTCTCATATTATAGAGACTGTTGATTCTTTAGAAAAATGGCATGGACATTTATATAACTGGTACGATATTAAAAATATGAAAGTAATGCATCCAAGTTTTGTTTCTACGATTGATTCTGGTAACTTTGTTGCCTCTTTGATTGTCGTACGTGAGTTTTTGAATCATCATGAAGAGGTTAGTTTAATTAAGAAGTGTGATAAGTTAATACATAATGCTAACTTTAAGAAATTGTATACTAAACATGATGTCTTCAGTATTGGTTATGATGAATTAGAAGGTAAACTTTCTATTTATAACTATAATAAATTTGCGAGTGAGTCTCGTCTAACTAGTTACTTAGCTATATGTTTAGGAGATGCGCCTAGTAAGCACTGGTTCTGCTTAGATAAATCACTTACTACTTATAAGGGTAGAAAAGGACTTATTTCTTGGTCTGGTACTTCTTTTGAATATTTTATGCCACTTTTATTTATGAAGAATTATCCTAATACTTTATTAGATGAGAGTTATCATTTTGCAAAGTTCTGTCAACAAGAATATATTGAGAGTGTTTCTCGTTCACTACCTTGGGGAATTAGTGAGTCTGCTTATAATGAGCTTGATAATTCACTAAATTATAAGTATCGTGCTTTTTCTACACCGTATTTAAAAGCTAAAGAAGATAAAGAAAATAGAATTGTTTTATCTCCATATTCTTCTTTAATGGCTATGGAGTTATTCCCTGATGAAGTTTATGATAATTTTGAGAAATTTAAGAAATTAGATATGCTTGGTCAATATGGTTTTTATGAAGCTTATGACTATGATAATAAAGGTGTTGTTAAAGCGTTCTTTGCTCATCACCAGGGTATGTCTTTGGTAGGGCTTGCTAATTACTTAAAACCTGGTATTATTCAAGAGTATTTCCATGAAAATGTTAATATTAAGACTTTCGATATTCTATTGAAAGAAAAAGTACAAGTTCGTACTAGTATTGATATGAAGATGGCTCGTTATAAGAAGTATGATTATCGTAAAGAGACCATTGAAAATGATATTCGTACCTTTAACTATATTTCTTATTTACCAGAGGTAAGTGTTCTTTCTAATAAGAAGTATTGTTTACTTATGAATGACCGTGGTGATAGTTTTTCTAGATATCGTACGTTACAATTGAATCGTTATCGTAAAGTTACAGAACAAGATTATGGAATTTTCTTGTATGTTAAAGATTTAGATACGAATTATATTTGGTCTAATACTTATGCACCTATGAATAAAAAACCGGATAAATATGAAGTTGTTTTTGCAGCTGATAAGATTAAGTATTTGCGTACTGATGGTAAAGTAACTACGAAGACAGAAATTGTTGTTACTAAGAATCATCATGCTGAAATTCGTAAAATTACATTTAAGAATGAAAGTGATGATATTAAGAGATTAGAGCTTACTACTTATACGGAACCAATTTTATCTGAGAATATGGATGATATTTCTCATAGAGTATTTAATAGTATGTTTTTGACTAGTCAGTATGATTCTGATAGTAATTCTTTAATTGTTCGTAGAAAGAGTAGGAATGATACAAATATTAATAGTTATATGGTTCATCGTTTGCTTATTGAAGATCCTATCGGTGAATATAGCTATGAGACTGAAAGAAAGAACTTCTTAGGTCGTAATCGTACGATGCAAAATCCACTTGGTTTGGAGCAAAAATTAAGTAGTGTTGCTGGTACTAATTTAGATCCAGTACTTAGTATTCGAAATACTATAGAGGTTATGCCTAATAGTTCTACTACTGTTTATGTCATTACTGGTTTTGGTAGAAGTATGGAACAGATTCAAGATATTATTCGTTCTTATTATGATGATAGTTCTATTGAAAAAGCATTTAAGGTGTCTACACTTATGAATGTTATTAATACGAAGACTATGAATATTACTGGTAGTGATATGAGAATATTTAATATTATGCTTAATTATCTATATCAAACGACTAAGCTTTCTGTTACAGATGAGAGAATGGATTTACTTAGACGTAATGCTTTAGGGCAATCTGGTCTTTGGAAGTTTGGTATTAGTGGTGATAGACCAATTATTTTAGTAGAGATTTCTGATATTGCTGATTTAAGTTTTGTCTATGATGTTTTGAAAGCATTTGAATATTATAAAAATAATTCTATCTTTGTAGATGTAATTATTATTAATAGTGAATCTAGTCAATATGCTAAAATTATTAAGAAGGAAATTGATGATGAACTATATCGTATGTATACTTTAAATAGTTTTTATCATATTCCTGGTACTGTTACTGTTGTGGATGGTAGTGAACTTACTCGTGAAGAGAAGAGTTTGTTACATATGGTTCCAAGACTTACTTTTGTGATTCAAGATCATCATTCATTACAAGAAGCAGTAGAAGAGTTACAACGTACTAATAAAGTTAGTGATTATCAAAAATCTATTTGTGAGACTCATAGTAGTGATATTCCTGTTGAAAAATTAAAGTTTGATAATGGCTTTGGTGGATTTAAAAATCATGGTAGTGAGTATGTTATTTATAATCCTGATACACCAGCTCCATGGAGTAATATTATTGCTAATAAGAATTTTGGTACGATTATTACTAATAATGGTTGTGGATATACTTATGCTTATAACTCTGGTGAGTTTAAGATTACTTCTTGGACAAATGATATGGTTGCGAATGATAAGTCTGAAGGATTTAAGTTTAATGGACGATTATTTGATCCAATGAAATGTACTCATGGTTTTGGATATAGTATTTTAGAGAGTGAAAATGATGAGTTAAAGAAAGAGATTACTGAGTATGTTGCGAAGGAAGATACAATTAAGTTTTATTTAGTAAAACTTACGAATAAACTTTCTAAAGCCGTAGATATTGATATTGATTTTTGGATTAATCCTGTGTTTGGTAATTTTGAAGAGAAAACAGCTAGACATATTTTAACGGAGTTTCAGGGTAATGATAATTATTTAAAACTTCGTAATGTTTATAGTGTTACTTATGGTGATGTTTGTGTATTTATGTCTAGTGATTTAGATATTGATTCTACTGTTAATGACAAGATTTTAGTTAAGAGTATTCATACTAAGTTACATTTGGAGGCTGATAGTAGTGATACTTGTGTCTTTGTTTTAGGAAGTAGTATGAATAGTGATGACATTCCAAATATTATTTCTAAATATGCTAAAGTAAGTAGTGCTAAAGCGGAACTTAAAGCAGTAAAAGATTATTGGAAGAATACGTTACATACTGTTTATGTAGATAGTCCTGATGAGAGCTTTAACTATATGGTTAATGGCTGGTATTTATATCAAGCTATGTCTTCTCGTATTTTAGCAAGAGCAGGATTTTATCAAGTTAGTGGTGCTTTTGGTTATCGTGATCAATTGCAGGATTCTATGAATATTGTTCTTGTTAAGCCAGATCAGGCAAGACGTCAGATTTTAATTAATGCAGCACATCAGTTTGAACAAGGAGATGTTCTACACTGGTGGCATGAGAAGAATCGATTTGGTTTACGTAGTCGTTATAAAGATGATTATTTATGGCTTGTTTATGCTACTGCTAGATATTTAGATGTTACTGGTGATTATTCTATTTTGGATGAGAAGGTATCATATGTTGTTGGTCCTGAGCTAAGTACTTATGAACATGAGAAGGGTATGGTATTTAGTTATTCTGATACTAAGGATACATTACTAGAACATTGTTTAAAATCTTTACAATTATCAATGAATTCTTTAGGAAGCCATGGATTACCTCTCATGGGTGGTGGTGACTGGAATGATGGTATGAACAAAGTTGGTATTAAAGGTAAGGGAGAAAGTGTATGGTTAGGTTTCTTCTTATACGAAGTTATCGATATGTTTATGTCATTTATGAAGGTTTATGATAAGAAATTTAAATTGAAAGAGTATAAAGATTTTAATGATGAATTAAAAGAGAATTTAAATAAGAAAGCCTGGGATGGCAATTACTATTTAAGAGCTTATTTCGATAATGGTGATATGCTTGGAAGTAATGAAAATAAAGAATGTAAGATTGACTTAATTTCTCAAAGTTTCTCTATTTTAAGTGGTGTTGCTCCTAAAGATAGAGTACAAAAAGTTATTACTGCAGTGGAGGAGAATTTGGTTGATGATAAGAATAAGATTATTAGACTTCTTACTCCACCATTTGAAAAATCTTTGAATAATCCAGGTTATATTATGAATTATCCAAAGGGACTTCGTGAAAATGGAGGACAATATACTCACGCTACTGCTTGGTATTTGATGGCATTAATTCGTACTGGTTATTATGATAGAGCATACCGTTATTATCAGATGATTAATCCTGTTAATCGTAGTTTGGATAGTAAAGGTGTAGAAAAATATGTAGTTGAACCTTATGTTGTTGCAGCGGATATTTATTCTTCTGAACGTTATCCAGGACATGGTGGTTGGACTTGGTATACAGGTACAGCTGGATGGTATTATTATGTTGGGGTTAGTGAGATTATTGGACTTAAGAAACATGGTGATGAGTTAAGTTTTTCTCCTAATATACCAATTGCCTGGGAGTCCTTTAAATTAGATTATACTTATATGGATACGGTTTATCATATTGAAGTTATTAAAGGTAAGAAGGAAAGTGTTACCTTAGATAAGAAAAGATGTAGTAATGGTAAGATTGCTCTTGTTAATGATAAAAAAGAACATGATGTTGTAGTACATTTTATTGCTAGATAGAAACGACTAGACTTCGGTTTAGTCGTTTTTTAATTATTTGTTGACATCGTAATAAATGTATTATATAGTAATCTCATCCAAAGAGTTATTATGGATAAGTTTATTATTTTCTTAGGTATCATATGACTAGGAAATTTATAAAATAATTTCTTCGTATGATACCAATGCATTAAATATTCGAATACTTATATTAGTTTTGTCCCAATGAAGGAGGATTAATATGAAAGAAAGAATTAATGAATATTTAATGCAAAATAAAACTATTGAATTTAAAGACTTATTATTTTCTCTTATTGATGAGAGAAAATTAACAGATTCAGAAGTTTATAAAAGAGCGGGAATAGATAGAAAAACATTTTCTAAAATTAGATGTATTGATCATTATATTCCTCATAAAAATAATGATATTAAATTGTGTTTGTCTTTGTCTTTAAGCCTAGAGGAGACAACAGAGTTATTATCTAGTGCAGGTTATCAACTTAGTACCAATAATAATTTTGATTTAATTGTTCGTTATTTTATTGAAAGGGGAATTTATGATTTTGATCTAATTAATGACTATTTGGATAGTTTTGCAGGTACTGTCTTAAATTGATAGTGCCTTTTTTGTCGCTTCTTAAGCGACCATTTTGTTTTTCCTTTATGATATGTTTTAGTTGTAATGAGGAGGGAGAATATGAAAATTAATATTTCAGGTTTGATGTCTTTGATTAATGAATATGATAGAAAAATTAATACTTTATCGTTTAATGTTAAAAGAGAAGTTTATGATGTTTCTACACAAGAGTTGGATGGAACAGTGAATGTTATTGAAAAAAACAAAGAAGATTTTACTAGAGATTTGAGAGAATTTGAAGATGCTGTTTCTAAACTAACTAGGTTAAAAACAATTTTATATGAGAAAAATAATTCTTATCATTTAAGTGATGGTAGAACTATTCAGTCAGCGATTGTTGATAATTGTAATTTAAGACGGTTAGAAAATATTTATACTTCTATTTTGGATTGTCGTAGTAGTAAAACCAGATGTAGTGAAGTCAATAACTCTTATTTTCAATGTAAAGATATTAATTATGATGCTTTAGAAATCAGAGATAAACTTGATACCATCAAAGAAAAAATTCAAGCAACTGATTTAGAGATATCTAAATTAAATTCAGAAATGTTTGAAATTGATTTATAAGATGTTAGGGTCTTGTTAAGGAATGTTATAAGTTAAATAATAATACCAATTATTAGCCCTATCTTACTTATATTTGCTTTTATTGTTGTATGCCAGTTAAGCATGTTTTATAATTTTTAGGTTATCAGTTATATGTTATTTTATAGTGTTATTACTATAGTGTTATTTGTTATAGTTTATATTTTATGATTAATTTGAAATTATTTTTTAGCAAATATAGGTAAGTTGGTAATACTTTGTATTGCCAGAAGAAGTAGATAGACATTATGTTTATCTGCTTTTTTCTTTTGTTTATTTGGTGTTTAGTTTATTTTATGTTATACTACTTAATAAGTTAGAAAGAAGGTAGATTATGAAGTTAGATATTGCAACTTATATGGATAAGTTTTTAGATAAAGAATTAGTAAAAAAATATTGTAGTCGAAAGATGGATGTTTTTCAAAAATTAGATGCTGCCGATATGAATGGATGGCTTAGTCCTGATGTTTCTTTTGTTGATGATATTTTAAAAGTTAGAGATAGAGTTCGTAGTCAGTCTAGTTGTTTGGTTGTTATAGGGATTGGAGGATCTTTTTTAGGAAGTTGTGCTTTGTATTCTATGTTTACTCCTTATTTTAAAGAGCAAGATTTTAAAGTTATTTTTGCTGGTACTACTTTATCTAGTAGTTATATGAGTGAATTATTAGAATATTTAGAGACTGTTGATTTTTCTATTAATGTTATTAGTAAGAGTGGTACTACGATGGAGACTTCTCTTACTTATTCAGCAATCAAGAAAGTAATGGAGAAAAAGTATAGTAGGGAGGATATTAAAGAGAGAATTATTATTACTACTGATCCTGTTAAGGGAAATTTAAGACGCGAAGTAGAAGAAGAGGGATATTCTTCCTTTGTTATTCCTGATAATATTGGAGGTCGTTATTCTTTACTTACAGCAGCTCATTTATTTCCACTTTCTTTTTGCCTTGATATTAAAGAATTAATCGAGGGATATTTTGAGGGGATTAAGAGAAGAGATGAAGCTTTTTCTTATGCTGTTATTCGTCGTAGTATGTTTGATCAAGGTAAAGTTGTTGAAAATTTTGTTACTTATGAAAATAATTTTTATTACTATATGGAATGGTTAAAACAATTATTTGGGGAGACGGAAGGAAAAAATGGAGTAGGTGTATTTCCTGTTTCTATGATTCATACGAGAGATTTGCATTCTTTAGGTCAATTTATTCAGGAAGGGAATAAAATTATATATGAGACGTTTTTTAAAATAAAAAAAATGAAGTCTTGTGATATTGATGGAAGGGATTTGCATGATATGAATTTACTTGTAGAAGATAGTGTTATTTCCGCTCATGTTTCTGGAGGTGTACCTTGTATTGTTTTAGAACTTGATGAGGTGAGCCCTAGAAATTTAGGAGAAGTTTCTGCTTTCTTCTTCTTAGTTGCTGCGTTTTCTGGTTATTTATTTGATGTAGATCCATTTAATCAGCCAGGAGTAGAAGTATATAAAAGTGAGGTTAGATCTCGTCTATAAGATAGAGAGTGTCGTATGAAGAATAAAAATATTTTGTTATCTATTGTGTTCGGGTTATTATTTGTCGTTATCTTGATTTTAGTTGTTTTTTCTAAAACGACAAATTTTGATCGGGCAGTCTATGATATAATAATTTCATTAAGATCACCATTTTTTGATACGTTCTTTACGACGATTACGAAGTTTGGTAATACGATTATGATTGTGTTAATAGTTTCTATGTTTATTTTAATGACTAGAAATCGGTATGGTGTCTTTTTAGCAATTTGTGCGGTGGACTCTGTTATTTTAAATACCTTGGTAAAACTGGCGGTTACCAGAGAAAGACCGCAGGGATTACGATTAATTTCTCAAGGAGGCTATTCTTTTCCTAGTGGTCATGCAATGATGTCTATTTGTGTTTATGGTTATCTATTGTATTTAGCTATTACTAAAATAAAGAATAAAGTATTAAAATATGGTGTATCAATTTTATTATTTTTGGTTATTTTAAGTATAGGTGTTAGTCGTATTTATGTAGGAGTTCATTATGCCAGTGATGTTTTAGCAGGATATTTCTTAGCTTTATGTTATTTATTTTTATTTATTGAAATTAGTAAAAAAGTACATTTTAAGAAAGGGTGAGTAAAATGTATAAATTATTTGTTAGTGATTTTGATGGTACATTGATTGATTCTGATGAAGCAATTCCTCTTTCTACGATGGTTGAGATTGATCGTATTCGAAAACTTGGTGTTAAAATTGTTATCGCAACAGGTAGAATTTTAAAGTCAATTTTAGAGTATAATAAAGATTTTCCTTTTTTAGATTATGTTATTTCTTGTGATGGTGCTTATGTCTATGATGTTATTAACCGGAAAACATTATATAAAAAACCTTTAGGAGGTTCTATTATCAAGAAAATAAAAAAGTTATATTCTGATTGTGATATATATTTTTGTACTGCTAGAGAATGGAATTTGTGTAGTCATGATAGAGTCTATTCAGAGGTAAAAAAGAGAAATTCTTCTTTTGATGATTTTTATTTAGAAAATAAGAATAATATTTATAAGATAGAAGTGTATTTTAAAACTAAAAAGGAAAGAGATAGTGCTTATCAAGAGTTAATAGAACTTGGTATTAAAGCTTCTTTTACGAAGATGGAAGAGAAGAAAAAGAAATATTTCATTGAGATAGTTTCTAAAGATGTTCATAAAGCATTAGGACTTGAGAAGATTTGTAAGAAGGAACATGTTCCTTTAAATCAGGTGGTATGTGTTGGAGATAGTGATAATGATATTCCTCTGTTCTTATCTGTTGGTCAAAGTGTGGCGGTTGCGAATGCTAGTCACAGGCTAAAAAAGATAGCAACTATTCAAACTAGTTCTAATGAGACTAAAGGTGTAGAGAAGGTGATAAAAAAATTATTTTAAAAATTTCACTTAATTTTCACAATAGGTAGATAAGCTTTTCTTAGGAGGAAGTTATGAAAAAGAGAAAGAAGTTAAATCATGAAAAAAGAGATTGGGGATTGGCTAAAAAAATAGGTTTAGTAGTACTATTTTTATTAGTGATTAGTGGACTTTCTTATGGTGCGGTTGTCTTTATTCGTGGATTAAACGAAAAGATAGTAGAAAGTCAGTTGAATGATGAAGACTGGTTGTCTAGTAATGTGAGACTAGTCAAGAATGGTAGTTTAGGTAAAAATATTTATTCTGTAAGTAAGCCTGTTGCTGTAGAAGTATTTGATATGGTTTATCAAGATGTTATTCAAGATAAGTTAGATGTCTTACTTGAAGATGAGTATTCTTTTGATGATCCATTAATGATTTATAATCTTTATGGAACGAATAGCTTAGGACTTAATTTATATTTTACTACTGATCAAGAGAGTGAAGTATCTTATACTATTCATGTTGATGATAAAGATATTGAAGATTTTTCTAGAACTTTATCTAATGGTGAAGAGGGAAATCTTACTAAAAATCATGCTTATCAGTTAATTGGATTGATTGCAGGAGAAGAAAATGATGTTACGTTAACTTTGAAGGATAAAGATGGAAAGACAATCGATACTAAAGAGTTTACTGTTGATTTATCTGACGTTGCTGTTAATGGAGAGAAGAAGTTAGAAGTAACTGAAGGAGATAGTAAGGAAGAACTTACTAATGGATTATATACGATGCTTGGTAATGATTCTGATGGTCAAGATTATTTAGCATTATATGATAATGATGGAATTTTAAGAATGAAAACTGAAATTATTGGATATCGTGCTCATCGTATTCTATTTAGAAATGGTAAGATGTATTATTCTGTATCGCAAACTAGAATAGCTGAGGTGAATCCATTAGGACAAGTTACAGAGATTTATCGTACAGGTCATTATCAGTTGCATCATGACTATGTATTTGATGATGATGGTAATTTAATTGTATTAGCAAATAATACAGAAAAGGATACGGAAGAAGATTGTATTATTAAGATTGATTTAGATACAAAAGCAGTTACAGAAGTTATTGACTTTGAAGATATGTTTTCCTCTTATGTAAAAACTTGCAAGGTAGATGATTCTAACTTTAGAGATGAGGGTGAAGATGGTCTAGACTGGTTGCATTTAAACTCTATTGTATGGTTAGAAGGTGGAGATGTATTATTAAGTAGTCGTGAGACTAGCTCTATTCTTAGAGTTAATAATATAGAAGAAGATCCTGAAATTGTATATATTCTTTCTGATAAGAAAATTTGGGAAGATACCGAATTTAGTAAATATGTATATGATAAAAAAGGTGACTTTAAGATTCAGGCTGGACAACATAGTCTAAATTATGAAGGAACTTCTACGGATGGAGTTTACTATATTACTTTCTTTGATAATAATTATGGTAAGTCTAATTCTCAACCAGATTTTGATTATTCAGAAATTGGTATTGAAAATCAGAAACCATTTGAGGGAACCGAATCTTATTACTATGTATATAGAGTAGATGAGAATCAAAAAACATTTGAATTAGTAGATAGTTTTGATGTTCCATATTCTGGTATTGTAAGTAGTGTACAACCAATGAGTAATGGTAATGTTATTGTTGATTCTGGTACGGCTGGTATTTTTGGGGAATATGATGAAGAACATAATTTAATTAGACAGTTTAAAGCTAAACTAAATAAATATATGGTATACCGAGTATTTAAATATACATTTAATGATTTCTGGTTTGAAGGCTAGTTTTTACTAGTCTTTTTCTTTGGTTTATATTATAATTAAGTTGGTGATTACTTATGAAGTTAGTTGTGAATAAAGATAGTGAATTGTTAGAATATTTATATGAACATTTAGATATGCCTAAAAAGCGAGTAAAACAGTATTTAGTTCATGGTGCTGTTTATGTGAATGAAGATAGAGTTACACAATATAATTATCCTTTGGTTGCGGGTATGAAAATTATGATTGATACAAATAGTAAGAATTCTAGGAATTTACCTTTTTCTATTATTTTTGAGGATGATCATTTACTTGCTGTGAATAAACCATCAGGGTTACTTACTATTGCGACAGAAAAAGAAAAGGAACGTACTTTATATCATATTGTAAGAGATTATGTTGTTTCTAAAAATCCTCATGGGCGTATTTTTATTGTTCACCGTCTAGATAGAGATACTAGTGGTATTGTGTTGTTTGCTAAGGATGAGAAGACGAAGAATCAGTTACAGGAAAATTGGAATGACTATGTTTCTCTTCGGGAATATACCGCAATCGTTTGTGGACATCCTAAAGAGGAGTCAGGACAGATTGTTCAATATTTGAAGGAGACGAAGACCAATTTGGTTTATGTATCTCCTCGTGAAGATGGTAAGAAGGCCATTACTAATTATTCTGTTTTAAAGACGAGTGATAAGTATTCTATGTTGAAAGTTACGATTGAGACTGGTAGACGAAATCAAATTCGTGTAGCATTCGCTAGTAAGAAAATGCCTATTTTAGGGGATAAGAAGTATGGTGAGAAAAGTAAAGTTAATCGTTTGTATTTACATGCTAATCGTTTAAAGATTTATTATCCAGTTATTAAGAAAGATATTTTATTTGAGACTAGTATTCCTACAGAGTTTAAAAAAATGATGCAATCCTAGGTGATAGTATGAAAAAAATAATTTTTATTCTTGTTGTAATGATAGTAGGTTTTGTTTGTTTTTCTATTTATAGACATCCTTTTACTAGTGAGAATGTTGATGAGGTTTCCTGTGATGAGTTATTTTGTCAATATTATAGTGATGCAGATGATATTCTTTCTACGATGAGTTTAGAAGAGAAGATTGGACAGTTATTTTTTGTTAGATTTGATGAAAGTGCTGCAGAAGAACAAATAGAGACTTATCATCCTGGTGGATATGTGTTGTTTGCTAGAGATTTTACTAATCATACAAAAGAGAGTATTTCCTCACTACTTCAGCATTTACAGGAAATAAGTAAAATGCCACTTGCTTTTGCGGTTGATGAAGAAGGAGGATTGGTTACTAGAGTTAGTAGATATCCAGCTTTTCGGAGTTCTAAGTTTTTATCACCACAAGAAGTTTATGCTAATGGTGGATATGATGCACTGGAAAGTACAGAAAAAGAAAAGGGTGAGTTACTACTTAGTCTTGGTCTTAATGTCAATCTGGCACCAGTTGCGGATGTTTCTACTAATTCTGATGATTTTATTTATGATAGAAGCTTTGGTAAGGATGCCAAAGAGACAGCTACTTATGTAGGAAAGATGGTAGATTATGCTAATGAAGTTGGAATTTCTTCTTGTTTAAAACATTTTCCAGGTTACGGAAATAATTCTGATACTCATACAGGTAGTGCCATTGATAATCGTAGTTATGAGAGTTTTCTAGAGTCTGACTTTTTACCATTTGAGGCGGGAATTCAAGAGAAGGTGCCTATGGTCTTGGTATCACATAATATTATGATGGCAGTAGATTCTAAGTATCCTAGTTCTTTGAGTCAAAAAGTTATTTCTATTTTACGAGATGAACTTGATTTTTCTGGTATTGTTATTACTGATGATTTGGCCATGGGAGCAATTGATCAGTATCGTGATCAAGAGTGTGTTACTTGTCTTGCTGTGAATGCTGGAAATGATGTTATGATTGTTAGCGATATTGAGCAAGCTTATCAAGAACTTATGGCTGCTGTAGAAAATAAGGAAGTATCTATTAAGAAAATTAATAAGGCAGTTAAAAGAATTTTAGCATGGAAACTTGCTTATCATATGATAGATAAAGATAGTATTTCTAACGTTGAATCAATCTAAAGTGCACAAATAAGTGCAATTTAAAGTTAAATGTGTATTTTTAAAAGAAAATGCACATTTTTTGATGTTTTTTTAGTAAAATAATTGCTGAAAATCAAAAAAAATGATA
>JAGHJJ010000104.1 GCA_017886705.1 Bacilli bacterium | reverse complement strand
TTTGAAGACTTACCAGAGGATTGGACCTGTCCATTATGTGGAGTAGGAAAAGATAAATTTATAAAACTATAATAGAACAGCAATGTTCTATTTTTTTTGATAAAAAAAAAGCAAGCGATTTGCTTGCTTAACTTTATTCACTAGGTTGTTCAGAATCAATAGGTGGATCTGGAAGGTCTGGCTCTGGCAGATTCGGATCTGGTTCTGGTTGTTCTGGTTGTTCTGGTTCTGTAGTTTCTGTTTTCTTGACACAAGTACTAGTAGAACTATCCCATACATATCCGTCTTTACAGCTCTGAGGTAAAGTTGTATTATCATCTTTTTCATCTGTCTCATCTTCTTCATCTTCGGTATCAGAATTGCTACTACCACCAAGTGTCAATGTCACACTTCCTCGAATTTTGTCGATTCTTTTGCCAGCAGGATACTCTTGATCAATGACGTATCCATTGCCTCCAACAAAATTAACAGAGATACCTAAACGACTAGCAGTAGCTCTAGCTTGAGCTTCACTATCACCAGTAAAATCAGGAAGTAAATCATAGGTATTACCAGATTTATAAGGTCCATAACCAATAATTTCTTTCTCATAAGGTTCATTAATTGAGAAACTAAACTCAGTAATAACTTCATGATCTTCTAACTCAAGATTTTCTTTCATAGCTTGAATAACATCTTTTCTACTTTGTTGATTAGGTACGTAATTATATAAAACCATTCTCATTCTTTCATCATAAATCATTTGACCATTACCTTGTAGATATAATTGTTGAATATTTACTAGGTTAGACTCATCAGTTGCTAAACTACGTTTAACAATATCTTTACCAACATTATAGAAAGATAAAATTTGTTTTGTAGTTAAGTTTGTATCTAAACTATTAGAAATAGTATTTAAAATATCCATAAAAGTAGTTACTTCAGTAATATTTTTCATTTTGTTAATTAAGGCCATAACAATCTCTTGTTGATGTTGTCCACGTCCGAAATCACCATTTACAAGCTGTTTTCTATTTCTTGCATAAACTAATGCTTGTTCACCATTTAAAGTCTGTTGTCCTGGATAAATACAAACTGTATTACCACGAGAAGAATCATCAGTACATAATTCTTGTTCCACATTAATATCGACACCACCAACAGCATCTACTAATTTAACAAGACCTTTAAAGTTAATCTTTGCATAATAATCAATGTTAATGTCAAAATAATCTTCAATTGTCTGCATCATACAATCAGTTCCATATCCAGCAGCATGAGTAATTTTATTTTCAGCTTTATCGCTCCAACAAGCAATTGGAACATAACTATCACGTGGAATAGAAATCATCGTAGCATTTAATGTCTTGGGATTAAAAGTGATTAATATTAAAGTATCACCATTAGCAATTGCATTTTTACTTAATACTTCATCTGTAGAATCAATTCCCATAAGTAAGATAGTAAATGGTTCCGTAATTGATTTACCACTAGATTCTGTCTCAACGGAAGAAGTATCAGATTTTTTCATTTTCTTATCTTTGGAAAGAAGAATCTTAGTATCCGTTGCAATACTTTCATATCCTGTAACAGTAGAGTAAATATCAATATAATTATCAGTAATAAAAATAGCATCAATTTCTCCAGCATATAAATCCACTAACATACTAGAGTAATCATCATAATTTTTAATCTCATTATTATCTTGTAACTTATTTTCTTTAATCATCTCCTGTGGAATAATGTATCCATCTGGAGATTTTTTATCATTTAAAATACCAATAGTATAATCTTTAACATCACTAACATCCTGAGCTTCATTAGAATTCATAACAACTAAATCAGAAGTATAAGTAACAAACTCTTTATTAATATTATCTAATTGTCCATAAACATAAGCAATAACTAAACCTACAGCAAAACAGATAATAGAGTAAATAACCATAAAACTGATTAAACCAATACGCTTAGAATGTTTTTTCTTCCTTTTTTTAGAAGCAAATCGAACTTTGATAAAAAGTATTAAATCAATAAATATTAAAATACCAATAACAATGTAGCGCAGCACATTCTCAATAGAACTAAGTAAAAAAATCTCATAAATTGCAAAGGCACTAGTAAGTAATGCTAATACTAAAAAAATATATAATACAAATCTAAATTTCCTTTTTCTTTCTCTTGGTTCATTTTCATGTTCATTTCTAGCCATAATTACCTCCCGTATGAAAAATACTCGTCTAGCTTTTATTATTATATCTAAAAATACTTATTTTATCAACCCAATACAAGGAATTAGTAATAAAAAAATGTAATGTAAAATAATGTAAAAATTGTCGAAAAAATAAAAAATTAAAAAGGAAGACAGTAGATATATTGTATAATATAATTGAGAAACTATAAGGAGGGTAAAAGATGAAAAGGAAACTATGGTTCTTAAGTCTAGTAGTACTAGGAATATTATTATATCCAAAAGACACATATGCTTTTTCCCAAGCAAATTATGAATATAAATCTTTATGTGGAAACTTCGAAGTAGCAGGAATGCATACCGATGGAGTAATAGATCCCGTAGGTTGTTTTAATACCTTTGATGAAGCTAAGAATTTTATGAAGAGTAATGGTGCAGATGACTTAGTAGTCTTTGGTAAAGTAGCAGGAAAGACTAAAATATTAGATGCTAACGTAGCACTATTAGATTTGAGTGTAAATCCAACAACACTAACTTATTTTTATACAAATAGTAATTTAACAGGTTCATCTTATACATATATGGATACAGGTTCTCTATACGGAGGAGTAGATGGAGCATTACTAGATTCCAGTTACTCTAGTGCCAAAGGAGTTTATACAGCCAAAGTAAAAATAGGTAATTTTACTGGCTGGATATCTCAAGAAGCTTATGAAGTAGTACCAGTAACCTGGGTAAAATCATCCAGTAGTTATACAGTAACCAATGAAAGCATTAAACACAATTATGTTAACAAAATACAAGAGACTTTTACTGGTAGTAAAGGTAGCATCATAGGACCAAAACCAGATATGCTATCACCAGGAACATATTATAGTTATGATGGAAAATATTTCTATACAGATAGAACAACAATGATAAAAGATTATAAAAATGGAAACTATAATAATGCAGTAAACAAGGATAATGAGTATTACAACTATTACATGTACTTATCAAATCACACAAGAACAAGTTATTCAAGTCAAAATATCGATGAATATATTAGAAATAACATGGGAATATCACAAGATGTATATGGAAATGCCAGCAATGGTTCAAACTCAAGACTTTATGGAAAAGGAGTATTTTACTACTATGCACAAGAAAAATATGGAGTAAATGCTATTCTTTCTCTAAGTTTAAGTAGAAATGAAACTTCTCATGGACGAAGTAATCTAGCTATTAACAAAAATAATGGATTTGGACTTAACGCAGTAGATACCTCACCAACAGAATCTGCAAACTGGTATGCATCCTACGCAAGTAGTATCTTAGGATATGCTTCTAAATGGATTACTTATGGATATGCTCATCCAAGGGACTGGCGTTATTTCGGGCCACAATTTGGTGATAAATGGATAGGAATGAATGTAAAATATGCATCTGATACATATTGGAGTGAAAAGATGGCTGCTCAATACTATTCTTTGGATAAAGCAAAAGGACTACAAGACTATAACTTCTATCAATTAGGAGTAGTAACAAGACAAGTAAATGCCATGAGCGATGCCAGTAACAGTTCCAAGTTTGTCTACTCTTATCCAGAAGCAGAAGATGCAGTAGTAATTATAGGAGAAAAACAAGGAGAAGCAGTAGAAGGAAATACTACCTGGTATAAAGTAGTAAGTGATTTAAATATAGATAGTAATTTTAATGAAATAACATCAGGAGACTATAACTGGGATGGTTACGTTTATATTCCAGCAGCCTATGTAAAAAAGATTAATCAAGGTAAAAATGGTTATATTTCTCCAAATGAAGTAACAGAATATCAAGATAAAGATTATGAATACGATTTATATGTAGAAGAGACAACTCTAAAACCAAAAGTAGCGAAGACTATAAAACAAACAGAGTATTACTATGATTCTGCATTAACTGTAAAAAGAGACCAAGTATTATTAAAAGATAGATATGTTATGGTTTATACGGCAGCCTATGATAAAAATGGAGTAGCAGTATCCTACTTAGTAACATCAGACTACTGGTATGATCAAAAACACTGGGTACCGGCAGATAGTATTAGTTTTGTTAGTAGTGATTATGGTAAATTCTCAGTAACAGCAGCGGGTAATCAATATACCTGGGTAAACTCAACAACACAAGATACTAAGGCAACATTAATTAGCGGACAATATCATAATTCTTATGCTCCAATATTAGAAGAGACTGTAGTAGATGGCTATACTTGGTATAAAGTACCAGTAAACCTAAGTGGAACAACAAATGAATTTGGTTGGACTTTAGCGTCTGCACCAAATGTATCTGTAGAAAAACTTCATAGTGAAAGTGTAAACACACCACCTGTTATCATTGCAGAAAATAAAACAATCGTACAAGGTAGCGAATTTGACTATCGAAAAGATGTATCCGCAACAGATACAGAAGATGGAGACTTAACAAAAGAAATTGAAGTAGTAGAAGAAACTGTAAAAGTTGATGAACCAGGTACTTATGAAGTAACATACAAAGTAACCGATAAAAATAATCAAACAACAACAAAAACGATTACAGTAACAGTAACAGAAAATAAAAAACCAGTAATAACTGCTGAAGATAAAGAAGTAATTCAAGGTAGAAAATTAGACGAACTAGAAGGTGTAAGTGCAACAGATGAAGAAGATGGTCAAGTAGAAGTAAAAGTAAAAGAAAGTACAGTAAACTTAGAAGAACCTGGTAGTTATACAATTACTTATGAAGCAACAGACTCTTATAATCAAACATCAGAAAAAACAATTACAGTAACAGTCATAAAAGATGAAGCACCAATAATAAATGCCGAAGATAAAACGATTACACAAGGTACAAAGTTTAATCCTCTAGAAGGCGTTACTGCCGAAGATAAAGAAGATGGAGAAATTAAAGAGATTGAAGTAGTAACAAATGATGTAAAAGAAAATAAAATTGGAGAATATGAAGTTACATATAAAGTAGTAGATAGCTTTAACAATGAAACGAAAAAAACAATTACTGTAACCGTAGTAGAAAACCAAAAACCAGTAATAAATGCTCTAGATAAGACTATCTACTTAAATGAAGAATTTGATCCATTAGAAGATGTAACCGCTATAGATCCAGAAGATGGAAAAATAAAAGATATCGAAGTAATTGAAAATAATGTAAAAACAGAGGAAATAGGAGAGTACAAAGTAATATATCAAGTAGAAGACTCTTTTGGTAATGTAGTAACAAAAGAAATTACAGTAACAGTAGAAGAGAAAAAATTAGAAGAAAGAGAGGGACTATATTACTTTGACTCACTAAAAGAAGTAAAAAACAAATTACAAATTAAAGGTTATCACGCTATAAAAGGAATTGATCATACCTTAGAGGAAGAAATATCATTCTATTTAGTATTGAAAAACTTAACAACAGAAGAAGAATTTACGCAAGAACTAAATAGAATCACAGACAAAAAGGAAATCACAAGACCAGTATTTAGTAATGATGGAAAAGATTATACTTATTCATGGTACAAAGGAAATATTGATATTGATGAATTACCTGATGGTGATTATGAACTTTATATTGTAACAGAAAGTCACGATTATTATGCAAGAACAAGAATCAATAATAAAGTCTTAAAAGACCAAGTAGCAGAGTTTACAAGTGAAAAAACAGTAACGACAAGAAACGACTATCGTAATCCAGAGATGCCTCTACAATTTGTAATTAGAAGCAAAAAAATTGCTGATAAGACAGCAGATAGTGTTTATAATCAATATACTCAATATCGTACTTTCACGGTAGAAGATAATAAATTGCATATCAAAGGTACAGCTTATTCTATAGGAATGAATCTAGCAGAATCCGAAAAAGTAAATAGACAGATTATCTTTGAAAATCAAGAAAACTATAAAACATATAGTTATGATTTAGGAAGTATAACAGATGGTATGTACAAAGTAGGAGCAACACTAAATGATGGATTAGATAAAACTAGAGCTTGGTTTGATAGTACAATAGAGATTTCAAATATTCCAAAAGGAACATATACTATCTATATCGCAACTGAAAGTAATGTTAGTGATTATAGTGAATTAACGGAACTTCTATCTAGAAACTTAGATGATGTAGTATTAAATATAGATGGAAAAACCTATAGTTTTACAATTGATACAAACGAAAGATATAGAATAGAAATGAATGTAGAATAAGGAGTCTCATAAGAGACTTCTTTCTTTACATGGCAACAAAAAAATAATATAATATATATCACGAAAGGACGATACTATGAGAAATTACTACGAATTACTAGGTATAAGTATAAATGCAACAGAACAAGAAATAAAGGAAGCTTATCATAAGCAAGCAAGAAAATACCATCCAGATAATAATCCAGGACAAGATACTACAGATATAATGCAAGAATTAACACTAGCATATAATACATTACGCATTACAAGTAGTAGAAGACAATATGATGCTACTTTGAAGCACCAGCATCGAACATCAACATCTTATAGCACAGGATATAGTAGTAAGAAACAGAACACTAATGATTTTTGGAGTGCTGTGGACGAAGTTATGAGAAAAAATCAAGAAGCACAAGCTAGAATGAAAAAACAACAACAAGACTGGGAAGAAAGACTAAGAAGGGTTCTAAAAGAAGAAGAAGCAGCATGGTATAAAAACATGAATAATATCAAAAAGAATATAGATATTATAGATAATATTACTAATTGTAAGTCAGATCAGATATTAAAAAATATATCAAAAGTAAAAGTAAAGAACTTTAAATAAAAAGAGTGATGTAAACTGAAATAACAGTATTACATCACTTTTTAATTTTGTTGTATTTTTAATGTATAAGTATCACAATGATTAAGAGCATGAGCATCAATTTCACCACTATTTACTAAAAGACCTACACCAGGACCACTAGATACATATTGACAAGTGAATTGAACGTTAGGGTAAGCTGCCTTAATGTTAGAACAAGTAGTAGCGGGATTACTAGAAATTAATTCATCATAAATATACACCATAGTAGTTTTACTACGATCACAACTAGGAGTAGGATTTGGTGTAGGGCTAGAATTATTATTGGAATTAGAACCAGAACCATTATTACTACTAGAAGAACTATTACTAGAACCAGAATTAGAACTACTAGAATGGCTCTCTTCTCGATATTCCGTTTTTTTACCATTACTTAAGGTAACGGTAATCGTAGTACCATCACTTACAGTACTACCAGCGCTAATAGATTGCTTAATAACAGTATTTTTTTCTTTAGTACTATTTTGCATAACAAAGTTATAATTTAATCCTACTTTCTCTAAAGCATCAATTGCTTCTTTCTTACTCATACCAATAATATCTGGAACTTTTCTTTCTTTACCATCTGAAATAGTAACTAAAATACTATCTCCATTTTTTATAACATCACCTTTTTGATAAGAATAAGAAATAACTTCTCCCTGAGGAACGTCTTCACTGAATTCATGTTTTTCTTCATAAGAAATACCATACTTATCAGCCCAGCTTCTAAACTCTTCCAAAGTTTTAAACTCTCTCATGACCAGACTACCCTTAGAAATAACAACCTTAATCACTGTACCTTGTTCTACCTCATCACCTTTATGATAATTAGCATCAATTACTTGATTTTCTTTAACAGAATCATCATATTGATCACTAAACTCTAATTTTAACTTATTTTCAATAATCCATTCTGTAATTTCTACCATAGTCATTTTTTTCAAATTAGGAACCTTAATACTTTTTCCTTTACTAATGGTAAGAACTAAATGATTCTCACTATTAACAGGAACCATATCACCAGCTTCTATACTCTGATTAGAAACTTTACCACGTTCTATTTTATTAGAAAAATCTCTTTCAATATCATAAGAGATACGATGTTGTTTTAAATAAAAGACTGCTTCAAACTCACTCTTACCAGTTAAATCACTAATAGAAACATCACTATTATCTAATTCTTCACCTAAAGAAAAGGTAAGCTTCATCTCAGCACTACGTTTCATACTACCACTAGCACTTTGTTCAATCACCGTATCTTTCGCTTTATCAGATTCTACGAACTCAACTTCAACATTAGTCAAATAATTATCTTCTACATAACGAATGACACGTTCACTATCCCAGCCATCCATATCTGGAACAATAATCTCTTTATCAGGATTAGGTCCCTCACTAACAGCAACTTCTAACTCAGAAATATCTTTAATCTTACTATTACTATCATAGTTTTGAGAAATAATACTATAAGCAGGAACCATATCACTATATTCATAATCCTGCACTAAAGTAACATTATTTTTAGATGCCCAGGAAACGACATCAGTTAAACTCTTACCAGTAAAATCCTCTAAATAACCAAAAGAAGGTATAGTAATAATATTAGTCAAAGTTAAACTTCCAAAAACATTAAATAGTAATAAGAAAAAACTTCCTAAAAACATACTACCTTTTTTTCTATTAGGATTTGTAATACAGATAGATACAAATAAAATAGAAAAAAAGACTAACACAATACTACTGATTAAAGTAGTAAAAAAATTACTATGATTCTGTCCAAAACTTAACGTAATAAAAAAGTAGACCAAACTACTAAGTAATGTCAAAAACAAGAAAAAGTTAAGCACCGGATGCTTTTTTTCTTTACGCAAATTGACACCTCCAACTTTCTCGATTTTAACCTCATCTTTTGGATAAGTTGTATCTTTACTTTTATCATATTTTTGATAATTATTTTTAGAACGATTTTGATATTCTCGTCTTTGATAATTAGTATGATTGGTATTATTATTTTTTTTATAGTTATTATTTTTATAATTCTTCTGTCCCATATTACCACCCTTATAATCTTATATATTTATTATATAATACCAAGAAAAAAATAGAAACAAATTACAAAAACTAGACTGTAAAGTATACAAAAAAAGTAGAGTATGTTAAAATGAATTAAAGGTGAAGTTATGAATACTTGGATAAAAAAGAATTTTAATAGCATTTTACTTATTTTTATTTTACTGCAACCAATATTAGATGTTATCACTGGTATTGGAATTCACGTATGGCATACTAATATCACAATAGGAATTATTGTAAGAATGCTTTTTTTAGTATTTATTTTATATAGTGTAGTATTTGTCTATAAACGAAAAAAAAGTCTAATATTTTATGCGATTCTAGTAATTTATGGAATACTTTATATGGCAGGAATGCTTATTTATAAAGATGGAGTAGGACTATTCTCTGAAATACAAGGATTATGCAGAGTATTTTACTTTCCAGTATTATTAATCAGTTTATATAGTATTAAAGATGAAATAAAAATAAGCAAAATGACTTTAATGGTAGTGCTAACAACATATTTAGTATGTATCTTAGTACCAAATTGTCTAAATTTAGGATTTAAAACGTATGAAATAACCAAAGCCGGTACCTTAGGATTTTTTAATTCTGCAAATGAAATTAGTGGAATTATATCGATACTAACACCAATCATGATTTTAATACTAGTAAATAAGAAAAAAATATTATTAACGTTAATAATAGGTCTAATCTATTTATATGTGATACTAACAATAGGTACTAAGACTCCTTTATTATCGTTAGGAATTACTATATCCTTTACTTATCTATGGTTTATCCATCAAGAAATAAAATTAAAAAGAGTAAAACGAGTAGCGATAAGCAGCATTCTTCTAATAATATTTATAGCAGGAATGATAATAATATTACCAAAAACTAATTTTTATAAAAATATTGAAACACACCTAGAATTTTTAGAAGTAGATAATATTACTGAAGTATTTCAAGATAAAAAACTAATAGATCATTTTATTTTCAGTGAACGTCTAACATTCCTAGAAAACAGATATAAAGATTATAGAGAAGAAAATGGTTATTTACAATTATTCGGTATAGGGTATCTAAAGGATGGAAATGATACCAAAGCAATAGAAATGGACTATTTTGATATTTATTATTCTCATGGCATGGTAGGATTTATTATTTATTTTGGAATATATGGCTATTTCTTTTATCTAATTATGAAAAACAGAAAAAAACTAGACTTCACGCAGTATATGTTATATATCAGTATAGTATTAAGTGTCTTATTATCCTTTATAACAGGACATATTATAACTGCTCCAGCAGTAAGTATTCTATTAATTGTTCTACTTCTATTATTAGAAAAGAACACATATGAAAGGATACTGTTTATAGGAAATGATTTAAATATAGATAGACCATTAGAAAATAAAATAAAGATGATAGATACAAAAAAATATCAAATGGACTTTTTATTAGTAACAAAAAAGATAAAACAAAAAAATAAGTTACAGAGAGAAATAAAAATAATGAAATATGCCAAATCCTCAAGTACTAATAAGATAATACAAACAATATCAAATACACTAAAACTATTTTGGTATCAAATAATAAATTATCAAATGTATGATAAATGTTATTGCTATCAAGAATATGATGAATTAAAAAATACTTTAGGAAAAATATCATCACCTTACTATAATATTTATATAGACAAGACAAATAGAAAAAGAAAAGAATTAATGATAGGATTACCAACAGATAACATAAAACACATCATATTTAAAACAGAAAAAGATAGGAAAGAGTTTTTAAATAATAATCCAGAATTAAAAGAAAAATGTCTACTATTAGAGAATGTATAATGGGAATGAAAGTAGGGAGTAAAATGAAAAAAGAAAAAATATCAATTATTGTTCCATGTTATAACGAAGAAGAATCATTACCAATATTTTATGAAGAGATAACAAAAATTGCTGAAGAGATGAAAAAAGTAGAATTTGAGTTTATTTTCATTAATGATGGAAGTAAAGATAATACATTAAATATTATAAAAGACTTACGAAAAAAAGATGATAGAGTACGTTTTATTTCTTTTTCCAGAAATTTTGGAAAAGAAGGAGGTATGTATGCCGGCTTAGAGTATGCAACAGGGGATTTTGTAGCAATCATGGATGCCGATATGCAAGATCCACCAAGTATGATTAAAGAAATGTATCACGCAATAAAAGAAGAAGGGTATGACTGTGTTGCACTATGTAGTCCAAAACACAAGGATTATGGTTTAGTTAGAAAAATATTTACAAAGTGTTGGTATAAATTAATTGGAAAAATATCATCCACTCCACAAGTACCAGGTGCTAGAGACTTTCGTTTAATGAAAAGAAAAGTAGTAGATGCAATTATTAGTATGAAAGAATATAATCGTTACTCGAAAGGACTATTTAGTTTCGTTGGTTTTAATACAAAATGGATAGAATATGAAGCCCAAGAAAGAGTAGCCGGAAAATCAAAATTTAATTTTTGGAAACTTTTTAAATATGCACTAGAAGGAATGTTAGCATTTTCAACAACACCATTAGTAATATCTGCAATCGTAGGAATGATACTTTGCCTAATCTCTTTTGTAGCAATCCTAATAATTATTGTAAAAACACTAGCATTTGGTGATCCAGTTAGTGGCTGGCCAAGCTTAGCTTGTCTTATTATATTCATGGGAGGACTACAACTATTCTTCTTTGGAATCATGGGAATGTATATGTCCAAATTATACTTAGAAGTAAAAAAAAGACCTATCTATATTGTTAGTGAGACCGAAAAGA
>JAGHJJ010000014.1 GCA_017886705.1 Bacilli bacterium | reverse complement strand
GTTAACATGAAATTTTTTATAGGTATGGGAATTGTAGGTGTAATTGGAGTAGTAATATTAATTGTTATTGCTCCTTATCGAATGGATAGAATCACCTCATTTATTGATCCATGGAGTGATGCCCTAGGTACTGGTTTTCAAATCATTCAAAGTCTTTACGCCATAGGTCCAGGTGGATTATTAGGGACAGGATTCTTAAACTCGATTCAAAAGCATTTTTATTTGCCAGAACCACAAACAGACTTTATTTTTTCAATTATTGCTGAAGAATTTGGCGTAGTAGGAGCCTTTATTGTAGTGGGATTATTTTCAATTATTCTATGGCGAGGAATAAAAATTGCACTACACAGTAAGGATCAATTTGCCAAATATTTATGTATCGGTATGACTTTCCAGATTATTTTTCAAGCAATTATGAACTTAATGGTAGTAATAGGAATGATTCCAGTAACAGGAGTAACACTTCCATTTTTATCTTATGGAGGATCATCTCTTCTAGTAAGTATGGTAAGTATAGGTATTATTTTAAATGTAAGTAAAAATAACTAGGAAAAAATAGACAAAGACTGAAAAAAGTGACGTAAGCGTCAAAAAAACAAATAACTTAATTAAGATAATTACAGGAATAAAATGAAGCAGTAAATCATATTTTCTGGATTCAATTTATAAAAATTACTTACTAGATAATGGTAATGTAAAAAATGAAAAAAGTCTTACTTTATAGAAAAAATTACAAAATAAAATAGCGATAGATTTTTAATAAAAACAGGAAAGTTTATTATAGTTAAACTTAGTGATACACTAGTATTAAATTGAATTGAAAAAACAAAGTAATATTATGTATATTTGAAACTGCAAAGTAATGAAATTGTATGAATTTATAAAATATATAATTGTTGTTATATTACCAAGGCACACATATAAAGTTGACAAGAAATAAAAAAAAGTATTTTATTTTACAAGATTTAGTTGTAAACTTAAAAGTATAAGTTGAACAATGTGAACTTGTTAAAAATACTATAAAACATATATGAATAATTTTCTATATGATAATATTTTTACTAACTCTTTGCCAAGACAGTGTAATTGATATTAGAACTTCATTTGAGATATATATACAATTTGTCAAAAAACTTAATTTTATAAAATAAAAAGGAATTATATAATATGAATTTAGAAAAATACAATATAATTAAAGATAAATTTATATCTTCTTACAGAGATAAAATATTGGGATTAAGAGAATATTATGAATCTAAAGCTTATGATATCGCTATAGAAGAATTTAATATGTTAAATAAAAAATATCGAGATTATATAATCGAAATGATTAACGAACTTGGTTGTATATTTAAAAATATTTATAATATTGATTTTTGTATAACATTAAGTGGTAGTTTAGCAAGAAACTCCAATAACTTATTTAGTGATATAGATATTAATTATTTAACTACTTCCTCTAATTATGAAGATATTATAGACGTAGAAGACAAAATAAATTATATATTACAAGAAGTATTAATGTTTAGAGGTAAAGATAAATTACATAGCATGGTAGTATATTTACCTTTAATAGATAAAAAAAAGATAAGTGCTATAGATAATAATGAATATATTCTTAATTTTCCAGATGGAAAAATAAAGGTTAAATGCAGAGAAAATGCAGAACAATTGATGTATGAAACATACAATTCTACAAGAAGTATATATGATGTAATAGATTATTTTAATAAGTATGATAACGAATTTAATATTAATGAATGGACATATTGTTTTAAATTTGTATTCAATGAAAAATATTTAAAAATATATAGAAAAAATAGAAATGAATATAGGAAAAACAATAATATAGATATATTTGTAAAGAATTTGTTAAATGACATAAGAAGAGATGATAATTACTTAGATGAAGACTTGCCCTACATAGAAAATGCTTTGCTGAAAAAAATATATAAGACAACAGTATTGTTTAATTTTTATAAATTATTAGCTATAGTTTATAGAGTAGATAAAAAAATAAGTAAGTTTAATATAGATTGTTTCTTTAACGAATCAAATTTATTAGATAAAAATTTGTTCAATTTATTTAATGAATATTTAAAGTGTATACAAGATTTACAATTAATACTTGACAAAAAAAGTATAGATTTAAGTTCTCATTCTAACGCTGTACTTGATATAAATAATATAAATGCAAATTATAAGAAATTAACTAACAGAGAGAATATATTAAATGATTTAAACTCTAAAAAGAAAAAACTATATCATTTCTGTATTTTAATTTTAAGGAGGTTTTAAAGTTGCAAGGTGAAGATTTTTTAGTATCAACATTACCAATAAAGCCACAAAAGGAAACAAATATTGGAATGCTTTTAGCTCCCGCAATAATGGATTTTATTGGAAGTGTGCTTGGAGCACAAAAGAATATCGGATTTAATATAATTCATAGTTATGAACATAAAGATATGGAATTAGATGGATATTTAAATGCTATACATGAATCTAAAATAGAATATGATTCAATATTTGTAGATAAAGATCACGATTTTGAACTATTGGAAATAGTAGACAAAATGTATCATGATGGATTTTTAAAAATAAAACAAAAAGAAAAAATAAGATGTGATTGTGGAAGAGTAGACATGATTCCATCATCAGTTAATAATGGTAAAATATATAGATTAGAAGATGGCAAGATTATATGTAATTATTGCAACCAAGCATGTTCTACATATACAGAAAAATCATTAGTATTTGAATTAACAGATGAAGTAAATAAACCATCTATATGTCCACCATATTTAAAAAAAGAAATGAATTCATTTTTTCAAACATTTAATAACTCTGATATTTTAGTATCAAAAAATAGAGATACTGGATATGTATTAGACACTTTAGCTGGCCCTTTTAATATAGATGTGGATTTTATTTGGAGCAATTATTTTAAATTATATGATAATCCAAAACAAATTTATATTGCCAGTAATCATCAATTATTTTTGATGCTTTTAATGAGTTATTTAGCTGAAAAAACCTCTAATAAAGAACTGCTATTTATTGCTAATCCATATTTGGATGTAGATTTAAAAGAAGCAAAAAGACAATATGAATTAAGAGCATTAAAAGAATATAAACAACTATTATTACTATATAATTTTAGATGGCAAAACAAGAATTGTAAGTGGTCATCATCAAATACTACATATTTAAATAATATTAGTGAAACTAAATTAAGAAATCTTTATAATACAATGATACTTTCCTCTAAAGAATTATTACAAACTGATTTACCATTAGAAGAATTGATATTTAAAATATTAAATGAAAAAAGTAACATGCAAAATAATATTAAAGAAATGAAAAAACTATATAAGGCAGGTAGATTATGAAAATAATAGATAAAGTTTTTAGTGAAACTAAATTATCAGTGAGAGCTTAATAAATGATGAATGATAATTTGTAATTGAAACAAGCCCTGATGATAGAAATACATGTTAATGATATGTTTCTTATTAAATATATCATAAAGAAATAAATAAAAATTATCATATAATAAGAGCCTTTAGAAGAAGATGAAACCAAAAATAGATAAGGAGATAATATTATGTATAGTATATTGCTTAGTAGAATAGACGGAGGAATGGATATCATTAAAGATAGAATGATAGAGATATTACCTAAAAATCCAAAAGTAGCAATATTACCCTGGGCATTTCCAAATGAACTAGATGCTGATAAATTAGATAACGAATTTTTTAAAAAGGGTGAAAAAAGATATAATAGATATATAAATGAACTAAAAAAAATAGGAATAGAGGAAAGTAACATTACTGTATGTAATTGTTATAGTGATTCCAAGGAAAAACTCAAGAACATTATTAAAGCCTCTAATATATTATTATTACCTGGTGGTAATCCAGAAATGTTCTTTAAAAAGGTACTTCATGATACTGAAATATTTTATGATATAAAGTATTTTGAGGGATTAATAATTGGAGAAAGTGCAGGAACTGAACTTCAACTAAAAAGATATTTTATTACAGCAAAAAACAATTTTTATAAATATTTTGCATTCTATGATGGATTTGGAATATTAGATGATCCTTTTTATATGGATGTACACACAATAAATAATAAAAGATATTTAGATTCGTTACAAAAAATTTCTAATGATACTCAAAAAAAAGTATATGCAATATTTGATGATGGAGCATTAATATATAATAGAATAAATAAAGAATTAGAAATATTTGGCAATGTAAAAGAGTTTCAACCGGATAAATAATAGAGGAAGTAATAACGATTTAATTTGTACTTGTTCCAGGTACGAGAAGTTTATCATGAAGGTCTATAATGATACATAAAATTAGATAATTGAAATATGAAATGTTAGAAAAATGGTTCTCAAACAGAACTAGTTTTATGCTATAATAAATAAAGGTGGTAACATGAATATAGAATTAGAATCCATACTTTTAACAAGATATTCTGAAGATAAACATAAAACATTAAAAGACGAATTAGAAACAGGAACATCCCGTTCTAGTTTTATTCATCAAATAGGAGAAAGACTAGAAGATTCAAAAGATAACACTAAAAGTATTTATCAAAGCGCTTTTGTGGTAGAATCTTTAGGAACGCCAATAGGATATCTATATATATCAAGTAAGGTTCGTGACGAAGTGTTTTTAGAATACGCTGTGTTAAAAGAATATCGAGGTAAGCACTATGGAAGCACTATTATAAGAGAAATCTCAGACTACTTATTTGAAAATCATAATATTAGAGCGATTAGATTAGATATTGATCCAAGTAACAAAAATAGTATTAATGCTGCGGAAGCTTCTGGTTATACCGTAGATGAAGAAGAATTTGCATCACGTAACTATACAGGTAGAATGCAATTTGTAAAAGATAATGAGTATTACATGTCTAAGCATAGAGGTAGAAAGTAGAATAGAATTTCTAAGTAGCAATCAATCTAGAGTGATAATTTTAAGGACTAGTGCATTTAAAAAAATAGTGGTATAATGAATTAGACTAGTAGGTAGGTGAAATATGAAATATATATCTTTTGTTGTACCATGTTACAACTCTGAGGAGTATATGGAAAAATGTATTAAGTCTTTATTAATAGGAAAAGACGATGTAGAAATAATTATTATAGATGACGGGAGTAAGGATAATACAGGAAAAATTGCTGATAAATATCAAAAGAAATATCCAAACATTGTAAAAGCTATCCATCAAGAAAATGGAGGTCATGGAGAAGGAATCAATGTTGGACTAAAACATGCAACAGGGAAATATTTTAAAGTAGTAGATAGTGACGACTGGCTAGATGAAGAGGCCTATAAGAAATTATTAAAAGAAATAAAACATATTGATACAGATTTAGTCGTATGTAATTATGTTTATACTTATACGGATGGCAGAAGTGACCAAGTAATCTCTTTTGCTAACGTCTATGATGAAGGTAGGGTTTTAACCTGGGATGATATTCATAAATTTAATCTAACGCAATATCCATCTCTACATTCGATGATGTATAAAAAGAGTGTATTAGATAAAAGTAATATAGATTTACCAAAACATGTTTTCTATGAAGATAATTTATTTATCTATTTACCGTTAGTAAATACAAAAACAATCTATTACCTAGATTTAGATCTTTATCGCTACTATATTGGTAGAGCTGACCAGTCAGTACAAGAAAGTCAAATGATTAAGCGTAGCTCCCATCAAGTGCTAGTATCAGAAAGAGTTTGTATAGCCTATGACTTAACAAAAATAGAAAATAAAAAACTACGTAAATTAATGACTAGAGAATGTATTTTCTTAATGACGATTGGTGTAGTCTTTTCAAGACTTGCTTTCAATAAAGAAGGAGAAAAACAATATAAAGAACTTTGGAAAAGTGTTAAGGAAAAAAATCCTAAATTATATAGACGTATCAGATATTTTAGTATGGCAACCTTTGTATCGATTCCAGGAAAACTAGGAAGACAAATTATGAAATTAGGATATCGCTTTGCTCATAGTTTAGTGAATTTTAATTAAAAGAGAATATGCAGTAACGTCTGCATATTTTTTATTTATTAGGAATTTGTTTTACAAAAATACAAATTTGAAAACTTGATAAAAAATAGATATAATGAATGTGAAATACATGTCATTGTATTTCATAAAATAGAATTAAAAAATATAAAGGAATGTATTAGCCTCGTAAGAGATAATATATAATTATAAAATAATTCCTAAGTGACGAAGGAAAGAAAGGAGAAATTATGTTAGAACTAAAAGATATATGCTTTGAAAGACAAGGTAAAAAAATATTAGATCATATTAATTTAGTATTAGAAGAATCTAAATTCTATGTAATTACAGGACCTAATGGTTCAGGTAAATCAACACTTGCGAAAATTATCATGGGAATAGAAAAACCAGATACAGGAAAAATTATTTTTAATGGAGAAGATATTACCGAAAAAACAATCGACGAAAGAGCAAAGTTAGGAATTGGCTTTGCCTTCCAACAACCAGTACAATTTAAAGGGATCACGGTCTATGACTTATTAAAACTAGCAACTTCTAAAGAAATATCTAAACACGAGGCTTGTGACATTTTATCCAAAGTGGGTCTTTGTGCTTTAGAATATGTCGATAGAGAAGTAAATAAATCATTATCTGGAGGAGAATTAAAAAGAATAGAGATTGCAAGTGTTATGGCTAGAAAACCATATCTAGCAATATTCGATGAACCAGAAGCAGGAATAGACCTATGGAGTTTTCAAAACCTAACCGAAGTATTTAAAGAAATACAAGCCACTTCTTCCAAAACAACCCTAGTAATATCTCATCAAGAAAGAATACTAAATATCGCAGATGAAATTATTTTAATGAACTCTGGAACGATTCAAAAAATAGGTCAAAAAGAAGAAGTCTTTGACCATATCTTTAAACCTAAAAAATGCTGTAAGGAGGTATCAACACGATGAATAAAGAAGATAAAGAATTATTAAGTGAAATTATAGAAGATGATCCTACCAAAGCAGACAGTTATAACATCAGAAAAAATGGCAAAGGGATAGATAGAAAAGTAAACCCTAATATTGATATTGTACCAAAGGAAGAAAATAGTGGAATAGATGTTTATGTAAAAGAAGATACGTTGTTCGGAACAGTAAATATTCCAGTCATCATCACGGAAAGTGGCCTAAAAGATGTCGTATATAATGATTTTCATATCGGAAAAAATGCTAATATTATTATTGTTGCTGGTTGTGGTATTACCAATAATGGTCATAAAGATGCTAGACACGATGGAATTCATAGATTCTATTTAGAAGAAGGTGCAAGAGTAAAATATATAGAACGTCACTGTGGACTAGGAGTAGGCGATGGAAAAAAAGTCCTAAATCCAGTAACAGAAATCTATATGAAAAAAGGATCATACATGGTAATGGATACTACCCAGATTAAAGGAGTAGATGATACAAATAGAGTAACCAAAGCAGCATTAGATAGTGATGCGACTCTAGTGATTACAGAAAAAATTCTAACAAGCAATGACCAGGTAGCCAAAACAGAATTTGAAGTAGAATTAAATGGAGAAAATGCATCGACTCATGTCACATCTCGCTCTGTCGCAACAGATGACTCTTATCAAGAGTTTATATCAAATATTACCGGAAACACCAAATGCTATGCTCATGTAGAATGTGATGCTATCATCAAAGGAAATGGAAAAGTAAAAGCTATTCCTGAAATTTATGCCAAAAATATTGATGCTAACTTAATTCATGAAGCCGCAATCGGAAAAATAGCTGGTGAGCAACTAATGAAATTAATGTCTTTAGGTCTATCAGAAAAAGAAGCAGAAGAAGTAATTATTAATGGTTTCTTAAAATAAAAAATACAGAAGAAGTAAAAACTATAAAACATATAAATAGGAAAGTAGAAGTAGCATCAATTTTTCAAGATAAACTAATGCTTAACAAAATCAGGTAAATGACTTAGAAAAACTCACAATAAAGAAAAGAAGGAAAAACTCCTTCTTTTAATTTGAAAAACTTGTCATAAATTGACTTTTTATTTATGAATTTAGAAAAAAATGATATACTAATATTAGGAGGATGATAAAAGTGAAGAAAGAGAGTGCATGGAAAAAATATAACGAAGAAGACTTAGAGAAATTAAATAATATTTGCAACGATTATAAAAGATTTTTAACGGTATCAAAAACAGAAAGAGAAGCAACGAAAGAAATTATTAGACGTGCAGAAGAAAAAGGTTATAAAAACCTAGAGGATTATATCAAAAATAATGTAGAAATTCGTCCAGGAGATAAAATTTATGTAAATAATAAAGGAAAAGCAGTAGCCTTATTTCACATAGGAGAAAAACCAATTACCGAAGGAATGAATATATTAGGAGCACATATTGACTCTCCAAGAATTGACCTAAAAGCCAATCCTATTTATGAAAGTGATGGTTTTGTCTATTTTGATACCCATTATTATGGTGGAATTAAAAAATATCACTGGGTTACTCTACCTCTAGCATTACATGGAGTAGTAGTGAAAAAAGATGGACAAAAAATTGAAATTTGTATCGGTGAAGAAGAAAGTGATCCAATAGTAGGAATTACTGATTTACTTCCCCATTTAGCAGCAAAACAGATGAAAAAAGAAGCATCAAAACTAATTGAAGGAGAAGATTTAGATATCTTAATTGGTAATAAACCAAAAATAGTAACGGATAAAGACGAAAAAGAAGAAGTAAAAAATAATATTTTAACCTTATTAAAAGAAAAATATAATATCGAAGAAGAAGATTTCTTATCAGCAGAAATAGAAGCAGTACCAGCTGGAGCTGCTAGAGACTTTGGACTAGATAAAAGTATGATTATGTCTTATGGTCAAGATGATAGAGTATGTGCTTATACTTCTCTAGAAGCTTTCTTAGAAATAGAAGAAACAGAAAAAACATTAAGTTGTATTCTAGTAGACAAAGAAGAAATCGGTAGTGTAGGAGCAACAGGAATGGAATCTCATTTTTTTGATAATGCTATAGCTGAGATTTGTGTATTAATGAATGAAAATAGCCCTGTAGCCGTAAGAAGAGTCCTAAATCATTCAAAGATGCTATCAAGTGATGTAAATGCTGCCTATGATCCACTATATAAATCAGTAATGGATAAAAACAACTCTTCCGAATTTGGTCTTGGTGTTGTATTCTGTAAATTTACAGGTTCTCGTGGTAAAAGTGGCAGTAATGATGCGAATGCCGAATATATTGCCGAACTTAGAAAGATTATGGACGATGCGAATGTTTCTTTCCAAATATCAGAACTTGGTAAAGTAGATATTGGTGGAGGTGGAACCATTGCTTATATTCTAGCAAATTATAATGTAGAAGTAATAGATTGTGGAGTAGGCGTATTAAGTATGCATGCTCCATGGGAAGTAACATCGAAAGCAGATATTTATGAAGCATATCGTGGATACATCGCATTCCTAAAAAACGCATAAAAGAGTAGCAACAGGGGGAA
Organism: Bacilli bacterium; assembly: GCA_017886705.1. GTDB lineage: Bacteria > Bacillota_I > Bacilli_A > RF39 > UBA660 > Faecimonas. Next base: position 7,374 of record JAGHJJ010000014.1, on the reverse strand, counting down.
GGAAGATGTACACATGGGAAATGGAAAAATTTATTAATCAAAGAGACAAACGTATTGGTGGAGACGACCTATTAAAAATAATATCCCAAGAAGAAAATCCACAAATTAAAGTAGTGAGATATATAGCGGGAGAGGGAAATAACTACGGAAGTTATCATATAGTTGCAAAAAACGATTCCGGTGAAGGAACAAAAGAATTTCAATTTGACGTCATGCCACACGAAGAAGCGAAAGCCAAAGGATTAGTAAAAAAGAAGTAACAAAAAGGATTGTCAATCAATCCTTTTTTGCTTACAGTATAGTGCTATTTACTGATATTAAATCTGAAAGTAGTCCTCTCTTTGTAAAAATACGATATCATAAATAATAGATAAAAGATAGGAAAAGAGTAAGAAAAATGCTACAATATAAATAGAGAGGAGTAGAGTATGCTACAAGTAAAAAATATAGTAAAATATTATGGAAATTATAAAGCGGTAGATAATCTTTCTTTTGAAGTAAAAGATGGAGAAATATTCGGTCTATTAGGAGAAAATGGTGCCGGAAAAACAACGACATTTAGAATAATCATGGGCCTACTAGAAGCAACGGAAGGAGAAGTCCTATTAGATGGAAAACATATTGACTATTCTATTACCAATAAGATTGGCTTTGTAACAGAAGAGAGAAGTCTTCTTACTAAAATGACCGTAAAAGAACAACTAATTTTTTATGGTGTATTAAAAGGTATGAGAGAAAAAAAGATAGAGCAAGAAATGAAATACTGGCTAAAAGAATTTCAAATAGAGTCCTATGAAAATAGAAAAATTAAAGAACTATCCAAAGGTAATCAACAAAAGATTCAGTTCATCTCTGCAGTACTTCATCATCCCAAGTTATTAATATTAGATGAGCCATTTACCGGGCTAGATCCTATTAATGTAGAATTAATGAAAAAAGCCATTTATAAATTACAAAAAGAAGGCTGTTCCATTATCTTTTCTTCTCATCAAATGGAACATATCGAAAACTTCTGTGAAAAATTAATTATTTTAGTAAAAGGCAAACCAGTAGTCGACGGATATGTAAAAGATATTAAAAAGGAATATAAAAAGAAAAACATTATGATTCGAGGAGAAGACTTGCCGGTTGCAGAAATAGAAAAAATAAAAGGAGTACTTTCTGTTACCAAAGAAAAAGACGAATACATGGTAAAAATAGCAGAAGATAGTGTAGCTAAAAAAGTATTTGCCAAAATAAAGGATAAAGATATAACAAAATATGATGTAACAGAACCAACATTAAACGAAATCTTCATTGCGAAAGTAGGTGGCATCCATGACTGATAAATTTTGGTATTTAACCAAACAAAGCTTAAATAAAAAGATAAAATCAAAATGGTTTTTAGGAATTAATATCTTATTAGCCTTAGTAGTGATTTCTTTAATAAATATAAACTCAATTATCGCTTTCTTTGGCGGAGATTTTAATGAAGAAATAAAGATAGTAGTAATAGATAATACCGAAGTATCTTATAAAGTATTTAAAGAGTCGATAAATACTATAGTAAAAGAAGAGGATACCGAAAAAATAACAGTAAAAAAGACAAGTCTATCAGAAGAAAAGCTAAAGAAAAAACTAAAGGATAATCAAATAGCAATCGTCTTTGATAATGATGAAGAAAACTTTGTCTCATCCAAAATCATCAGTAATGAAAAAATAGATAATACAACATACCAATATATTACGCAAGGATTAAATGCAACAAAAACTAGTGTAGCTCTAACAAAGACCAATACAGATCCTGCACTACTTGCGAAAATATCTTCCCCAATGGAAGTAGAAAGAGTCGTACTAAGTAATGAAAAAAGTGTAGATGAAAATATGGAAATGGTCATGGGAACCTTATTTCCAACGTTAATTTTACCATTCTTCATGTTAATTATCTTCCTAGTACAAATGATAGGAGGAGAAATCTGCGAAGAAAAAACAACTAAAAGTATGGAAATAATAATATCTAACGTTAGTCCAAAAGTCCATCTGTTCTCTAAAGTGTTAGCAAGTAATTTCTTTGTTATCATCCAATCAATATTACTAATAATTTATTCAGTAATTGGAATATTAATCAGTACGAAAGGGCAATTGCAAATAAATCCTAATGTGGATACGTTATTAACTGCAACGGTATCCTCTGGTTTCTTAGATAAAGTCATCAATCTTCTACCAGTAGTAATTATCCTAATGATTCTATCGTTTATAGCATATTCCCTAATCGCCGGAATTTTAGCTTCTATGACTACCAATATGGAAGACTTTAGCCAAATCCAAACACCCATCATGTTAGTATTACTTGCTGGATACTATCTAGCGATTATGGCAGGAATGTTCGACGGTTCTGCTTTTATCAGAGTATTATCCTATGTACCATTTCTATCCTGCTTAATAGCACCATCCTTATATATCATAGGACAAACAACCATGATAGATGTAATTGTTTCAATCTTTATTTTAGTATTAACAATCTTCTTAATGACAAAATATGGCCTAAAAGTATATAAAATAGGAATATTAAATTATTCTAACGAAAAAATCTGGACTAGATTTGCCAAAGCCATAAAAAGTAAAGATGTGTAAAAAGAGTTCTGAAAAACTCTTTTTTTAGTAGGAAAAAAGAAATTAATAAGTAGAACAACAAACTTCATGATATAATAAAAAAGTAAAAGAATAGGAGGAGTTTGTTTGATAGTATTTAAGGATATCAGTAAAAGCTATAAAAATGTAACAGTATTAAAAGATATTTCATTCACCATCAAAGATGGTGACTTAGTTTGTTTAATTGGAGAATCTGGTTGCGGGAAAACAACAACCTTAAAGATGATTAATAAATTAATAGCTCCAACAACAGGAGAAATTACCATTAATAAACAAAATATAAAAAATATTAACGACATTAAACTAAGAAGAAAAATGGGTTATGTTATCCAACAAACGGGACTATTTTCTCATATGACAATTAGAGAAAATATAGAAATTATTGCTAAAATAGAAAAAATGCCAGAAGATAAAAGAGAAAAAAGAGTAAAGCAAATGATGGATATGGTAGACTTAGATGAAAAATTACTAGATCGGTATCCCAATGAATTATCAGGTGGTCAGTTACAAAGAATAGGAATTGCTAGAGCCTTCATGACAGACCCTAAAATCATCTTGATGGATGAACCGTTTAGTGCCTTAGATCCGATGAGTAGGACAGCTCTACAAGATGAATTATTAAAATTACAAAGAAAATTTCATAAAACTATCGTATTTGTAACTCATGATATGGACGAAGCAATCAAACTAGCAGATAAAATTGCCATTATGGAAAAGGGAGAATTAGTCCAATATGATACACCAGAACAAATTTTAAAACATCCTGCCAATGACTTCGTAAAAGAATTTGTTGGTAATAAACGTATCTGGAACTCTCCAGAATTTATTAAAGTAAAAGATATTATGATAACCCGTCCTATTACCTGTAAAGAAGATGATACTAAATTTTATTGTATTAATAAAATGCGTATGACCAAAGTAGATAGTCTGATGGTAATTAATGAGGAAAAAGAACTACTTGGAATTCTTTATGCTGAAAGTCTGACCCTAAAACATCATAAAGGAAAAGGTATCAAAGATGTCATTGAAAGAGATTTTGTCTCTGTAGAAGAAAATGACTCTATTGTAGAATTAACAAAAGTAGTAAAAAGTACTAAATCAGCAACCATACCAGTAGTAGATAGAAAGAATCGTCTAACTGGACTAATTACTAGAAGTAGTCTAATTACTGCATTAAGTCAACAATTTGTAGAGGAGGATGAATAATGGAATTTATAAATTACTTAATAGATAATAAAGACCAGATTATCTCCCTATGCATAGAACACATAGAACTAACATCTCTTGCGTTAATCATTGCTATAATTATTGGAGTACCTGTTGGTATTTTAATAAGTTATAAACAAAAACTAAATAAACCAGTCCTTGGAATTACCAGTGTAACACAAGCAATACCAAGTATGGCTTTACTGGGATTTATGATTCCCTTCCTTGGAATTGGTACCATACCAGCCATTGTTGTCGTAGTATTATATTCACTACTTCCAATTATTAAAAACACCTACACTGGTGTCACTAATATTTCACCAGCAACGATAGAAGCAGCTAAAGGAATAGGGCTAACCAAAGGTCAAATATTAACAAAAATCCAAATTCCTCAAGCTCTACCAATCATTATGGCTGGTGTAAGAATATCATCTGTTAGTGCCGTAGGACTAATGACCATGGCTGCCTTTATTGGTGGAGGAGGACTAGGTTATTTAATATTCTCAGGAATACGTACTGTAAATAATTATCAAATCCTAGCAGGAGCAATACCAGCCTGTATTCTAGCTCTATTAGTAGACTATTTCTTTGGAGCCATAGAAAAACTAGTAACACCAGTAAGCTTGCAAAAAGGAAATAAATCCAAAGAAAAAATCAAAAGAGAACGTCGTAGAAATAAAATCATAGTAATTATAACTTTAATTCTTCTAGCAATATTATTTCTTAGTGAACTAGATTTCTCAAAGAAAAGTGAAAAAGTAATACGAGTTGGTAGTAAAGACTTTACAGAACAAGAAATATTATGTTATATGACATCTCTAGCAATAGAAAATAATACTGATATCGATGTAGAAGAGGAATGTAATCTAGGAGGAGCACAAGTAGTATTTTCTGCTCTAACAAATGATAACATAGATTTATATATTGATTATGCAGGAACAGATTATACAGATATTTTAAATCACAAACCAATATCAGATGTCGAAAAAGTATATCAAACAGTAAAAAAAGAAATGAAAGAAAAATATAACGTAGAAGTATTAAAACAAATGTCTTTTAATAATACCTATGCCTTAGCGGTAACACAAGAAACAGCTAATAGATATAACTTAAAAACAATCAGTGATTTAACAAGAGTATCAAAAGACTTAACTATTGCCCCTACACTAGAATTTATTAATAGGGAAGATGGCTTACCTGGACTAGAAAAAACCTATGGACTAGAGTTTAAAGATACAATTGGTATCGACGGAAGCCCTAGATATACAGCTTTATTAAATGATAGTGCTCAGGTAATTGATGCTTTTACTACCGATGGTCTATTAAAGAAATTTAATCTTGTAGTATTAGAAGATGATAAAAGCTTCTTTCCTCCTTACAATGCAATACCATTAGTAAGAGAAGAAATATTAGAAAAATATCCTGAGATAGAAAATATCTTAAATAACTTAGGAACGTATCTAACGGATGAAGTGATGCAAGATTTAAACTATCAAGTAGACGAATTAGGCCAAAGTCCTGAAAAAGTAGCAACAGATTTCTTAAATGTAATAGATGTAACAAAAGAAAAATAAGTTGACGAAACACAAGATAAATATTATCATAGTAACAGAGGTGTATTATGTATTACAATTATAGAAAAGAAAGATTAAAGAGTGCCTTAATCATCTGCTTCATATTAGCAATCGCGATTTTTGCAACTCATCACATATATTATAAATTTCAAAATGAAAGAAATACAGACTATAGTTCAGAGTCTCTAGATATTACTTTCCATGAAGAAACAGGAGATAAAGTAGCATTAACTAGAGTAACTCCAGTAACAGATGCTGTAGGACTATCTTCACAATCTTATACTTTTACCATAAAGAATAATATGACAATACCAGTAGACTATACTATTAAATTAGTAGATGACTTAGAAATGGTATTCGAAGATAATTGTGGAGAAATAGAAATGCCTAAAGATATTATTAGAGTAGCAATTAAAAGCGAAGAAAAAACAGAAATTTATACATTAAGTGAGTTAGAAGATGGAGTACTAGAAACAGATAAAATAAAACCATTAGATGAAGAAGAGTACACGATTCGTGTTTGGACCACACAAAATACCACACTACAAGCAGGAAGTACAAGACATTATCATGGAAAAATTCAAATTGTCGAAGATGAAAATCAAATTGCAATATTAAATAGAAATTAGGTGATACAATGGATATCGATTTAACAAAACTTCATAATCATGGAGTAGAAAAATTAGATATTTCCAATACTTATTCGATACCAGACAGCTATTATGGTACAACAGGTATCAAAAAATTAGATAATATCCAAGTAGATGGTTACGTATATTTATCTTTCGCGGATGATGATGTAACAGAAGAAGTAGATAGTATAAAATGTACAATAAAAGGAAATATGGTTCTAGAAGATTCTATTTCTCTAGAGCTAGTAGAATATCCATTTTCTATTGAATACGATGATAAAATAGAAGAAAATTGTAAAAAAAATGAAAATACTCTTGATATATTTTCGTTTTTATGGGAAAATATTGTACTAGAGGTCCCTCTGCAATTTACTAAAGTAACTAATTTTTCTAAATTTTGCGGAGATGGATGGAAATTAGTGAGTGAAAATGAGCTTACGAACAATAACAACCCATTTAGTGAGTTATTAGATAAGATGAAAGAGGAGTGATAATATGATGAAATTAGATATTCAAATGTTTGCTGTTCCTTTTCGTAAAGTTTCAAAGACAAGAAAAAGAATGAGAAGAAGTCATAATGCAATGGATATCCCTGGAATGGTAAAATGTCCTAATTGTGGAGAAATGATTAAAGCTCATAGAGTTTGTCCAAAATGTGGAAACTATAAAGGAAAAAATGTTGTTTCAGTAAAAGAAAGCGAATAAAATAAATTCAATAATTTTATATAAAAGGATGATGAAAATCATCCTTTTATAGTGCTAGAAAGAAAATGGATAATTGACAACTTATATGAAAAATAGTAAAATCTTATTAGAATATAGCAGTATGGTGATAGAATATGAGAAGAACTATTAAAAATGAATCTGGTTTTACCATGATAGAATTACTTGCAACTATTACAATACTTGGTATTTTAATGGTTGTTGCTATTGGTGCTGTTTCTTGGATTTTAGATTTAAATGAAAAAAGGTATTATTCTACTTTAGAAAAAAATGTGGCTTTGGCGGCAGAATCTTATTATGCTGATCATAGAGCTTCTTTACCTAAAGCGGTTGGACAAAGTAGAAAATTACTGTTAAAAACATTGGTAGAACAGAAATATCTACCTGATGTTTTAGATTATGGAAAAGGTGATTGTACCGCTTCTTCAGAGAGTTATGTCGTGGTAACGAAATATTCGAAGAAAGACTATCTTTATAATGTTTATTTTGATTGTCCTGCCTATAAGACTAGACAAGAAGATGCTATCAAAGACTTATCTATTACTATTAACTTTGATTATGATGATACGAAAGTAAAAGAAGCAAAAGCTAGTATTAAGATTAATAGT
>JAGHJJ010000103.1 GCA_017886705.1 Bacilli bacterium | reverse complement strand
ATTTTTGGCGCAGTAGTCATTAGATAAGGGTTTGGATACATATCATCACCTCTTAATTTAATATATGTCAATTGTTTAAAAAAAGTTAATTAAAATATTTTCAAAAAAAGATATATTATGTTATACTTATTAGAGAATAGGAGTGATGTGGGATGGGCTTTTTATCAAAGTTTGGAAAATCCGATAAAAATTTGAATCAATCTACTACTGCTTCTGATGCTAGTCAGGGAAATAATGTAAATCAGGGTATTCCTACTAATGTTCCTAAGAAAAAGAAATCTTTTTTTATCAAAAAGAAGAAAAAAGAAAAAACAGAAGATTCTGGCCCTATGTTAGATGAGTTTTCTACTAATAATGTTCAGAAAAAGGAACAGAAAGCACCGGATAGACCATTAATTAAATATCGTTATGTTATAGTTAATGCCATGGGTAAAAAGGAAAATGGTACGTTCGAAGCAGAAAATGAGACAGAAGTTCGTAATTTCTTGTTATCTCAAGACTATGAGGTCGTTTCTATTAAAGTTCGTCCATCTTATGATATTGATATTAATGACCATGCTAAAATGAAAGTTTCTGATTTATCTTTTGCTTTAACACAGTTATCTACCTATATTAAATCCGGAATTCCTTTAGTTGACGCTGTTAAAATTTTGGCAAAGCAATCAACAAAACCTGCTTCTAAGAAAGCGTTTCAGAGATTAGTGTATGAATTGTTAAAAGGAGAAAGTTTGTCTAATGCTATGATTAAACAAGAGACTGTTTTTCCTAAGTTGTTGATTAATATGGTAAAAACTGCAGAAATGACTGGAGATTTACCATCTATTTTGGATGATATGGCGGACTATTATACTTCTATGGAGCGAACTCGTAAACAAATGATTAGTGCCATGACCTATCCATGTGTAGTATTGACAGTTGCTTTTGCTGTTTTGATTTTTATGCTTACTTATTTAGTTCCACAATTTGCATCTATGTTTGAAAGTAATGATGCAGAACTTCCTGCTATTACTTTAACAGTATTAGGGGCTAGTAATTTTATTAAAGAAAACTACATTATTTTAATTATTGCAATTGTTACTATTGTAGTTGCTTTTGTTCTTTCTTATAAAAAGAATGTAAAATTTCGTACAGGAGTACAAACGGTTTTAATGCATATTCCTGTTGTTAAAAGTATTATTATATATAATGAAGTTGCCAATTTTACTAAGACTTTTGCTTCTTTAATTAACCATGGTGTATTTATTACCGATAGTATGGAAATTTTATCTAAAATCACCAATAATGAAATTTATAAGCGAATTATTAATAAAACATTGCATAATTTAGGTAAAGGAAATTCTATTTCTGAGTCATTCCGAGGAGAATGGGCATTTCCTGTTGTTGCTTATGAAATGTTAGTTACAGGAGAGTCTACTGGACAACTTGGAGTTATGATGGAAAAAGTTGCTGACCATTTTCAAGCTTTACATAAATCAGTTATCGATCAGTTAAAGAGCTTGATGGAGCCTTTGATGATTTGTGCGTTGGCCGGTGTTGTTGGTATTATTCTATTGTCAATTGTAGAACCAATGTTTTCTATTTATGGACAAATGCAGTAAGGAGGATAATTATGGATAGTTTATATTTAATTATCTTTTTTATTTTAGGATTATTTTTTGGTGGCCTTTATACTGTTATTGGTACGAGGCTAGCTGAAGATGATTATCATTTTTTTCCATATCACTGTATGGAATGTTCTCATAAATTGAGTTTTATAGATTCTATTCCTATCCTTTCTTATTTTTTATTAAAAGGAAAATGTAGATATTGTCATAAAAAAATTGATATTATGGAAATATTAATGGAAGTATTTACAGGAATTTTGTTTGCTGTTGCTTATTATAGTTTTGGTTTTTCTTATGAATTACTTATTGCTTTGGGAATTATCTCACTACTTATTATTATTACAGTTAGTGATCTTAATTATTTAATTATTCCTGATGAAGTATTACTGTTTTTTATCTTTTATTTCATTATTATTCAATTTTTTGCTTCTGGTATTACGGGAGCCTTTACACATATTTTGACTGGTGTCTTTTTGTTTTTATTGATGTATTTTATTATGTGGTGCGGGGAAAAAGTATTAAAAAAAGAAAGTTTAGGTGGAGGAGATGTAAAAATGATGTTCCTTTTTGGTCTTGTATTAGATCCTTTATTAGGAACAATTGCTATCTTTTTAGGAAGTGTTTTTGCTTTACCTATGTCTTTATTTTTACTATATAAAAATCAAGAAAAAGTAATTCCATTTGGTCCATTTTTGTTAATAGCACTTACATTTTTATATTTTACAAAGATTACCTCTCCAATGATTGTTTCCTGGCTTCAATTTACATAAAACATTTTCTTTCTTTTTTTTTTTAGTTATTGTATGATAAGAGAAGGGGGATTATATGAAAAATAGAACAATTTTACCTGCAGATACTTATATTGTAATTAATAAGACTGTACTTAATGATTCAGATAAAAAATTAATTAGTATGCTTTATCAACCGATTATAGGATATACTGCAGTTTCTTTATATTTCACATTGTTAGATGATTTGGATAAGTTGGAAGTAATGAGTGGTGATTTAACACATCATCATTTAATGGCTACGATGCAATTAAGACTTGAAGATATTGTGATTGCTAGAGAAAAGTTGGAAGCATGTGGTCTTTTAAAAACTTATTATAAAACAGGTAATGTTAATCAATATGTTTACTTGATTTATTCTCCTTTATCTGCTCATGAATTTTTAACTCATCCAATATTGAATGTTGTATTATTTAATAATTTAGGAAAAAAAGAGTATGAGAGAATTGTTAATTATTATAAAATTCCTCGTATTAATTTAAAAGATTATGAAGATATTACTTCTTCTTTTGATGAGATATTTACTTCTGTTCGAGGGAATTCTTTTGAAGTTAATCAAGATATTACAAAAAGAGATACCAATAATATTTTATTAAATAAAGGAATTGATTTTAATTTATTAATTTCTAGTATTCCCAGTAGTATGGTACATGAGAAGTGTTTTTCTAAAGAAGTGAAAGCGTTTATTAATGCTCTTAGTTTTACCTATCAGTTGGATACTCTTGCTATGCAGGGACTGGTACGAGATGCTTTAAATGAAAAGGGTATGATTGATAAGAATCTACTTAGAAAAAGTTGTCGTGAATATTATCAGTTTGAGCATAATGGTGATTTACCTACATTAATTTATAACAGACAACCAGATTATTTAAAGAAACCTGCTGGAGATCATTCTAAATGGGCTAAGATGGTTTATGCTTTTGAAAATTTGACTCCTTATCAATTTTTAAAAGCTAAATATAAAGGTGCAGAACCAACTGATCGTGATAAGAGGTTAATTGAAAATTTACTAGTGGATCAGAAATTAAATCCTGGCGTTGTTAATGTATTGATTGCTTATGTTTTAAAGATTAATCATGAACAGTTAAAGAAGAGTTATGTAGAGGCTATTGCTGGACAATGGAAGAGATTAAATATAGAAACAGTAGAAGATGCTATGAGCATTGCCGAAAAAGAACATAAAAAGATAAAGAAGATTGTTGCCAAAGGTAATACTGTAAAGAAGACATCTACAAAGACTGATAATAGTTTACCTGTATGGTTTGATAAAGATTTAAAGAATGAAGAGACCAGTAAAGAAGAAGTAGAAGAATTAAATAAGATATTAGAAGAATTGGTATAAATACTTATTCTTTTTTTTCGTGAATTTTTAGATTAAATGCAGGTTTATGAAGAAACATTTGATTTACAAGACTTATTGCTGCTTTGGAATATAAAAACGGAAATAAGTCTTTTAATTTTGCCTATTACTAGCTAGTATTATT
>JAGHJJ010000102.1 GCA_017886705.1 Bacilli bacterium | reverse complement strand
TGTTTCAAATTCTAATCCTTCTTCAGGAATTTCGATGGGAAACTCTATGCCACCTTCCCAAGATGCTAAATTAACATTCGATTCAGAGATATCTTCAAAATATGGATAGTGTGCAATTAAAGAAATAGTAAAATATCTAATTGGACCAGATTCAGAAACAGTCAGTTTTTCTACACGACACTTTATTTTCGCGGAAAAATCATCTTCATAGAAATATAGAATTCCTTGATCATCATCAGGGAAAGAATTATATAAAAATTGTCTTCTTTCAACAAATTTATCTTTAAAATAACCATATATCATTATATTTCTCTTATTTACGCTTCTACCAACATACAATTCGCCAACAGAAAAAGCTGAACTTACACCATACAATTCAGAAGCTTTTTCATGAATTCCTTCATATTGCTCTAAAAAATATGGGAATTTATACGTAAATTCAACTTTATTACCATAAGAATTTTCATAAACTAATTTTACCATTTTATTTTCTCCTCATATCTAATAACAATCTTCTTAATTCATTTCTAGTCTCCCGAGCAGCATCTGCAGTACCTATAAATTTAGAATAGCTATTAATATTAATTATTGGCTTAAATTCTATTGGCTTATCATTATTAACCACTTTATTTAATTCCGTATTAGTTGACTTTTTAGTTAATGGAATAACTTTAGATTTATTGCCTTCATTAAGTAATAATTCTGGTCCAGCTTCAGCAACAATCGCTGCACCACTTAATAGTGTACCACCATCTTTCATATAAGGAATTTTGCCTATTTTTTTTATATCAAAACCTAAGCTCTTACCGCCAATTCCTGGTACCCAATCGGGAACGTCAAATTTAACTTTATTTAATCCTTTAATTAAAAAATTTATTCCATCAATTACGATATTCAATAGGCCAATAATTCCGTTTAACGGTGCTTTAGCTATTGCAGTTAGAGAATTAAATATTCCAGAAAATACCTTTTTAACTCCTTCCCAAGCTAGCGACCAGTCACCGGTGAATACACCTTTTACAAAATCAACAATTCCAGAAAGTGCCATTTTTATTGCATTGTAATAATTTGCAAAATTTGCAACGAACGCATTTACAACGTTTCCTATTACACCAAATGAATTGGTCCAATCCGTTTGGAATATACCAGTAATAAATTGATCTATACTAGTAAACATATTTTGAATCCAGGCCCAAGCACTAATAATTGCATTTTTAAAATTTTCATTGGTATTCCACAAATAAATTAATCCAGCAACTAATGCAGCAACTGCTGCAATAACTAACACGATAGGATTAGCAGCCAAAAAATTCAATGCAGTAGAAATACCAGATATAGCTACTTTTCCAACCGCTAAAACCGCATTTAAGCTCAACTGTGCTAATTTCATTGCATTTGTAGCTATTGTAATAGCTCCCATTTTAATTGCACTTGCAGCTAAAATAAGATTTTGCTTATTGAATACAGTTGATAAAGCTCCTACAACTACCGAACCAGCTTTCATCACGCCATTTAACCCTAATTGAGCTAAACGAAGTGTTTTGGTCGCTGCGGTTACTATACCCTTTTTTACTGCATTTAAACCCATAGCGACGGTTTCATTAGTGAATAATGTAATAATATTACTAATACTGCTGGCCATAGTACCCATGATAAGTAATAATGGTCCTATTGCAGCAACTAACAAACCAATAGTAGTTATTACATTTTTTGTATTTCCATCAAGACCATCAAACCAATCCATCAAGTTCTTTAATCCGTTTGCCATATCTTCTAGTACTGGCATAATATTGGATAACAATGTTTCTCCGATTGATGAAAAAGATGATTGTAAGTTCTTTTTCATTGTCTCAAGTTTTGCTTCATTACCACTATACATAACATCTTGAGCTTGTTGTGCTTTATTAGCTACATCATCATATTTAGTGTTAACATCATCTAATGAAGTAATAATAGCCATCGCATTATCTTCACCTAATGACGACCAAACATTAGATGCAATAGTTAAAGCCTCTTGTTTATTCTCTGTGTTTTCAAGATCTTTTATAACCGAATAAAACACATCTTTAGCAGTCACTTTACCATTTTCAAACTCCTTAAATAAGTTCCTTGTTTCAGAAGAAAATGAGCTTAAATTATCCTTAATTCGTCCGTCTGTTAAAGAAATTGTAAATTCTTTAACAAAGTCATTTACTTTATCTAAGTTATAAGCACCACTATCAACACCATTTTGTAAAATGGTGAACATTTCTTTTGCTGAGAATCCTGCTTGCCCCCATAATTGCGAATATTCAGCAATATTATCAGTTAATTCATCAGACTTATTTAAACCGTTCTGAGCACCTACAACGATATAATTAAATGCCTCATCAGCAGACAATCCCATATTTTTAATTAGTCCTGTTACACCACGGATTGTTTCATTAAAATCTATTCCAAAAGCATCTTCTAAAAGATATGCATTTTCAGTTATAGTTTGTAAATCAGCATCATTTATATCACCTAATTGCTGTTTTACCAACGACATCTTAGTAGCAATATCAGCATAATCACTACCATAATTGTTATCATGAATAGATTTCAAAATATTTTGAAACCGCTCTGTTTCTGTTACACTTTCACCGGTTGAGGTTATAAATCTATTTGTTGCTGATTCAAGTGACATTGCAGTCGCAGTTGCTGCGGTGTCTACTCCCACAATTCCGGCGGATAAAACCGAAAACTTCTTACCAGCTTCTGTTATCTTTTCTCCAGTTTCTTTTATATTTTTTGCATAATCTTTTAGATTTGCAGTTCCTAATTTAATTTGTTGATCAACATCTTTAATTTGATTTCCATATCTAGTTAATTGCGTTTCGGCAGCTTTTAACGCAGTTCTTTTTTTTGTTATAGCAACTTCATTTCTATTCTCTGAATTTTCTAAATCTTCTAATTCTTCCGCTAAAACTTTAACTTTATTTTTCTGCAAATCATAGGCTGAGTTTAAATAATCTAACTTATCTAATAATTTTTGACTAGAGGTAGTATTTTCGTCGTATTGAGCTTGAACGGCTTTAAAATCTTGATAATTTTCTTTTAGAGATGCATTTACACTATTTAAAGACTTTATAAAATCTGTAGTTCCATCAGCATTAAAGACCAGACCGACTTTTTTTAAATCACTTGCCATATTTCTTCTTTTGCATCCTGTTATACATATCTACCATTCTGCAGAATTCGATTGGATCTAAATGCATCAACTCATCAATGCTTATTCCAATTGTGATAGCTGTATATTTAATAGATGCCCAGTCTATCTTTTCTTCTTTTTCTTGCTTTGGATTGTATATTTCTGGTCTTTTTTTTTAAATTCTTGCTGATTCTTTAAATTTTCACTAAAGAATTCATTAATCTTGTTTACATCTTCTAATTTTACTAATCGTATAGCTTCCTGATAACCTACTTTTTCATCATAGTTTGCTCTTACTGCAGCATAAATAAATAAACTTTCTATTTTTAGAAGATTCCTTTTAGCTTTCATATCCTTTTGGATTTGCTTTAAGCCACCTTCATAATCCTCTAAATATTGTAAAACTAGAAAGCTCCATACAAGTTCAATGTTTTTTCCATTACGCAACGTAATTACTGCCATTTAATCACCTCCTAAAATAAAAAAAGAAAGTTAATACATTCATATTAACTTTCTTAAATTCTAAGTGTATTATGCAGATTCAGCTACTACTGCATCTAAATCAGCAGAAGTAACAATAGGTTTAGAGAAGAATTTTTCTTCTGTAAGGCCTTCTGGGAATCCTGTAATACTACTATCTACGTAATTTTTATTTTCTCCTTTTTCATTAAAAGCATAAGCTCTAATCGTAACAGTATCGTTTTGTTCAGAGAAACTATCTTCAGAAGTGGCTATATCATCGGTATTTTCAATAACTTGACATTTTGGATACCAATCGAATCTCACTCCACCACCAACTAATTTAACAACTTTACCATATGCGAAATATGGTCTTTCTTTCGTCCCACCTGATGAAACTAAACCATTAGTTGCAATATTTTCGCCACGCATTCTTGCAAGATCTTCCTGAGGAAATGCTACTACTTCTACCTCAAGATCTGTGCTAGATACTTGATTAAAACTAGCATAATCCTTTCCGGAAGCTCTAACTGTTGTTGTATCTCCATTTTCAGTAGTACCTATTTGTTTGACAACTTCTGTTTTTATAGTATCTTCATAAGTCGTATAATCAACGTTTCCATCTTCGTCTGGTGTATTAAATGCATAATATTGCGCACCTACTGTTTCCTTCATCATAGGTCTTTTCGTTTTCATTATATTACCTCCTTAATTATAAATTTTTTCTATCATTTTTTCATAATACTTATTTTGATTTTTCTCATAGGTTGGTACAAGATGCGGTTGTGGAGGTGTTAATTTAGTACCTTCTTCAACCATCCGTCCATAATATTTTTGCCAACCAACCTCAATTTCTTTATCTTTAATCACATAAGCAAAAGTATCAACTAAGTGTGTATAGCCACTTTTTTTAATTTGTGAATAAGGGCGAGATAGTTTACTTAAATCACTTACGAACTCTTTTGCGCCAACTTCTAAAATCTCAATAGGGTTTTTAACTTTTGTAATAATCTCACTTAAATCATCAATCAAAGAATTAAAAAATTCATAATTCTGCGCAGACATCTTCTAACACCTCTACCGAAAAATATGAATGCCATTCTCTTTTATTTTCAATATACTCATGAGAAATAATAGGATGTTTCCCTTTATCATTTATTAATTTTTTTAATTCTATTAATTTAGGATCTCTTGGCTTCATAGATCTAAAAGACACTTGATAAGAAACAACAGTATCATACTTAGATCCCGAAGAAAGAACATCTTCCCAACGATAATCAAAGAAAACTATTTGAGGATAATTACTATTATCTTCCATATACTGAATGCCTTCTCTATATGGAATATTTAATTTATCAAATAATAACTTTAATTCTTCTTTTGTCATAATTTTCCTCCAAAATTAGGATTAGTATATTCTTGTAAAGTTATATCACTTTGTAAATATCCATCCTTATTTTTAAAATGGTAAATATTAAAAACTTGATAAAAAAGATTATTTATTTTCAAAACATTTATTGAAGTTATCTCTTTATCTTGCGGGATTCTAATCTTTTTTACAATTTTTCTTTTCATCTTATCATTTTCAAAAAGGATATTATCAGTTAAAGATAATTCTTCATAAAAGAATGGTTCATCATATAATTTTTCTATTTGCTCATATGGGAACACTTCATCTGCTTGTTTTAATTTATATAACAAAAAAGACCCGTCATTATATACTGGTATCTCTGTTATATTTAAGTTGAAGTGAGACATAATCACTCATGTATAACTCTTTAAATTCTGCTAGCCTTTTATAATTTGCATATAATACATAATTTTTCAGCAATGCTCTTGCCTCTAAATCAGTATTATAATCAATCATACAACCAACATAACCATTGATGTTATACATCCCTTCTTTTATATAATTAATAAAAATACTATCTTGTTGTTTTGGTGAGATTGTCTGCTCTTTTCTTATTTCTTGAATTAAATCACTTATTAATTTATCATCAAAAGTGATATTATTATCATCTGCTTTCATTATTTATCCTCTGATTTTTTTTCAACCAATTTATTTAACTCTTCAACTGACATATCATTTGAAAATTCTATACCTAAGCCTTTTGCTTTTTCTTGAACCTCTTTTAATTTTTGATTATCATTTACCTCATTATCTGCAGCATTAAGCTTTTCTAGAATTAGCATCTTTAAATCAATTCCCTCAATCGTTGCAACTTCACATAATTGCTCTTGATTAAGATCTAAAATATCTACTTCTTTAATTAAAACTTTTTTTAACTTATTATTTTTAGTAGATAATTCTTTTATTCTTTTTTCCGAAACTTCTCTTTTTTCGTGAGGATAAACTTTTCCAATTTTATAAAGATAATCGTTATCCTCTAAATCTTTGAATTTATTAACTACAATATACATTTTCATCCTCCTCTTAAATTAGTTTAGGAGCTTAAATTAAGCTCCTGATACCTCTGGTTCTGTTTGAGTTTGTTCAGGTAAAGATACTACTGTTGCTAACGTTTTAATAGTTGGAACATATTCTTCTAGCTTTGTAACATCGAATACGTATGCAACATTGTCAGCTACTGCTCTACCATTTGCATAAACTTTTCCAACAATTAAATCAGCATCATCTGTTGCTAAAGTTTCTTTGTATTCATTAATTTTAACTTCTGTAATACCCATTGTATATTTGTTTTCAAGAGTTAAAGCAGCTTTACCTTTAGGATTTTCTGTACAAGGGATAACTTCAAGATTTCTGAATGCAGAAACTAAATTACCTTCAGCATCGTAAATGGCTGGTGCTACATAATTAGCTTCATCCTCAGGATTACATAAAACATATAACTTATTAATTTCTCTTTTTCCACTGTTACTCAAATATACTTTAGCTGCTGCTAAACCTTTAGGTGTAAACTTAGTTAAATTATTATTAACTGTTTTATCTTTATGAGTACCGTCTTCATCAGTTTTATCAATTTGTTTATAAATTCCAATTGGTTGATCTTTACCTGTTCCTTGTAAATAGCCATATGCAATACCTTCTTTTAAAGCTTCAGCTAAAATGGCCATAAAATATTTATCAATAAACTGATAACTCAAATCTCTAATAGCTTTAGGAATAATTAAATACGCATCTAATTTTCCTAAATCGGTTACTAACCCTTTAACATTAGCACTTAATTCTCCTTTTAGTTCTTCTGTTAATCCACTCCAAGAATAAGCACCAGTTCTTTCAGCAGTAATCCATCTTTTTACTCCAGCAGGTGCAAGAGTTATCAACTTTAACACTGGTTCAGTTGCTTTTACATTTTCCATAGTTAAATCCACAATTGATGTTGGAATTAAATCAATTTGCGCTCCTGTAATTGCTTGTTTAATATCTTTAAATTTTTCATAAAAATTCTCTTCTTCTTTGCTTAAAACACGTAGACCTAATTTACTTGCATAATCACTATCAGAATTAGCCTTTATAGCTTGTGCTTGAATTTCTTCAATTAAATCCTTATTTTTTTCACTAGCAAACATATCTACTACATCAGCTATTGCTGTAGCTTTATCTTTACTTTCATTTAGCATCTTAATTGCTTTTTGTTTTAATTCTTCATATTGTTTTTCATTTTTAAATACCATAAATTTCCTCCTTATTTCTTAAATAAAAAAAGACTTCCAAGAGTCTTCTTTAATTTTGTTTTCTTCACTATTTTTTTCATTTTTTAATTTTTGTTTCAATTCAATATTTTCATTTACTAACTTTCTAATATAAGAATTAGTATCTTTCACAGATTGCTCCGCATCGTTTTCTTTTTGAATAGAAGTAGCAAATCCTTTTTCAAAAGCTAACTTATAATCCATCCATGTTTCAACATCCATCATCGCTTTAACTTCTTCTTCAGATAAACCTGTTTTATTACAATAGATATTTACACTTGGCTTTGTAATCATTTCTAAATCAGCAGCAGCTTTCCTCAATTGGTTTTGATCACCTTCGACAGAAGTCCAGGCATTATGAATCATAATAAGACCACTCTCAGGCATAATTCTCTCTTGTCCAGCCATAAAAATAACACTCGCAGCACTACAAGCAAATCCATCAACTTGTGTTATTAAATGCCCTTTAAAATCTGATAACAAAGAATAAATTGCTAAGCCCTCAGATACTAATCCACCCATTGAATTAATTCTAACTAACAAATTAGGAGTATCAACATCTGCTAATGCATCTTTAAATGAATAAGCATCTACTCTTGTATCATCATTAATATCCAACCACCTTTCAATTAATGATGGTTTTCTAATATCCCCATAAATATAAAGCTCTGTTACAGAGTCATTTAACTTTACAAATTGAAAGTATTTATCTTTCTCCCTCATTCCCATCACCTCCTTCCAATGCAATTTCTGCATTTTGATAATTTTTAGTTATATAGTGTTTATCTGCCCATTCTTCCTCTATCCTTGGTAACCCAATGAACTCATTAATTTCATTATGGCTGTAACCATTTGAAAATAATTTATCCATACTAGTTGAGCTTTCTAAGATATCAAGATACTTCATATTAAACTTATTAATCTTAATACGTTCTCCTTTTAAATAATTTTCTTGACCTATAATCTTAGCATTTAATGCATCTTCTACTATTTGTAGATGAGGTAAAATTCCAAAAGTGATAAAATCATTCGTTGATGTTGATTTATCTGTTTTATTTCCATAAAAAATATCCAATGGAATATTAAAAGACATCGCCACTTTATCAGACCACTTTTTTTCTAAATCCGACCATTCCTTTGAACTCGAAGATTGACCAAAATCTATTTTTTCTAAATTGAATTGATCTGATAATAGTAATACAGCATCTTCCTCATCAAATAAACCTTTGGTTATTTTCTCTTTATATTGATCATACGTTACTTCTTTTTCAGTAACTGGATCTTTTAACGTTGGTTGCATGCCAGGTATTCTTAATCTAAATTTATTAAGATTAGTCATCTTATAATGGTTACTAGCAATGCCTAACAAACTTCCAAGTTCATCATAATAAGAATCTAATGTTTCTTTTATTTTTGATGCCTTGAGATTAATATAAATAACATCGTCCATTTTAAATATCTTAGACAATGTTATTGAAATACCAGAATCATCACTTATCTGAACATTTGAGAACGTTTTAGGTAATAAAATACTGCGACTCGAAATAAAGCTATCAGCCATATACAAATTATCGTTTATACTAACAATTAACACTTCTTCATCAGTCAAATATTTTTTAATTACCTTATAAAAAAACGAGGTAGCTTCCTCATTTGGATTTGGCTTAATATTTAATTTATAATAATAAATATTATTTTGATTTCTTTCTATCTTTTGAGTTTCAGAATTAAATAAATACATCTGTATTTCAGATTTTGCAATTGTTTTAGCAATCATATCAATTGCATGTTCAATTGCATGTTTCTTTATTAACAATTGCTTTTTCTTTGCATAAATTAAAAAATCAACATATGTTAACAACTCACTATATTCGTTTTTCTTAAATAGTTTCTTTAATATTCCCATAACTCACCTCTTTAAATATAAACATACTCTATCTTTTCTTCTAATAAATCAGCAGAGCTAAACGCAGCAACAAAAGCCATAAATGGATCATTTTTTCTTAACTTAGGTTCTACTTTGTTAAACATCAT
Source organism: Bacilli bacterium (assembly GCA_017886705.1). Classification (GTDB taxonomy): domain Bacteria; phylum Bacillota_I; class Bacilli_A; order RF39; family UBA660; genus Faecimonas. Next base: position 65 of record JAGHJJ010000102.1, on the reverse strand, counting down.
ATTTCCATCCTTTTTTATTTCAATACTAGTATTATTAATAGCCCAACGCATAATAGCACTATCAC
>JAGHJJ010000013.1 GCA_017886705.1 Bacilli bacterium | reverse complement strand
GAAAAAAGAATAAAAAATATAAAAGAGCAAATAGATGAAAGGTAGGAAAAAATATGGAAAAAGTAAAAATATTATGGAGTGGAATTACAGGAAGAACAGGACGTGAAGCAATAGAACTAGCAAAAAAGAGTGATAATGTAGAAATTGTTGCTGGACTATCTAGAAGTAATACCAATTATTATAATTATGATGAATTAGATAGGATAAAAGAAGATTTTGACGTCATTGTAGATTTTTCTCATAAAGATAGCTTTGATAAAGTCTTAGACTTTGCACTAAAAGTAAAAAAGCCTATTGTAATAGGAACGGCAGGACTTACCGAGGAACAGATGAAACGTTTTGAAGAAGCATCAAACATCATCCCTGTATTTAGAGGTGGAAATTTTAGATTTGATGTAAAGAAATTTATCGATGAAGTAGTAGAATATGCAAAGAAAAGTGAAAAAGAATCCTTTGACTTAATTGAAACTCATTATAAAACGAAAAAAGTTCCAAGTGAAACTGCAAAAGTAGTTGCCAAAAGAGTATTAGATGAAACAGGAAAAAAGGTAAATATCAATTCTTATTTAGAGTATGATGAATTAATTAATGACTGGAAAGTAGATAATTTAGAATGCCGAGTAGTAGGATTTAAAGAACTAGCAGAAAATGTATTAGAAATAGCAAAAATGATGAAAGACAAAACACCATCAGGAGTATATGACTTAGATAGGTTATTGAAAGAACAAGAATTAATAGATTTATATAACTTTTTAATAGAAGCCAAAAAAGGAACTTATGCAAACGGAACTGCAGAAAAAGTAAATCCTACCAGAAGAGGTTCTCGTGACTATGAATACACAAAAGACAAGTGGACTTATCACGATACCTACTTTGCTGGAACTGATTTTCAGGGACAAGAAGTAGTATATCAACAAGAAGACACTCCTATCTGGGGAATGGTATATTATGGAAGAACGCTAGATGAAAACTTAAGTGAAGAAGCAATGGATAATGCCTTAAGACCAGCATTAATGCAAGTAGGACAAGATGATACTATTCCAGTAAGAGGACCTAAAGAATTTGAAAATCAAGGTTACAAATATACATTTGAAGTAACAGGAGACCTAACAAACTTTGAGGGAGAAGAAACAATCGAAAAAGAAAACAAGAAAATATATACCTTAAAATGTCATGGTGGAATAATAAGACGATAATTAAAAGAGGTGAACTAATGATGGAAGTAACAATAGAAATGGCAGCATCTATCAACGGATTAATCGCAACAAAAGAAGGTAGTGAAGACTTTTTATCAGAAAGAAATTACCAAATAATGCTAGATTTTTTAAAAGAGTATGATTGCCTAGTCTGGGGAAATAAAACATTTCAGAATGTGATATCCTGGGGAGAAGACTATATAAATGATTTAAAAGATATAACAGTAATTATCTTTTCTAAGACACAAAACTCTTCAAATTATAAAAATGTAATTTATGTAAATTCCTTAGAAGAATTTAAAAGAGTATGTAAGGAAAAAAATCTAAATAAAATATTCGTATCAGGAGGAGCGCATACCAATACCTTATTTTTAGAAAACAATCTAGCAAATAGAATTATTATTAACTATAATCCCTATCTTCTAACAAAAGGAATTAATCTTTTTGAAGGAAAGTACCTAGAAAAGGAGTTACAATTAGAAAAAGTAGTAAAAGAAGAAGAGGGGATTGTTCAAATATGGTACCAAGTAAAGGAGAAATAAAATGAAAAAAGTAATCGTAATTACTGGTGGAAGTGACGGCTTGGGAAAGTCTTTAGCAAAAGAACTAATGCAAGAAAATGATGTAATTATTTTATCGACTAATGAAGAAAAAATGAAAAATATAGGATGCCCTTATTATGTATGTGATATAAGAAACTTTGAAATAGTTCAATCAGTAATAGATAAAATTCTAAAGGATTACGGTCATATTGATGTACTAGTTAATAATGCTGGACTTTGGACATATGGAGAATTAGTAGATAATGATAGTAAATTAATTGAAGAAATTATTCAAGTTAATTTATTAGGCCTTATTAATTGCACGAAAGCTGTTGTTCCATCAATGAAAGAAAGAAAAGATGGATTAATTATACAAATTAATTCTCAATCCGGAATTTCTGCAAAAGAAGAGAGAACGATTTATAATGCAAGTAAATGGGGAGTGACTGGTTTTTCCAAATCATTGCAATTAGAATTAATGAAGTATGGTATAAGAGTTACAGATATAAGACCAGGAAGAATGAAAACCTCTCTTTTTATAAAAAATGGAATAAAAAAAGAACCTAGTGGCCTAGATTTAGAACAAGTGATACGAACTATTCAATTTGTAATAGACACTCCAAAGGATGTTCTAATACCAGAAATAGGGATTGTTAGTATGAAATTAGTAAAGTAGGTGATATGAATGGAAGAGTATTTTGATGTATTAGATGAAAAAGGAAATAAAACTGGAAAAACCAAGCCGAGAAAAGAAGTACATAAAGATGGTGATTGGCACAAAGCAGTACATGTTTGGATAATCAATGACAAAAATGAAGTTTTATTACAAAGAAGATCAAAAACAAAAGATAGTAATCCTAACAAAATAAGTATTTTCAATGGAGGTCATTTATCTGCAGGAGATACTTCCATCGATGGTGTAAAAAGAGAATTAAAAGAAGAGTTAAATTTAGAAGTGAATGAGAAAAACTTAAAATTTATAAAAACAATAAAAAGAAGTGCTAAATATACACCAACATACAAAAACAACGAGTTTAATGATTTATACATTTTAAAAATCAAAGAAAAAATATCAGATATGACTTATCAAAAGGAAGAAATATCTGAAATATTTTTCGTATCCTACAATAAGCTAAAAGAAATGGTAAAAAATAAAGAGCCAGACTTATTAATTGATACTTTTGAAGAAGAAATAGAAACACTTTTTTTCTATCTTGATAAGGAGACAAGAAATGATAATTGCAAATAATATATTAGATGAAAAAGTACCAAAAGAAATACTTCCTACTAGATTAGATAGTGCCATGAATCTATATACAAATGTAAATATAAATGGAAAATCAGGAATTCTAGTTTATAACACCAATCCAGATACTTGGAACACACTATATCCTTTTTATGAACAAAAACATAAATTTACAATAGATAATTATAAATTTACAAAAGAAAAGATAACTTATAGAGAACTATTAGAAGAATACCAAAAGTTATATCATAAAATATATGAAATAGATAACCAAAATACAAAATCAGTAAGAATAAAAACACTCATAGAAGAATATAAGAAAACATTTAATTTAAAAGCTGTTCATATAGGAGAGGAATTATTACCAATTTTTGAACTGAAATATTCAAAGTCAAAAAATGTTTGGACTCTATATTATTTTGAAAACTATGTAGCAGATAAAATAGATGATTTAGACACACTACTAAACCAAAAGCTATATGATCAAAAAATATTACCATTAGATAGCAATATAACAAAATTAGACGGAGTAGAATTAACAAGTAATATTCCTTATCTCTTATCACTAAAACAAAATATAGAAAAATTAAAGAAAAATATAATTGAGATGAGTTAATGATAAAATATAAAAAAGGAGATGAAAAGTCATGTCAAAAATAATAATGTTAGGTACAGGAAACGGTGGAACATTAGATTTGTATAATACTTGCTTTGTCATTCAAAATGAAAAAGGTGTATTTTTAGTTGATACTGGCGGAAGTGTAGAGATTGTACGAAGACTTAAAGAAGTTAATATATCATTAACTGATATTAAAAATATCTTTATTTCCCATAGCCACACAGATCATATTTTGGGACTTATATGGATGTTTAAGAGAATGAATAGTATGGCAAAACGTGGGGAGATTAAAGAAAAAATTAATATTTATTGTAACGATGTAGTGTATGAAGCGATTAAAGGAGTATCTAACTTGATATTACCAACTGTATTAATGGATGCTATATATAAAATTACTAACTTTGTAGTATTAAATGATTGCGACAAGTATACGATAAATGGTATTAATTATGAATTTTTCGATATATTAGCGAAAGGAACCAAACAATTCGGATTTGAATGTAGATTGAATGAAAATCGTCTTATCTTTTTAGGTGATGAAACCTTAAATCCTTTACTTGATGATAGAGTTCGAGGCGCTGATTACGTTATGCACGAGGCTTTTTGCTTAGACAGAGAAGAAAATATCTTTCACGCTTATGAGAAAAACCATTCTACCGCATTAAGTGCTGCGAAGACAATGAACAAACTAGAAGTTAAAAATTTAATTCTGTATCACACAGAAGAGTCCCACGGTAAAGATAGAAAAAGATTATATCAAGAAGAAGCTCAGAGTGTTTTTCAAGGGAATGTAATCGTACCAGATGATATGGAAGAAATAGAAATCGCAAAAGTCCTAGAAAAGAGGAATTGAAAATGGAAAAAATAATCGTACTAGGAACAGGAACTGCAAGTGTTGTAAATAATTTCAATACCTGTTTTATTTTAGAAAATAATAGTCAAGAATACTTAATGGTAGATACTGGTGAGGGAATCGAATATTAAAGCAATTACAATTAGCAAATATCAATATTAATAACATTCATAATGTATTCATATCACACAAACATCTGGATCATTTATTAGGAATGCCTTGGATTTATCGATATGTGGATCTATCTATGGCAAAAGGAATATATATTGGAAACCTAGATATTTACTGTCACGATGAAGTGGCAGAAATTCTAAAAACACAAATCAAGACACTTTTGCGTAAAAGTCAACAACAATTTTTAGATAAAAGAATATTTATTCATACCGTAAAAAGTCATGAAAAAATTAAAATTTTAAATTATGATATAGAATTCTTAGATATTTTCAGTAAAAGTGATAAACAATTTGGATTTAAAACTAGATTAAATAACGGCAAAGTGTTAGCTTTTCTAGGAGATGAACCATTAGACGAGAATTTATATAATGATGTAAAAAATGCAGATTACTTATTGCACGAAGCTTTTTGTCTAGAAACAGAAGAGAGTATATTTAAACCAAGAGAAAAGAATCACGATACAGTAAAATCAGCGTGTATTAAGGCAGAAAATCTTGGTATAAAAAATATAGTTTTATGGCATACTCAAGAAAACTTAGGAGATAAAAGAAAAGCACAATATACCAAGGAAGCAAAAGAAAACTTTAGTGGGAATGTAGTAGTTCCAAATGATTTAGAAATAATACCACTAAACTAACAATACAAAAATAGAAAATATTAATGAGGTGAACAAATGAAACAAAACTATTTTATAATTCATGGAAGTTTTGCTAGTCCATTTTCAAACTGGATACCATGGTTAAGATGTGAGTTGGAAAAAAAGGACCTAGAAGTATATACTCCAGACTTTCCATCAGGAGTTGGATTTCAAACTTATGAAAATTGGTCTAAATTATTAAAGACTTATGTAGATGCTAAAATACTAACAGAAAACACAACAATATTTGCTCATTCCATTGCACCAGTATTTATTGCAAAATTTTTAATTGAAAATAAATTAAAAGTAAAAAAATTAGTCTTTGTCTGTGGTTTTAATAACTATTTAGGAATAAACCAAGAGTATGATACAGTAAATAAAAGTATGTATCTAGATAATCTAGAAGAGGTAAAAAACTATTGTAATGATATTGTCTGCTATTACACAGATAATGATCCCTATGTAAAATATGAGGTAGAAAAAGCCTTTGCGGATGCTGTTGCTACAAAACAAAAACTAATACCAAATGGCGGACACTTAAATAGTGAAAGTGGCTATCAAGAATTTTCTGAACTATTAACAGAAATCTAAATGTTGGAGGAACAATGAAAGTAAATGTAAATAATGAATATGATAAATTACAAAAAGTCATTGTCGCAAGTGCAAACTATTATAATCCAACTAGTTTAGCAATAAATAATGAAACTATCAAACACTATGCGGAAATAGAAAGTATACCTAAAAAAGAAATTATATTAGAAGAACAAAAGAAGTTTTGGGATACGCTAAAAGAAAATAATATTGATATTTTAATAGCAGATCAAGTAGAAGACGCAAAAGGTCAGATGTTTACTAGAGATTTAGCTTTTGTAATAGGAAATAAATTCTTTATTTCAAATATGAGAAAAGAAAACAGAAAAGCTGCCATCAAAGGTTGGAACCATATTATAAATACAATTGATAAAGAAAATATAATTAAAGTACCAGAAGATATCTATCTAGAAGGTGGAGATGTTTTAGTAGATAATAAAACAATCTATGTTGGAATCAGTGAAAGAACAACCATGGATGGAGTTGATTTTTTAAAAAGTGTACTAGATGAAAGTTATACAATCATCCCATTAAAATTAAAAGAAAAATTTCTTCACCTAGATGTTGTATTTACAATAATTAATCCTAATCTAGCAATCATCTATAAAGAAGGATTAGAAGAAGATTCTTACAAATTACTAGATAAATTTGATAAAATTACACTTACAGAACAAGAACAATTTGAACTAGGAACCAATGCTTTTGTAATTAATCCGAAAACGATAATAATAAATTCTAATCATAAACGCATCAAAAAAGAAATAGAAAAAAGACATATTAAAACAATCCCATTAGAGATGGAAGAAACCGCAAAACTTGGCGGAGCATTTCGATGCACCACTTGTCCATTAGAAAGAAATGAATAAAAAATTAAAATTTTAAAGGAAATTACCAACTTTTTTCTAATAATACATATAGAAAGGTGGTAAAGATATGAATAATAAAATAGAAACAATTTCCAATCTATTTGAAGGAAAAGAAATAAGAAGCATCTGGGATAGAGAAAAAGAAGAGTACTATTTTAGTGTTGTGGATGTAGTCGCTGCTCTAACTGATAGTCCAGAGCCAAGAAAATATTGGTCAGTATTAAAAAGTAGATTGAAAAAAGAAGGGAGCGAACTGACTACAAAATGTAGTCAGTTGAAAATGCTAGCACCTGATGGAAAAATGAGATTAAGGGATGCTATGATAACTGCAGACATTTTCAGATTAATCGAATCCATTCCAAGCCCTAAAGCAGAACCTTTTAAAATGTGGCTTGCTAATCTCGGGAGCGAAAGAATTGATGAAGTCTTTGATCCTGAAATCGCTATCAAAAGAGCAATTGATTATTACCGCAAAAGAGGCTATTCTGATAAATGGATAGAGACAAGATTAAAAGGAATTTTAAGTAGAAACAAACTTACTGATGTTTGGAAAGAAAACGGTATTACTAAAGATTATGAATATGGAATATTAACCAATGAAATATATAAGTCTTGGTCTGGTATGAAATCGTCAGAATATAAAGAATACAAAGGAATAAGAAAAGAATCTCTAAGAGATAATATGACAGATGTCGAAATAGCACTTACGGATTTAGGAGAAATCGCAACGAGAGAATTAACTAAAGAATATAAACCATAAGGACTAGAAGAAAATAAAAAGATGGCAAAGCGTGGTGGAAATATCGCTAAAATTACTAGGGATAACCTAGAAAAAGAATTAGGAAGAACGGTAGTAACAAAAGAAAATACATTAAATTATCAATATATAGATAATGTAAAACAATTAGAAAGTGAGAATAAAAATGATTGATATTCATACACATACAACATATTCAGATGGCACACTAACACCAGGAGAATTACTAGAAGAAGCGCATCAGAAAAAATTAACGATAATCTCTATTACAGATCACAATACAATAGGTGCTTATGAAGAATTAAAAAATCCAAATATAAGAGGCAAATTCGAAGGAATGATTATTCCAGGAATAGAGATAACAACAACATATCATGGTGAAACAATAGAAGTGCTAGGATACAATTTCAATTTGGATATGATGAGCGAATTACTAAAAGAAAGTGTCTTAACTTTTGAAGAAAAACAGATACAAGAGTATAATTTAATAAAGAAACAATATCAAAAGATTGGTGTTATTTTTGATGAAGAAAATATTGAGTTTAATCCAGAAAAAGAGTCTTGCAGAGTATCATTCTGGAAAGAAATAAAAAGTCATCCAGAAAATAATTGCCTATTTTTAGAAGAAAAGTCGAAAGAGGAAACTAGTAGCTTTACCAGAAATGAAATCTATAATCCAAAGAGTCCTTTATATGTAGATGAGTCATCACTATTTCCTAGCCTAGAAAAAGCAATTGCGATGATTCATGAATCTGGAGGACTTGCTTTCCTTGCCCATACTTTTGCCTATTCACCTAATATAGCAAATAGCCTTTTAGATATACTTGGTAATTATAAATTAGATGGATTAGAATGTTTTTATACAACATTTACTAAAGAGCAGTCAAATTATCTTGTGAGTTTATGTAAAGAAAAAGGATTATATATGAGTGGAGGAAGCGATTTTCACGGTACAAGGAAAATAAATCATAACCTAGGAACAGGACGAGGAAATTTGCAAATAGAAGAAAAAATAATAGAACCCTGGGTGAAACAATATACAAAACATAAAGAATAGTATTCGAAATAATATGTCAAAGGAGTAAGTAATATGCAAATAAATTATTCAGACCAACCTGTAATCACAGGAAAAAAATCAATCTTTTTAGCAGGACCAACTCCAAGAGGAGAAAATCAAATTTCATGGAGAAAGAAAGCGTGTGAAATTTTAGAAAAATTAAACTTTGATGGTGTAGTTTATGTACCTGAATATTCTACTTGGCATCCCAAAGAAGATTATACAGATCAAGCACTCTGGGAAAGAATTGCCTTAACAGAAGCAACCGTAATCACATTCTGGCTACCAAGAAGCTTGCCAGATATGGCAGGATTTACTACAAATGTAGAATTTGGCTACTGGCTACCTACCAAAAAAGTAATTTATGGTAGACCAGACCATGCACCAAAAACAAAATATCTAGACTGGTTATACGAACTAGATTACAATAAAAAACCAATAAATGACTTGGAAAAATTATTACAAGAAGCAATAAAAATGGTAGATGACAGGATAGAAAATGAAAATAAAAAATAAAGTATATGGAATATTATAATAACAAAAAGACTTCATCTTTCATCAACACATACGTTGTTTTGAAAAAAATTTTCTTAATCATAATTGACAAAACTAGTTGACAACTAAAAAAAGACATGGTACTATGATAGCACTTAGAAAAAGAAAGGAGAAAAAACATGAGATATTTAATTACAGACAAAATAACACAATTTAACAAAAAAACATTCTGCAGTAAAACTAGGAAAATATCTTCGTGTTTTCCTATCTTTTAATACGAGAAAAAAGTATTCAAAGAAAACTACTGCAAAGTAGTTTTTTTGTGCTAGAAAGGAGTAAAATATGAAAAAGTTAAAACATTTTAAAATATTTTGGAACTACATCAAAGATGATAAATTAAAGTTATTTCTATACGTACTACTAGTTGCCTTATCATACGTACCTGCCTTAGTAGCAGTATATTTCTGGGGCATAGCTGTAGAAGCATTAACAGCAAAAGATATAAACACTTTTGTCTTTTACTTAGTATTATATGAAGGAATATACATACTGTTTTACACTTTTTTACAAATACCAAGAGACTATCTTTACACATACTTTGAAATAAAGTTTACAAAAAATGTAAGTAAAGATTTATACCAAAAAATAGATAAACTACCTGCAATAGCATTTGAAGAAATTGGCGTAGGAGAGTTTATCAATAGACTATACACAGATCCAGATAGAGTCATGGAATTACTTTCTAAAATAGTAAGATTAATATGTAAAGCAATTGCAGTCATTATTGTTATCATATTAGCTTTACAAATATCTTGGATATTATTTGCAGAAGTCATGGTATTAGCAGTAATCATGGGATTTATTTCTACGAAGTTCTTCCCTAGAATAAAAATGAGCCAAGAAAAAATCAAAAAAGAAAGCGATGCTTATGTAAAAATAGCAACTGAAAATATCACTGGTATCAGAGAAATAAAATCTCTAGGTATTACTAAAATAATAGAAAATAACATCAGCAAAGTAATTGATAAATTATTTGGCCATACAGCAAAAGTTAGAAAATATGAAAGATGGTATTATGCTTTTAATAATCTAGCTTATTTCTTAATTCAATTCTTAATACTTTTTACGACAGGAAAATACTATCTAGATGGAGCAATCACATTAAGTATTTTCTTAATGATGGAGTCTTACATTTGGAGAATAGATGAAGTAGTAGAAAGTATTAGTGATTTTGGAGTAAGTTTTAATAAAGTAACAGTTTCTTTAAAGAGAATTGGTGAAATTTTAAATAATGAATTATATCAAGATGAACAATACGGAAACAAAGTATTAGAAAATACCAAAGGAATTATCCAATTTGATAATGTCAAATTTAGGTATACAGAAAAAGAAGATTATACTTTAAAGGGATTAAATTTAACCATCGAACCTAACAAAAAAATAGCAGTCGTAGGACGTAGTGGAAATGGAAAAAGTACTATATTTAATTTATTATTACGTTACTTTGACTCAACAACAGGAAAAATTACCATTGATGATATAGATATTAAAGAATTATCACAAGAATCATTAAGAAGTAATATATCTATCATTAGACAAAGTCCCTTCTTATTTAATTTAACAATTCTAGAAAACTTCAAATTAGTGAGGGAAGATGTAACATTAGAAGAAGTAAGAGATTGTTGCAAAAGAGCATACATTGATGATTACATTATGAGCTTACCTAAGGGCTATGATACAATTATCGGTGAAGGTGGAGTAAACTTATCTGGAGGGCAAAAGCAACGTATTGCGATTGCTAGAACCTTGCTATTAAATACTAAAATAATACTATTTGATGAAGCAACTTCAGCTTTAGACAATGAATCACAAGAGTATATCAAAAAGACAATTGATGACTTAGTAAAAGATCATACCATAATTATTGTTGCTCATAGACTATCAACTATTATAGATGCTGACACAATTCATGTAATTGAAAAAGGTAAATTAGCAGGTAGTGGAACACATAAAAAATTATTAAAAGAGTGTCCTGCTTATCAGAATTTATATACAGCAGAATCTAAAAATTAAAAGGAACGGAGGTAATAATATGCCATATCATATGAAAGTATAAAAAGAATAATAAAAAAGATAAATAAATTCATAAAAGTAGACATAAAAAGTGTGAAGTTGTAAAATAAAGATAAACACAAAAAATGTTTACTTTTATTTTACTATTTTAATAAAAATTATATTGTATGTTACAATAAAAAAGAGGTGAAAAAATGTCACAAAGTATCATAAACAGTCTTTCTGTGAAAGAATTAAAAGAATTAAAAAAGTTAATAACTTCTGCAAATAACATAGAAGAATTAGAAAGTATAATAGAGCAAGAATTAAACAAGCGAGAAAAACCAACACTAAACGAAAGATATTTATTATCGGCAATTCCTTTTGATATAGAAGAAAGAAAAATATTAGAAGAAAACGGATTAAAAACAGTTTCTGATTTAAGAGGTTGTAATATAAATCATTTAAAAGGAATAACAAAGCGTACACAAGAGTCTCTTACCTGGGCACAAGGTTTCTATAACTTAGACCATATGAATAATCAATCAAATCATAGTGAAAACCAAAATAAAGAAGTAGGAAAAAATCATAGCACAAAATAAAATTTAAAAGAGGTGTTTTATGTCCATAGAAGAAAAGTTAAAAAAATTACAAATAAAATATGATATAGTAGAACATCCAGCAGTCTACACAGTAGAAGAAGCCAAACAAAAAGTTCCTAACATAGAAGGAATAGGATGTAAAAATTTATTTTTAAAAACCAAGAAAAAAGAATATTTCTTATATACACTTCCAGAGGATAAAAAAGTAGATTTAAAGGAACTAGCCGAAAAATTATCACTAACAAGATTTCATTTTGCATCGAAAGAAAATCTAGAAGATATTCTAAATATAGTACCTGGTTCTGTAACACCCTTAGCGATTATCAACGATAATGAAAACAAAGTTACGGTCGTATTAGACAAAGAATTAAAAAATAAAAAAATATTAGTGCACCCTAATAGAAATACCGCAACAATATCTATTTTTTATCAAGATTTAATAAAATTAATAGAAAGTGAGAATCATAAAATAATAGAAATATAAAGGAGAAAATATGGAATTAGAAAGAAAAACGATTGAAAATGATGAGGAGTATTTAAGACAAATATCAAAACCAGTAGATTTTAAAAAAGATGACTGGAAAAAAGCCATAAAAGAGTTAGATTATTTTTGTAAGAATGATAATAATATTATGGCACTTGCATCAATTCAATTAGGAATTCCGCTAAGAGTAATTTATCTAAAGAAAACAAATCTTGAAAGACTAGACGAAGATTATAATGAAGAAAGAGTATTAATTAATCCTAAAATTATCAAAGAAGAAGGACTAACTAGATACTGGGAAGCCTGTGCAAGTTGTCTAAACTATACAGGATTAGTAGAAAGACCCTACAAAATAGAAGTGGAATATTATGATATAGAAGGAAAAAAGCATCAAGAAATTTTTGAAGGATTTGAATCCACTGTCTTATCCCATGAAATAGATCACCTAAATGGAATACTTCATATAGATATTGCTTTAAAAATCAAAGTTCTAACCAAAGAGGAAAGAAAAGAGTTAAGGAAAAAAGAACCATATCAAATTATTAGGAAAGAAAAAGAGTATACACCTGCCAATCAGAAAATAAACACAAAGCTAATAACGAAATTTATAAAATCCTTCCCAATTTATCAAGGAAAAAAAGAAAATCCCTATATTATTTTATTAGATGGATATACAGGTATGGGAAAAACTACAGTAGCGAAAGCTATCGCAAAACAAGATAATTCAATTATATTAAATAATGACGAAGTAAGAATGTTCTTAAATGATTATCAAGATACAACAAATTTAAAAAACAGACTACAAAAGTATCGTCTAGAACGATTGCTATTAAATAAAAACAGTTGTATTTGTGATAGTTGTTTAGCACATAATTATCAAGAAAAAATAAAGTATTATAAAAAATTAGGATATCCTTATTATATTATTAGGTTAGAATGCACAGAAGAAATAGTAAAAGAAAGATTAGAAAAAAGAACAGTAACAAAAGATAATGCCAGTATTGCTACTTTCAATGATTATCTGTGGATGAAAGAAAACACGAAAAGAGTACCGGTAGAACTAATCGATTTTACTATCAATACAGCAGAAGATATTGATTCTCAAATAACAGAAATTGTAAACAAACTAAAAAATAAACAGTCATAATTTTTCTATGACTGTTTTTGCGTCATGATTTCCACTAATTTTAATGCACTGTAATTAGGAATAGACCTATCTAATAAAACAATACCAACTTCTCTTGTAGGAATGCTAGGAGTAACTTTGATCTCGTATAGTTTCTTTTTCTTTAAATCATCTAAGATAAACTCCTTAGTAGCATATCCTATTCCAAAACCAGCTTTCACAAAATCTATCACCAAGCTAGAACTAACAATCTCATTAGAAATCTTAGTAGACACCTGATTTTCTTCTAAATAATGATTTAAAAACTGACGAGTATTACTAGGCTCCTTTTGAGTAACCAAAGGAAATTTAGCTAAATCAGAAGCTATAATCTTTCCTGTTGTTTTTTCATAATAACGACTATTACCAACAAAAATATCATGAACTTTACAGAGTGGTATAATTTTTACATCTTTTTGTTTTTGCATAGGAAGATTCACAACCAGTAAATCTAAATCACCTTTACGAAGCATAGTAATAAGTTCAGAGGTTAACTGATTAGTAATTTTAATATCAACATTAGGATGCAATTTATGAAACTGCTCAATATAAGGCATCACAATATTTCTAGTAATAGTAGTACTAGCACCAATACGGATTGACCCGCTATCTAAGTTCATATAATTTAAAAATGCATTTTCGCCATTTTGAAATGCTTCAATTCCAGTTTTTATATATTTGAAGAAAACATTCCCTTCTTCAGTCAACAAAATTCCGTGCTTAGTCCGAATAAACAATTTTCCACCTAAAGCATTTTCTAGATTTTTAATAGCCTGAGATACAGCAGGTTGGGAAATGAACAAGGCATTAGCAGCTTTAGAAATACTTCCATGAATTACAACATAATAGAAAATCTTATAAAGTTCATAATTAATATTCATATAATTACTCCTTATATTAAGTATAAATAATATATATTATACTTATAACATAAAAGGTTATATAATGCAATTAAGGAGGGATTTGTATGATTAAAAGAACATTCGAAGATCCAAATACACTAGTATGTTTTACTTGCTCACCCGGGTCACTACTAAAAATAAACTTTATAAGAGAAAAGAAGGCGGGAATTATGAATAAAAAGAATATTATCATTACATCTGGACCAACCAATGAAAGAATTGATTCAGTTATGAAAATCACTAATATGTCAACTGGAAAACTAGGAGCAACTGTAGCAGATGAACTATTACAAGAAGAAGAGTTAGGAACACTATTTTATCTATCACCAAAACTTGCGTATAAACCAAAAACACAAAGTGATAAATTACAACTCGTAACGATAGAATCAACGCTAGACTTATTAAAAGCCCTAAGAAAAATTATTACAGACACAAAAATATATGGCATGGTACACGCTTCTGCCGTAGGTGATTACTATGGAGAGTACACATTTACTGGTGAGGACTTAGCAGCAGAAATTGCTAAAAAACTATCTTCACAACAATTAACAGAAGAAGAAATAAAAAATAAGGTCTTGTCTATTATTGAAAATCCAGAAATACTAACAGATAATACTCATAAAATTTCATCCTATGAAAAAAACTTAATGGTAAAACTGGGACTAACTCCAAAAGTAATAGGAGAAATCAAGAAATTAGACCCTGATATACTATTAATTGGTTTTAAACTATTAGACGGTGTACAAAAAGAAGAACTTCTAGAGGTTGCTGATAAATTAAGACAAAAAAATGATGCAGACTATATTGTTGCGAATAACTTAGCAGAAATTCATAATGGAATGCATAAAGCAACAATTTTAAATAAAGATGGAATATATACCGAATGTAAAACAAAACAAGAAATAGCCAAGAGCCTAAGAAAAATACTATTTCCACCAAAGATGAATTAACATTTTTTTAACATAAGTATCATAGTCTAGAATAGGTGATAAAATGAATCAAGATTTTTTTCATACTATGAATGATTATGGACTAAAAGCAATAAATCAGGATGGTATCGGTTGGAAATGTACAGATTTTCAAGTACGATTTCCACCACAACATCAAAATGTACAACCAGGAATGGAGTACTTAATGATGCCAAAACCTGTTTTTGATAATCCAAATTATAAGGCAAGCGGAAAATTACTTGGTAAAGTAGCAATCATCACTGGAGGAGATTCAGGGATTGGTAGAGCGGTAGCCGTATTATTTGCTAAAGAAGGAGCAAATCTAGTTATTGCCTATTTTAATGAAGACCAAGATGCTAATTATACCAAACAATATATAGAACGTCTTGGAGCAAAGTGCTTACTATTAAAAGGTGATATTAAGGATAGAAGTTTTTCTAAACAAATTGTAAGAGAGACACTAAATACCTTTGGTAAAATTGATATTTTAATCAATAATGCTGGAGTACAATTCCAACAAAAAGAACTTACTAATATTACTGATGAACAATTTGACTATACGATAAAAACCAATGTCTACGGTATGTTTTATTTAACCAAAGAAGCACTACCATATCTACAACCAGGAGCATCTATTATCAATGTAACATCAATTACTACGTTTAAAGGAGAACCAGAATTAATTGATTATGTAACAAGTAAAGGAGCAATCGTTGGTTTTACAAGGTCACTCGCAACGAATCTAGCTAGTAAAAATATCAGAGTAAATGCAGTATCTCCTGGAGTCTTTTGGACACCTCTACAACCAGCCTGCTGGGAAGCATCCAAAATACCAACGCTAGGTTCGGACTCTCCAATGAAAAGAGCAGGTGAAACCGTAGAAATTGCTCCTATTTTCTTATATCTAGCAAGTAATGACTCCACATATACAACAGGACAAGTATTTCATATTAATGGAGGAGAATACAAAAGTTAAGGACGACAAGTCCTTATTTTTGTGCTAAAATTAATTAAAAAAAGTACCAAAATGCTGAATACATAAAGAAGGGAAGTAAATATGAAAGTACTAAGTCTAACAGAACCATACGCTACTTTAATCAAAGAAAAAACAAAAAGAATAGAAACAAGAAGTTGGAAAACCTCTTATAGAGGAGAATTATATATTCATGCAAGTAATACTAAAGTTCCTAAAGAATATAAAGAAAATAAAGAATTAATGAATCTAGTAAAAAATAAAGATTATCCCTATGGTCAAATTATTTGCAAAGCAAACTTAATCGACTGTATCAAAATGACAAAAGACTGGATAGAAAAAATAAGAACGGAAAATAATGAAGAATATCTATGTGGCATCTATGAAGAAGGTCGTTATGCTTGGATATTAGAGGATATAGAAGTTTTATCTCATCCAATCTATACAAATGGAAATTTAAGTGTTTGGACATTTGATGAAGAATATATGAAAAAGCAACTAGAAAAAATTCTAAACAAGAATAAGACATTAATGGAACTATTAAAAAGACTAGAACAATATCAAAAAGATAATCCTGATTTTAAAGATTATTATGTCAGTGCCGGAGCAATCAATCAAACAGTCTTTAACTACTTTCATAAATATCCTGTAGAACAAAATATCTCAGACTATGATATTGTCTATTATGATAAAGATACCTCTTATGAAAAAGAAGATAAAATAATCAAAGACTTAGAAAATCGTCTAAAAGACTTAAAAGTAAAGACCGATATTAAAAATGAATGTCGTGTTCCTATCTGGAAAAAGGAAAAATATAACCAAGAAATAAAACCATATCTTTCCATAGAAGAGGCAATATCGAACTGCCTTGGAGTAAGGTTGCAACAAGGAAAAATAAAAATTTATGCTCCCTATGGACTAGAAGATCTATTCAGATTAATAATTAGACCAGTAAAAATCGATGTAACCAGAAAAGATTATGAAGAAAAAACTAAAAAATGGAAACAAAAATGGCCAAAATTAACAGTAATTTCCTGGGATGAAGTAACTAATAATGAAAATTGTGATAAAATAGTCCCTAGAAAGGGGATAAACGATGAAAAATAATATAATAGTATTTAGAGGAAATCCAATAGAGGAAATGAATGGTTGTTTTGAACTAACGAGAAAAATATTCTACTTAAATGAAATAGGCATGGATGATATAAAAGATAATTCTACAATAATTACAGAAAATGAAGTCCCTCCATTATTAAAAGAACAAATTGTAGTACCAAGAAAAGACCAAGTATTTTACATGTTAACAAGAGAAAAAGAAACAACAGAAAATAGAAAAATACCAGCAACCTTTTTAGCAATAGAAAATATAGATAATAATGATTATCCATATAAAATTTTAGGTACCTATTCCTACGAAGGTTTATATTTAGCACCAGAAGATGGAGAAGAAGTATTTTTAAAAATGCATCAAAGCCGGTTATTAAGAAAAAGTAATAGTCAAAATAGTAATCGATAAATTCAAAACAAGAGAAATTGCATATGAATAAAAATAAAGATTATGGTTTTATTATAAAAAATTAAATGAGAAGGATTATAATGACAAAAATGAATAAAGAATTAGAACAACTAAAAATATCAATTAATTTGGACTGTTTCTTTTGCGGATTTATTTTATGTGATACTGAAAAGGAATTAAATAATGTATTAAATGAATTAGGAGATAAGATAATACACATAACAAACTGTGACAGTGTAGAAAAGGTAAAAGCAGTAAAAGAAAAAGTTATGAACGGAGAAAAAATAATATTATCTAATCTATCACCACTATACGAAATTTTTGCAGCAGGCGATAAAGAAAGCCATGATGGAATATATCAATTCTATCAAAAATTTACAGAAGCTTATAGAGATAGACTTTGGACAACAACAGGACAAATTTATTTTGTATTATCTAAAGAGGAAGAAGAACAATTTTATCATCCAGGAAAAATGAGAGATAATCATTTTAGAACAATGTTAATGAAAACATTTGATTTCACAAAACAAAAAATATATAGAAAGGAAGGATTAAATGCTAACAATCAACTGTCAAAGTAGTATAAAATTAACAGAAGAGAAGATAATCTATTTTGATCCCTTAAATGTAGAAGAAACACATGATGCTGACTATATTTTTATTACTCATACTCACAGGGATCATTTTTCCAAAGAAGATATAACAAAAATAAAGAAAGAAACTACCAAAATAATTGGACCAAATGATATAGAAGAAGAATCATTAAATATGGGATTTCTAAAACAAGATATTTATTTAGTAGAGCCTTATCAAGAACTACTAATGGAAGGAATAAAAATAAAAACAGTACCAGCATACAATAAAGAAAAACAATTTCATCCAAAAGAAAACTCCTGGGTAGGTTACGTAATAGCAATCAATAATACGACATATTACATTGCGGGAGATACAGATGCCCTAGAGGAAAATGAGACAATTGACTGTGATGTTTTATGTATTCCAATTGGTGGAACTTATACGATGGATAAAAAAGAAGCCGTAGAGTTTACCAACAAACTACATCCTAAAACAGTAATACCAATTCATTACGGACTAGTAGTAGGGACGAAAGAAGATGCTGACTGGTTTAAGTCCAATATAAATAAAGAAATAGAAGTAAAAGAATTAATTACGTTATAAATAGTAGGCAGATAGTACTGCCTTTTTTGCTGCAATAACTCACAAATAATTGCTTTTTTTAAGAAGTTATGGTATAATCAGTGCCAATGAAGGGGACATACTTATGGAAATAATAGATAAAAGTAAAGCAAAAAAATTAGAAACACTGATAGACGAAATGATGTTATCGCCAACACCAAATGGAAAAGAATTAGTAAAAGTATATATAGAAATACAAGAAAAATTAGAAAGAAAAGAATCGCTATCAGCAATGGAATCTATCAAATTATTAGAACTAGTAAAACTTACGATAGGAGAATATAAAGAAAAAATTTCAGGTCTTAAAAAGAACTTATTAATTCTAACAATCACAAATAATATCTTGAAAGTACTTGGCCTTCTTCAAGGAAATAAGGGAGCTATAGATAGAAATTATGCAACTGCTAGCCAGACCAGTATACAAAACATTTTTCCTAATTTAGAAAAAGTAGAACAAGCAGTAGAAGATACAAAAGATAATTTAGACACCGAAAAAGTAGTAAATACAATATTAGCATATAAAGAATTAGTAAAATATAGTCACCTAATGGATTCAGCAAACAGTAAACCAGAGCAATTATCAAGTGAAAGTGCAGAAGATATAGAACAAATATCTCAAGAATTAGAAAAAACGCAGGTCAAAATAAATCAACTAACCAGTAAGTCTAGTAGAGGAGGTCAATATGGATTTAGAAAAAAATAAAAAAACAATTATGCAATTAATACTATTTACTATAATAGTAATCTTTGCCTTTATAAATATTTCATATCTTTGGACATTTATAAAATATATAATCGCCATATTTATGCCATTTATTATAGGAGCAATGATGGCTTTTGTATTAAATGTATTACTAAATGTAGTAGAAAATAAATTATTTAAAAAGCTAAATAAGAAAAATACCAAAACATGGAAAAAATTAAAAAGACCAGTCTCATTAGTAACAACGTTTATTATCATTATAGCGATAATTGCTTTAATATTAGGACTAATTATTCCTCAATTAAAAAATACAGTAGAATTATTTACAGAAAACTTTGATTCATATAAAACTCAAAGTGTAGAACTCTTAGAAAAAGTAGGGATAGAGAAAAAAACAATTAATAAGTTAAATAATAACATAGAAAACATTCAAGAAGAAGCAACGAAATATATCAGTAAAAATAGTGATAAAATCATGCAAACAACAGTAGGTGTTGCAACGACAGTAGCTGGTACTGTAACAACCATAGTATTAGGAATTGTCTTTGCTATCTATATCTTATTAAAAAAAGAAGACTTAACCAGACAGTTTAAAAAGTTAGCCAGAGCTTATCTTCCAGAAAAAAGGCAAACAACTTTGAAAGAAATAAGTACACTATCGAATAAAACATTCGGAAACTTTGTCTCAGGGCAATGTATAGAAGCACTAATTATTGGCCTACTTTGTTTTATTGGAATGTTAATATTACAAATTCCATATGCTCCAACGATTGCTGTATTAGTAGGGTTCACAGCCTTAATTCCGGTATTTGGTGCTTTCATTGGAACAGCAATAGGCGCTTTCTTAATATTGATGGTAGATCCTACCAAAGCACTAGTATTTGTCATCTTTATCATTATACTACAGCAACTAGAAGGAAATCTAATCTATCCAAAAGTAGTAGGAAACTCTGTTGGCCTTCCAGGCATCTGGGTCATGGTAGCTGTAACAGTAGGAGCAAGCATTGGTGGAATATTAGGAATGCTACTAAGTGTACCAGTATGTTCTATTTTATATAGTATATTAAGAACAGATGTAAATAACCGCATAGACAAAAAAAATAAAACGCAAATTGTACTAAATCAAAAATCAAAGAAAAAAATATAAATCAAAAAGAGAAGTGAAAATAAAAAGTAACTTCTCTTTTATAGTTACTTATTTTGAATGATATATTCTAAAAACATCTGACATCCCAAAGTAATTTCTTGATAGGTAAGAGAAAAATTTCCTGTATACCAAGGATCATCAATGTCTTTTTTATTATCACAAAAGTCCAGAATACGAAAAACTTTATGTTTGGTATCATTCCCAAAAATACGCATCATAGAAGAAATATTATAACTATCCATTCCAATAAAATAATCAAACCTTTGATAATCATCTTTCACTAGCTTGCTAGCAAAATGATCATTATAGGGAATGTGATGACGATTCAATTCTAAAACAGTGCCAGGATGCATAGGATTTCCTAACTCCTCACTACTAGTCCCTTTAGAAGAGATAAAAAAATAATCACCAAGACCTCTTTCATAAACCATATTTTTAAAGATAAACTCAGCCATAGGACTCCTACAAATATTACCTAAGCAAACAAAACATACCCGAATCATACACCTCATCCTTTCTATATTAGAATATCATAAAACAAAATATTTCCCAAGAAGTTGTGCTATAATATCAGTATAATAATAAAGAGAGGGATAATATGACGCAAAAAGAACAAAATGAATATTTAGAATTCGCCAAAAAGTTAAGCAAAGATTCTGGAAAAATCATGAAGGAATATTTTAATAAAGACAAAGCCTATAGCTATAAAACTGACAAAACTATTGTTACGGAAGTTGACAAAAAAATAAATACATTTATCATTAACGAAATAAAGAAAAAATACCCAACCCATGCTATTGATGGAGAAGAAGAAAAATATGGAAAAAGCACGTATACTTGGATTTGTGATCCTATCGATGGAACAGCTATGTATGCTAGGAAAATTCCCATCTCTGTTTTCTCTTTGGCACTAGCAGAAGAAGGTGTTCCAATACTAGGGTAGTATATGATCCATCAACAGATAACTTGTATAGCGCTTCTAAAGGAAATGGAGCATATGAAAATAATCAATTAATAAAAGTAAATAATTACGAATTGGAAAATGAAAATTCTATAATTAATTTTGATATCTGGCCAGCTGCAGAATATAATCTATACCCTATATTAGAAATATTAGGTAAAAAAACTTATACAGTAAGTATAGGAAGTATTATAAGAGCCGGAATAGAAATTGCCAAAGGAAATTTTACATTAGCATTATTTCCTGGAACTAAGGATAAAAATTGTGATATTGCAGCCCTAAAAGTAATTGTAGAAGAAGCAGGTGGAAAAGCAACGGATCTTGCTGGAGAGGAAGAACGTTATGACCAATCTATTCATGGAGCAATTATTAGTAATAAATTAATACATGAGAAAATAGTAAAACTAATAAAAGAAAAAGTAAAGCTAGACTAAAAGAATTCTAAACTAACATACTAGAATAAACCCTTATAAAATAGCAAAAAATCTTTCTGATAACCACCATTGCGTGTTATAATTAAAATAATAAGTATAGAAGGTAGTGATAATATGCAAGAGCAAGACAATGATTTATTAAGAATAGAGTATGCGAAAGGAGTTCTAATGGAACCTAATGGTACTCTACATTTCTTTGGAGAACAAAGATATGAATTTGGATTTGAAATAACAGATGAAAATGACCATGAAGCTAGTTTTAATACATCGCTTGCTGATGAAGAATGGTTTCAAAATTTTACAGAACAAGCAGGAATTCCCTATGAAAAAAAGAATAATGGAAGTTCTGTAAATATTTATCAAGAAACAGCCTTCTGGGCAGGAAATGGACTGGTTGTAATAATGAATGATTCCCATCTAACAGCAAGAGGAGCTGAATATAATCGTTTTCTTTTTCTGTTTCCACTTCATTTATCACAAGAACAACAAGAAGTATTAGAAGCAAGTTACACCGGTCTAAAAGAAATGATAGAAAGAAAGCACCCTTATATTGATGGTATGGCGTATGACCGAGAAGGAAATGAAGCTTGGGAAGTGGAGAGGTTTAATGTAGATAACTTAGACGAAATTTATGATAGACTAAATTTAAATAAAACACAGGGTAAGAAAAGGTAGAATATTATGAATGTAGTAGTAGGATGTATAGTAAAAAAAGAAGATAAGTTTTTAATGGTGAAAGAAGGCCATGGTAGATGCCAAGGAATGTGGAATTTTCCAATCGGACACCTAGAAGAAAATGAAACTATCATAGAAGGTGCTAAAAGAGAAACATTAGAAGAAACAGGTTATGAAGTAGATATTCATAAAATGTTACCAATTACAGAACTATATCAAAATAATAAAAAATATATTTTAATTCGTTTTCTAGCAACACCAAAAGAAAAAATAAAAGACTATGAAAGTACAATTGCAGAAATTAAATGGATGAGGCAAGAAGAAATTCTAAATATACCAAAACAAGATTTTAGAGGTTATGAATCGAATATTCAAGTATTAGAGTATCTAAATAAAAATAATTTATTTTCTACAGACATCTTACAAATTATGGAGTAGGAGGGTACAATGATTTTAATAATTCCCTTAATAATTTTATTAATAATTTTTGCAGTAAGAATAAATACTTTATCAAATGAATTAATCAAATTAAAAGAAGAAAATGATATGTTGCATAATAATATCTATAATATGGCAACGAAATTAAATGAAAGGTCAAAGAAAAAAGAAAAATTAGAAGAGAAAAAAGTAACACAAAATGAAAGAAAGCAAGAAGAAGTCATAAAAGAAGAAAAAGTAGTAGCACCAAAACAAGAACTCAATAAAAATAATTTAATATTAGTAACAGGTTCTATCTTTATCATCCTAGCATCCTTACTATTTTTAACATCAACTTGGAATATTCTACCAAACATGATAAAAACTACTACATTATTTTTATTAATCTTCGTTTTTCTTGGTACAAGTTATTTTGCCAAAGAAAAAATAAAAGTAGAAAAAACAGCCAAAACTTTTTTCTATATCGCTATGATCTATATTCCTATATGCCTATATTCGATTGGATATCTAGGTCTACTAGGAGATTATTTTTCAAAAGACAGTATAGGATTTTTTCTGTATCTAACTCTAGCATTTTCAATAACTAGTGGAATCTACATTCTAGCATCAAAAAAAGAGCAAAACCTATTATATGGAAATTATATATGCCAAGTACTAGCAGTATTCTGCTTAGGAATATTTCTAAATCAAGGATATGAAACAATATATTTATTACTAACATTCTACAATCTAGCAATTTTAATAAAAAATGTCTATTGCAAAAAGTCAAAATATTCTCATATTACAGAACTAGTATTAGAAATTATCTTATCTATAATACTAATCATAAACACAACAGGACACATATTCTTAGTACAAATGCCACTGGAATTTCAAATACCAATAAGTAGTATTTTATCTTTATTCATATTATTAGGAATAACTATTTATAAAGGAAAAGAAAATAACTATTTCACTGCACTTAGCGAATTATTATTAATAATATTAACGGCAAGTATAATAACCAAACTAACTTTTTCACAAACACTAAATGAAATAATAATACTTCTTACATTAACATTAATATTTATAAAAACAGAACTATCGCAACACAAAAACAAACAATTAAACTGGATAGTTTTAATTACATCTTTTGTATGTTTATTTTTAATATCCGGACAAAACTCTTTAGTAATTTCTATACTAATAGTAGCAGTAGCAATCATAATGAATATCTATCATTATGTAAAAACAAAGAATATAATAAACGCTGCTTTAAATGTCTGGTTAGTAACACTACTATATATCTTAGTAGTAGATATATTAAATCTTGCATATCAAGACTTTATCTTCTTATTAGCAGCAACACAACTATTAAAAATAGTACTAGATAAAAACATAAAAGATAAAAACACAAAAAAAGTAATAGAAATAAACAACAATATCATTCTATTACCAAACTTATTTTACTTTGCACTAATAGAAATATTCAATAATGGAAACACTTTATTTATAATACCATTACTAGTAATCATAACAAGTTATGTAAGTTATAAAAACGAAAAAGAGTCGTACCAATTAGCCATTACTAATATCGCACTAGCAGCCTTATTAACGTCCATTAATAATATTCTACTAATAACAAAAGAATCTTACTTATCACTGGTAATAGTTACATTGATAATCATATTATATAAACTAATTACAAAACAAAAACTAAAAGAAGAAAAAGTATTTATAACACTTTACTTAGTAACACTGTTAGGAATATCTTACCTAACAAATGATATTCCTAAGACAATAGCCCTAATAACTATTATTTTAACATTAAGATATAATGATAAATATCTCCACAATAAAGTAATAGAGTACTTATCTTATATTTTCTTAACATTAGGACTATTCATAACCGATATTTATATCTTAAATATACATATAAATCCTATTTTAAATTTAATATTAATTATTACCTGGTTAGTAAAGAGTTATCTAAATACCAAAGTTACTATAACAGACTATATGACAGTATTATATATTGTACTAGGATTCTTCGAATACACTTGGATAAGAGATTTATTACTAATCGTATGGTATTTTGCAAATGAAAATAGAAGAAAAGAAAATCCCTATATTACAAAAAGTATTCTCTATATAACTTGCTGGGATATATATAATAATATTCTTCATGAACTAGAATTGTTAGATATTGTAGTATTACCAATGATAGGACATATTTCCTTATTATTCTTAGTAACAAGAACAATGATAAAAAATAAAAATTCAAATATAGCTAATAAATTAGAATGGATAATAAGTTGTATACTTTATGTACTTGCAATAGGAATGTATAAAGATGAAGTGGATGGAATTTTATTTGTGACACTTTTAATTCTGATTATGATAATAGGGTATAAGAAAAAAATAGCCTCTGCATTTTTTACAAGTTTAATATTTATAATAATAAATGTCTTCTTATTAACAAGAGAATTCTGGTTTAGCCTACCTTGGTGGCTATATTTATTAGTAATAGGCTTTGTACTAATTATATTTGCAACAAATAATGAACTGCAAAAAGATATGAAAGAAAAAAGATAGTAAAATTATGGAAAAAATATTTTAATAATGATGTATAATAAAAGAAGATAGAAAGGGAGGCTTTATGCAAGATAATTACCAAAAACAATTAGAAGAAGTAATAAAAGAATTAAATACCAATACAAAAACCGGCCTAACAACGAAAGAAGTCAAAAAAAGACAAGCAGAATATGGATCAAATGAACTACAACAAAAAAAGAAAAAAACTATAGGAAAAATGATTTTAGAGCAACTAACGGATAAGATGATAATTATTTTATTAATAGCATCAGCACTATCGTTCTTACTAGGAGAAAAAATAGAAGGATTTGTCATCTTGTTTATTATCAGTATTAATATTGTAATTAGCGTAATTCAAGAGAAAAAAGCAAGTAACGCTCTAGAAGCTCTAAAAAATATGAATGCACCACATTCCTTGGTATTAAGAAATGGTAAATTAGAAAAAATACTAGCAAGTGAGTTAGTACCTGGAGACATTGTCCATCTAGAAGCAGGAAATATTATACCTGCTGATATCCGTTGGATAGAAGAACATAATATTTTAGTAGATGAGTCTGCTCTAACTGGCGAAAGTGTACCAGTAGAAAAAGACAAAGATTATATTGGCAGTGCCAAAGAACCTTTAGGTGAAAGAAAAAATATGGGATACTCATCAACCATTATTAGTAATGGTACTGGAACTGGTGTTGTTACATCGATTGGAATGTCAACAGAAATAGGTACGATAGCCAAATTATTAGATACGGATAATGGTCTAGAAACACCATTAAAGCAAAAGTTAAATAAAATTGGAAAAGTACTAAGTATTTTAGGAATTATTATAAGTATCTTAATCTTTATTATTGGCTTACTTCATGGACAAAACCTAATTGATATTTTAATGATTGCCATATCTTTAGCAATCTCAGTAATACCAGAAGGCCTTCCTGCAACAGTAACAGTAGTTATGGCAATTGGTGTACAAAGAATGGCTAAAAAACGAGCACTAGTAAAACAATTGCCAGCCGTAGAAACCCTAGGAAGTGCAACCGTTATTTGTACAGATAAAACCGGAACACTAACAGAAAATAAAATGGCAGTAACAGAATACTTTACGGCCGATAACTTACTAGAAAATAAGGAAAACACCTTAACAGAAAAACTAGTAACTTGCGGAGTATTGTGTAATAACGCTAACATCATTAATGGAGAAATGCAAGGAGATCCAACCGAAGGAGCGCTATTAGTATTTGCCGAAAAGAACAACTACAATGTAGAGCAAATCAAAAAAGAAAATGTAAAAGAACATGAAAAACCATTCGACTCTGACCGTAAGCTAATGACTGTAGTATGCAAAACAAAAGATAAGAAACATATATCCTACACGAAAGGTGCTCCGGAAGAATTAGTAGAAAAATGTACTTACGCTTTGATAGATGGTAAAAAGAAAAAATTAACCAAAGAGGACAAACAAAAAATTCTAAACAAGAGTGAAGAACTAGCAACAGAAGCCCTAAGAAGTCTAGCTTTCGCTTACAAAACAGAAAAATTAAAAGAAAACGAAGTAGAAGAAGATTTAATATTTTTAGGCATTGTTGGAATGATTGATCCTCCTAGACGGGAAGTAATGTCATCCATTAAAAGTTGTCATACGGCTGGTATTAGAGTAATTATGATTACTGGAGACCATAAAGCAACAGCAGTAGCGATTGCTAAAAAATTAGGAATCTATCAAGAAGGGGATTTAGCTGTTAATGTAGAAGAATTTCATGAAATGACAAGAGAAGAGCTACATAAAAAATTACCAAGAATTAGCGTTTTCTCAAGAGTTAGTCCTAAAGATAAACTAGATATTGTAAATGCTCTACAAGAACAACATGAAATCGTAGGAATGACTGGTGACGGAGTAAATGATGCTCCTGCCCTAAATACCGCAGATATCGGTATTGCCATGGGAAAAAATGGTACAGATGTTGCTAAAGATGCAGCAGATATGTTGTTATTAGATGATAATTTTTCAACCATTGAAGTAGCCATTAAAGAAGGAAGAAGAATATATAGAAACATTCAAAAAGTAATTCAATTCTTATTAACAGGAAATATTGCCGAAGTGTTAACTATCTTTTTAGCAATGGTATTTAATTTACAAGCACCAATTTTAGCAGTCCATATTTTGTTTGTAAACTTAATTACCGACACACTTCCAGCACTAGCATTAGGAGTGGATCCTGCCAATAAAAACACCATGAAACATCCTCCAACCAAAAAAGGAACTTTATTTGAAAAAAGCATGATTTATAATATCGCTTACTATGGAGCATTGTTAACATTATTATCATTTAGTGCATATTTCACAGGATTACAAACAAGTTATGAAACAGCAATCACCATGACTTTTACAACATTATGCCTATCACAAATAGTACATGCTATGAATCAACATTCCAATACATTATCATTCTTTTCAAAAGATCAACCAAAAAACAAAATGCTATTCCTAGCAATGCTTGCATCAGTATTAATGTTAATGATCATTGTATGTGTACCAGTATTAAGAGACTTCTTCTCAATTGTTCCATTAACATTAAAGCAATGGTTAGTAGCAATCGGTCTATCATTAATGCCATTAGTAGTATCAGAAATTTTAAAATTATTTGCACCAAAAGAAGAAAAATAAAAGGAGTAGTAGTATGAAAAAAATAACAAATACAGCACTTATCTACGCAATAGTAGCCATGCTTTGTGGAGTGATTTACAGGGAAGGAAGCAGATTCTTAGAACTAACTGAACCAAACACATGGAGTTTTACACATACTCATTTCTTTGTATTAGGAATGTTCTTTTTCCTAATAGTTCTATTATTAGAAAAAGAATTTCACATAACTAAAGATAAGAAGTTTAAAGCATTCTATATTATCTATAATATAGGATTAATATTAACAGGAATCATGTTATGGATAAGAGGAATTGCCGATATTGTAGATGATTTCTATATAAACTATGACAAAATGATTAGTGGAATCAGTGGAATAGGACATATCCTATTAGGAATAGGAATCATTTTATTCTTCATTATATTAACAAAAAAAGTAAAAGAAGAGAAAAAATAGAATTATAAGGCAAGAAAAAATCTTGCTTTTTTTAGTGTTTTGAGTATATTTGAAGAATCAATTAATAAAGTCGCGCCATTATCTAATAATTTTTACATATCACAAGAATTAAATAGCTAGTTAGCATTAAAGACAAAAGATAGATTAGAATTAATAACAGAAGAAGAAAGATAACAAAAACAAGAGAAACTAATAGAATTATATATGCAAAAAAGAATTCTATGATAGGACAGATTCATTCTTTAGAATGATAGAAAAGAATACATTTGCAGGGTATGTAGGTCATATTTATATAAATGGAAAAGTAGTGCTAGATAAATTTTTTGAAAATCAAGAAACTGGTAGAGTGGCCGAAGGACAAGCAGTCTATAGTATGGATATTAATGATTTCTACCAATTATTGAATCATCCAAAGCAAGAATTAATTCATAATCATTTATGTAAAAGAATCTATCATACTGGTAATTGGCAAGGGAAAATCGAAACAGTAATCGAAGATAACAGAAAAAAGAAAACATCAGAAGAATTAAAGAAATTAATAAAAACGGGAAAAGTCCAAGAATAATAAAGAAAATCACCTTATAAAAAGAGTAAGGTGTTTTCTTTAAATAATAATTAGCACTCTTACTTGACAAGTGCTAAAAATAGAGTATAATATACAATGAGAGAGGTGATAATATGTATAATAACTATCAACAAGAACAAGAAGAAAATGTTCTTGAAAAATATGGACGAGATATTACTGCCGATGCTAAAGCTGGTAAAATTGATCCAGTAATCGGTCGTGATGAAGAAATTCGTAGTATCACCAGAGTATTATCAAGAAAAACAAAAAACAATCCAGTTCTAATTGGTGAACCTGGTGTAGGAAAAACAGCCATCGTAGAAGGACTTGCATTAAGAATTATCAAAGGAGATGTACCATCTAGCTTAAAAGATAAAACTATCTGGGAACTAGATATGGCATCTTTAATTGCTGGTGCCAAATATCGTGGTGAGTTTGAGGAAAGACTAAAAAAGGTCTTAAATGAAATTAAGAAAAGTGAAGGCGACATCATCATGTTTATCGATGAGATTCACATAATAGTTGGGACTGGTAGAACCGATGGTGCTATGGACACTTCAAATATCTTAAAACCAATGCTTGCTCGTGGTGAAATTCATGTAATAGGTGCAACAACACTAAATGAATATAGACAATATATTGAAAAAGATGGAGCCCTAGAAAGACGTTTCCAAAAAATCAAAGTAGAAGAACCAAATGTCGAAGATACTATCACAATTCTACGTGGATTAAAAGAACGTTTTGAAATCCATCATGGTGTAACGATTCAAGATAAAGCACTAATTGCTGCTGCAACGCTATCAAATAGATATATTACAGATCGTTATTTACCAGATAAAGCAATCGACTTAGTAGATGAAGCTTGTGCAACTATTCGTGTACAAATGGACTCTGTTCCATTCGAACTAGACAACTTAACTCATCGAATTATGAGACTAGAAATCGAACGTCAAGCAATCAAAAAAGAAAAAGATGAAATATCTAAAAAACGTCGTGAAGATATTGACAAAAATCTAGTAACGATGAAACAAAAGGAACAGGAATTAACCGAAGCTTGGAATAAAGAAAAGAATCTAAACGAAAATATTAAGAAGAAGAAAAAAGAAATTGAAGAAGCAAAATTTAAACTAGACCAAGCAGAAAATAAATATGATCTAGAACAAGCTGCCATTCTAAGACATGGTACCATTCCAAAATTAGAAAAAGAACTAGAAGAGTTAAACAACACAGAAAAAAATAAAATATTAAGTGATACTGTAACCGATAATGATATCGCAAAAATTATTGCTAAATGGACTAATATTCCAGTAACCAAGCTAATTAGCAGTGAAAAAGAAAAATTATTATCTCTAGAAGATAATATGAAAAAACGTGTCATGGGACAAGATGAAGCTCTAGAATTAGTAAGTGATGCAGTAATCAAATCAAGAAGTGGTATCAAAGATCCAAATAGACCAATCGCATCCTTCTTATTCTTAGGACCAACTGGTGTAGGTAAAACGGAAGTTGCTAGAACACTAGCTTATGAATTATTTGATGATGAACGTCACATGATAAGAATTGATATGAGTGAGTATATGGAAAAATTCTCAGTTTCTAGATTAATCGGTTCTCCTCCTGGATATGTAGGATATGAAGAAGGAGGTCAATTAACAGAAGCAGTAAGACGTAATCCATATAGTATTGTCTTATTCGATGAAGTAGAAAAAGCTCATCCAGAAGTACTAAACTTATTACTACAAATTCTAGATGATGGACGAGTAACAGATTCGAATGGTAGAACAGTAGACTTTAAAAATACCATCATCATTATGACATCTAACTTAGGTAGTGAACATATTCTAGATGGTAATACGGATTTAGTAATGCCAGAAGTAAGAGAACATTTTCGTCCAGAATTTATTAACCGTATCGATGAAATTATTGTATTTAATCCATTATCAAAAGAAGCAATTGCTAAAATATTAGATAAGATTATTCATGATATTGAAAAACGTTTAGCTGATGTTAACTTAAAAATCAATCTAACAGACAAAGCAAAAGACGAATTAATTAATACTGGATATGACATCAACTATGGAGCTAGACCTCTAAAACGTTTAGTATCAAGAACACTAGAGACAATGCTTGCTAAAATGATAATAGAAGGTAAAATAAAACCAGACGATACAGTAACCATCGATTACGAAAATAATAACTACATAATTAAAAATTAAGAGGAAAAATCCTCTTTTTTTGGTATAATAGTAAAAAATTATATAAAAAAGAAAGTTAAGAGGAAAGAAAAATGAAAAAACAAGAAGCACAAGGAATAGCAATCGAAAAATCTAGAGTAATGATTGAATATTTAGAACAATTTTTATCTGATGAAAATATAACAGGAAAAATGATGTTTGGTACGGCCAAAGTAGGAAAAGAAGATTTAGTTATTGTTGACATTATGCTAAATAATGAATTTGAAAGGCACTTCAACTTAGGTATTCCAAGCGTACATTGTAATGTGTTTACAAGACAATTTACAAACGACCTAGCAGATACTTTTGCAAAAGAAAAAACAAAAGGAGTAACTCCATTTTTTGAAATGAAAAGTATGCCACCAGTAAATAGAAAAGGAATGGACGCAATAAGTGTGGATGAAGAAACGGGAAAAGTAAATAATCACATAAAAATAGATTTTTGCTATGGTGGACAAGATTTTTATGATATCATGCAGGAATATAATCAAAAACTAAAACTTGCCCAAGAAGAAATGTTGCAAGAACAAAAAGAAGGAAATCTTCACAAATAGACAAGATAGTATCAAAAGTACTATCTTTTTTTGTTTTGTCTAAGAAAATTGCACCCTATAAAACAATATGATATAATGCAGATAGAGTAAGAGTAGTGAGGTATATATGAAAAAAGTAGGGATAATAGTATGTATGCTAGTATTGTTAATACCATTAAAAGTCCAAGCAGCAGCAATAACCAGTGCACAGATGAGTCTAGCAGGAGAACAAACAGAAGGGACTTATTTTAATGCAAATTTTAATATTTCTTTTTCCGGACTAAACAAAAATAGTGAGAATAGTGATGGTATCTATTTAGTAGCTTTCGAATTATCTTTCGATGATACAGTGTTAGATATAACGGGAATTACTTCAACATACTGGGATAGTATTGTCTATAAAGAAGGAAGTAATTATTATGTGTTAAGTATTGCTGATGAAACATTAGATAATAAATGTATAGATAATTTTCTTGCCTGCAGCAATTATTCTGCAAACTTAGAATTCTTTGTAAAACAAACAGACAAAACGGAAACGAATATCACGCTAACTCAAGTAGGAGCAGGTGTATTTAAAGTTGATACGGAGTCGTTAGAATATTGGATGGAAAACATGCAAGAAATAGAATATAGCCCTAACCAAACACAGAAAGTAAAAATAAATAAGTCACAAACACCGGTAGCAGGAAATAGTAAGACATCTATCATAGAAACACAAAAACCAGCCATAAATAACACAACCATTCAAGAAAAAGTAGAAAGTGCGAATAAAAATACACCAGCAGATATCCCGGAAGAACCACAACCAGTAGAACACTCATCCAATAACTACTTAAAAGACTTAAGTATAAAAAACTATAAAATAAAATTTACCAAAGAAAAACAAAATTATACGATTACCATCCCTAAAAAAATAAAATCTTTAGAAGTAACCGCAACACCAGAAGATGAAAAAGCAACTTATGAAATTACTGATACAGATAACTTAAAGAAAAATGATACAATTAAAATTATCGTAACTGCTGAAAATAAAGAAAAAAGAACATACGTAATCAATGTAAAAAAAGAAACTGGAAAAGAGGATAATACAACAGGAATAGTAAACAAACTAAACCAAGTAGCTCTGATAATAGGAGGAGCAGTAATTGTAATCATAATACTAGCAATGATTATCTCTTATTATCAAAAAAGACAACTCACAAAATGGATAGAAAACCAGAAAAGATAGTCAGGTGATAATATGGAGTATGAAAACTTTAAAGAAAAGGTAGAACTAACAATAGCTTATGAAGAATATCAAAAACTAAGAAAGACTTGTAGTTATCAATTTTGGAAAACATTCTTAATTGCATCTCTAATAATTATATTGTTTTTCTCAATTGCTCTAATACCTCCAGATCCCTTACCAATAGAAGAGGTAGTAATATCAGATATCTTTGTAATTATGGTAATGTTTTTTCTTCTAAAAATAAGATACGTGTTATTTAGTAAATTAGATTATAAAAGATTTGCTAAAAATAAAAATCAAGTAGAATATAAAGTCTATTTTTATGACAAATACATAAAACTAGAAAATGAAAAAATGAATTTAAAAATAAACTATGAAGAAATAAAGAA
Organism: Bacilli bacterium; assembly: GCA_017886705.1. GTDB lineage: Bacteria > Bacillota_I > Bacilli_A > RF39 > UBA660 > Faecimonas. The sequence goes on along the minus strand of JAGHJJ010000013.1, from coordinate 7,778 downwards.
AATAAAAATAACCAGCACTGATATCTATATCATAGTAAATACTAAAAACATAATTCCTATACCAAAGCACAAAATAAATATGAACTTAATTGACTATCTTTATGACCGAATCCCTAAAACTAAGATTAAGAAAAAAATAGCCATCGAAGAACAGCAAGAAAACTTAGAAAAATATGAAAAAGTAAAGATTGGACTAATCGTTCTATTTGTATTAACAATTATCTCCATCTGGGCAAGCATGTTTTTAATACTACTAACACCACAAAAAGAAAATGTTCCACTTCCTTTAACATTTAACTATACATATGTAGCATACTATCTATTACCAATTCCCGTGCTATCCATAATACTAGGAATTATCTATCGTATCAAAGGACTAAAATGCACCAAAAATATTATTGCAGGTATCATAGTAACAGGAATCATCCTACTAGAAGGTTCTGTATCTTTCTTAATAAATGATGAAATAGACTATAAAAACATCACTACTTATCGAGATGCAATAGGAATAACCCTACCATCTCAAGGAAAATACTATAAAATAAACTGGGATGAAAGCTATTTACTAAATCATAAATCAAACTATATCATATTCACAAATCCAAAAGAGGAAAAAGCCTTTTTTGAAGAGTTACAAAATAGTAAGAACTGGTTAACAAAAAAAGAAATAAGTACCAATATAGAAAACTTACTCACACCCGCAACTTGTGAATCGGTAAACCAAGAATGCTACTATTCTATCTATATTAAAGAGCTAAATACACATAACACACTACCAGTTCAAAATGGAGTATATCACATCTATGCTATGACTTACTCAAAGGATAAATCTTATCTAGATATCGAAGAATATATTTATAATTATAAGGAGTAAAATATGAAGAAAAACAACAAAAAAGAACAAACTATAAAACCAGAATTTATTCTACCAATCATAGTATTTATCGCAATCTGTATCAATGCAGTAATTATAGTAATACTAAGCCTATGTGTAAAAGGGCCATTAATAGAAAAAGGAATCATTCAGTCATTAATACTAAGTACAGAAGTAGTAATAGTAGGAATAGTGATACTAATTACTGAAAAAAGAATTATAAAAAAAGAACATCCTAAATGTTTAGAAAAATGTAAAGGTATAATTATCGATTCCCAATTTGAATTAAATGAAGCAAAAACCTGGGCAAAATATCCTACTGTAAAATATGAGGTAGACAAGAAAACCTATCAAATAAAATCTTCCGTAGGAATAAATGGAATTCTTAGTTCATGTATAAAAAAAGTGACTGTTTATTATAATAAAGAAAATCCGAGTGATGCTTATACAAAAAATATAATTCCAGAACTAGTAGCATGTATGTTTATAATCACTGGTATTATTGTGATAATAGGGACAATATATATGATATAATAGAAGAAAAAAAGGAGAAAACTATGAAAACATTTATTAGAGGAATTTTAACTACAGTATTAGTCTTTACATTTACATTAATACCAACGATTATGTACGCAGAACAAATCGTAAATCAAGAAATTATAGGAACTTATGGAAAAGAAGAAGTTATAAAGCAAATGAGTGAATCTCTTAAAAATGAATTTCCAGAAATAACCGACGAAAATATAAAAGAGTTAGAAGATAGTCTACGTACAAATGAAACAATAGATAATTTGATGAATAAATATACTGACAAAATAATGAAAGATTTAACAACTGATGAAATAGAAGATATCAATATCGAAGAAGACCTAAAAACTTTTATGGAAGAAAATAAAACAACAATAGAACAAGCGACAGGACAATCGATTAGTGATGAAAAGCTAGACGAACTATTAGAGGAAGTAACCCAAAACGAAGATATAAATGCATCATACAAAAAAATGATTGAAGAAGCAAAAAACTCAATGCCAGAAGAAGGACAAGTAGTACTGAATAGATATCAAAGTGTTACTACCGATAATTTTATGATGGGACTAATAATAACATCAATAATTTCTATAGTGATTATTGCTTTATTAAAGAAACCATACTATAAATGGATTGTAAATATCGCCATTGCTGGAATTGTTTCTGCATTATTCATTGCCTTAATTGGAGGATCGATTGCTTTAGTGCTAAATGTTGCTATAGAAATAGAAACAGTAGGAATATCTGCTATGCCAATGTTAATTACTTCTGGAATCATGCTATTAGTAAGTATCGTGTTAATAGTGATAAACTCTATCTTAGATAGTAGAAAGGCAAAACGCCATGCAGTATCCTAAATTTTTAAAAGCAAATTCAACAATCGGAATAACAGCACCATCACAAGGTGTAGGGGACGATATTCCGTCTTATGAAAAGTCAATACAAACACTAACAAACTATGGATATCGCATAAAAGAGACAAAAAGTGTCAGAAAGAAAGGCATGGTATCTACATCAGGAGAAAAAAGAGCCAAAGAATTGGATGAATTAATCACTGATAAGGATACAGATATGATAATGTGTGCAGCAGGCGGAGACTTCCTAATAGAAATGCTACCATATATTAACTGGCAACATATAAAAGACAATCCAAAATGGATAGAGGGATATTCAGATCCAACTTATCTTCTATATGTAATAACTACAAAATTAGATATCGCAACAATCTACGGCTGTAATGCAGGAAGTTTTGATCAGACAAATCCTCATCAGTGTTTAAAAAATAATTTAGAAATACTATCAGGAAATATCGTAGAACAACATAGTTTTGATTATTACCAAAAAGAATGGACAAATACGGAAGACGGATACCATCTAACAGAAAAAGTCTACTGGGAGACGATAAATAAGGAAGTAGATATCACCGGAAGAATCATTGGAGGATGTCTTGATTGCCTAAAAGATTTACCTGGAACAGCTTATGACTATACCAAAGAATTTATAGAAAAGTATAAAGATGATGGTATTATCTGGTACTTTGATATTTGTGAACCATCAGCAGAAGAGACTTATCGTATTTTATTTAGATTAAAGGAAGTCGGCTGGTTTAAATATATCAAAGGAATCATTGTAGGACGAGTTGCTTTTCCTAAACATTTCTATCCAGAGTTTACCTATCAAGAAGCACTAAAAAGACTATTTAAAGACTTACCAATAATATTTAATGCAGATATTGGACACGTTCCCCCTAAAATGACAATAATCAATGGAAGTATTGCTCATATTACTTGCAAAAATGGAAAAGGTACCATAAGACAAATTTTATGATATAATATAGATGTGAAAGGGAGTAGTTTATGTCAGAAGAAGAATTAGAAAAAACAGGAATTTTAAAAGAAATCATCAGTAAAGAAGATGAAGAAGAAATGACAATCAACGAAATGATAGAAGAATTCCTAGAACAATTAGACTACTTAGAAATAGACGAGAAGAAAAAACAAAAATTAAAATCACTTGCCAAACAAATTCAAGAAGAAAAAGATGAAAAAGCCAAAGAGTTCTTATTTAACGAACTAAAAAAGATAGCAAACGAATAGCTATCTTTTTATAATGCCTCAATCATCTCTTTAACTAACTGACTAGATTTATAAGCAGCAATCACTTCAAAATCATCATTACCATCCGAAAAATCAGAAATAGTTCTAAGAGATAAAAAGGGAACTTGATTTAATTTGCAAATATGACCGATCGATGCGCTTTCCATATCAACAGCATAAGCGCCAGTAGCTTTATAAATGGTATCTCTCATCACTTCATCAGTAACAAAACAGTCTCCACTAGCAATAGGAGCAATAAAATAATTATCAACATCTAATTTTTTTAAAGCATCTTCTGCAATATGAATAAGTTTAGTAGAAGCACGAATCTTACCAAGTTCAGGAACACTATACTCCATAATACGAGTAGGGTTAAAATCATGATAAGTAACATAACTACTCAAAACGACATCCATAATCTTAACTTTACTAAGTAGGCTTCCTGCACAACCAGAATTAATTACCAAATCCACCTGATAATGATCAATCAAATATTGTGTCATAGCGCCACTATTTACTTTACCAATACCAGAACGACAAACTACTAAATGTTTATCTTTGAAATCACCGGAATAAATATCCCAAATAGTAGTATCTTCTTTCGTTAACTGAAACATTTCAATAAATTTTTCTACCTCTTCATCAAAAGCACCAATAATACCAATAATCATAAAACTACCTCCATGTGTAAACAATATGTCTAGTATATCATACATTTAAATAGATTACTTTATAAAATTTAGAAAAAGTGATATAATTAGTCCCTAGTAAGAGGAGGAATAACATGGGATTATTTGATAAAATTTGTAAATATGTAAGCGATTTAACAACCATTAATCAATCATATATAGCCTTAGCTCTAGCAACCAGTATAGTAATATTACTATTTAGTTTCTTCAAAAAAATAGGAAAAAGAGCGATTAGAAAGAAAATAGAAGGTAGAAAGGAATACATAATCAATCAAGCAGTCCAAATTATTTTAAATATTTTAGAAGTTGTATTCTTATTAGTAATATGGAATGAATATATTCAAAGTCTAATGACCTTAATCAGTGTAACATCAGCAGCCATGACTATCGCTTTACGTGAATTAATATTAAACTTCTTCTGTGGTATCTATATAAAAATGAAAAAACCATTTCAAGTAGAAGATAGAATTGAAGTAAAAGGCATCAAAGGGGATGTCATGAATATTTCTTCCCTAAACTTTGAAGTTCTAGAAATATCAACTAAAGAAGAGCATGGACAATCTACTGGTGTAATCGTAACTTTCCCTAACTCCATTGTCTTTTCAGAACCAGTAAGAAACTTAAATAAAGGATTCAAATACATCTGGGATGAATTAACAGTAAAAGTTCCAATGGATTGTGATTTAGTAAAAAACAAACAAGAATTATATAAAATTGTAAATAACATAGAAATTATTAAAAACATTCCTAAAAAGATGAAAGCTCAGATTAATGATATCAATACTACGAATAGAGTATATTTCAATAAGTATGATCCTACTATCTATACTAAAATTGTCGATAATCATATTGAACTAACAATAAGATATTTAATGCATCCCAAAAAAGGACGCTTTGTAGAAAGCGTCATCTGGAATAAAATATTAGAAGGGTATAAAGATAAGAAAATAGATTTATATATGGAAGGCTAAGAGCCTTCTTTTTCTGTTTCTAATTCTTTAAATATTCTTCGGTTATTTAAAAGCCTACTATCATCTGGTAAATAAGTAAGAGCAATATCCACAAAATAAATAGCTTGTGGTATTCTACTTAAATGATAAGCACTAATAGATAATAAATCATAGATAGTACTATCCCAACTAAATGGCTCATTGATATAAGTTTGTTCATGGGATTTTATTTCTAAAGCACGAAAACATAAATCTTCTACTTTATCATAATTATCAAGTTCATATTCAAGAAGTGCTTTTTCAACAAAAGCATCCCGTAGGTGAGGCGCTTCTTTCATTGCTTGGTCATACCAATATCTAGCATCATCATACTGCTTTAAGTTTTTATAACAACGACCAATAAATCTCATAGAAGCAGCTCTTTCATCTTTCCAAACAGCTCGCTCTAAAGTTAAATGCTTTTTTAATGTTTCAATCGCCTTATCCCATTTCTCATAGTACATATATTCACGACCAAGATAATGCATATTACGGTCATCGTCAGGATCTTCACGAACAGAAAGCTCTAAAAGAGGTAAATAACTACTTCTAGATTTTGTAGCATCAGGATAATGTTTTAAAATGACATCAGGGCAACTAACAACAACTTCATCCCCTAAAGTATACTCCAACACTTCATGGACAGGATGAGTCCAACGATAACCATGACGACAATGAGCCTGGTTTAAAAAGAAACTAACAATAGGTTGATCATCTTGATCTAAGCTCCAGTAATACATATATTGACACCTAGTAGTACCAGGAGTCCAAGCTTTTTCTAATTTTTCTCTCCATCCTGGAACTAATACTTCATCTAAATCAGTACAAACACAAATATCACAATCTTCTGGTACTAATTCAAGAGATTTATTTCTCGCAACATCAAATCGCCAAGGAGTAACGACCTCAACTTTTACATGAGCCCCTAACTCTTCAAGTATAGAAACTGTATTATCAGTAGACCCTGTATCAAGTACATAAACTTCATCTGCTTCCTTCATCGACTCATACCAGCGTCTAGCAAATTTCTCCTCATTTTTACTAATAGCATAAACACATATCTTCATAAAAACATCCTTTCTCTGTATCATATGTAAAAAATGAAGAAAAATGAAGAAAAAAAGAAGCAATAAAGGAAATTTGTGATATGATAAAGATAATAGTAGGAGGATAGAAAAATGAAATGTGTAGCCATTAAAGGTGTAAAAGAATTTGAAATTACAGATATCAAACAACCAGAAATAGATCATGAAAATGTCGTATTAGAAGTCAAAAAATGCGGTATTTGTGGATCAGATATTCATTACTGGGTAGCAGGAGAACCAAAAGGATTAGTCATGGGACATGAGTTTTCTGGTATCGTAAAAGATCCTGGTTCCAGAACAGATTTAAAAATAGGAGATAGAGTAACAGGACTTCCAATTTCTCCATGTGGAAAATGTGAAGCATGTCTTTCAGGAAATCCTCAATATTGCCCTTCGACTTGGACATATGCAGTAGGACTATCACTAACTAATCCAGGTGCACTAGCTAAAGAAACGAAAGTAAGACCAGATATGGTAATAAAACTACCAGACACAGTAAATGATGACGAAGGCGCTATGGTAGAGCCAACGGCAGTAGGTCTACATGCCATTCATTTAGCAGATATCAAAGTAGGAGCCAAAGTATTAGTTATTGGTGGAGGAATCATCGGATTAGTAAGCGCTATGTTTGCTAAAATGGAAGGAGCAAGTTATGTTGCCTTATCAGAGACTAATAAAGCTAGAGGAGAAAAAGCTGTAAAACTAGGTGTAGCAGATGAATGGTATGATGCTAAAGACACTAAAATGGTAGAGACCTTATTAGCAAAAACAAATGGTGGATTCGATGTAGTTATTGAGTGTTGTGGTAACTCTCCAGCAGTAGGAACATCACTAATGACAGTACAACCTGGAGGAACAGTGGTATTAGTTGGAGTATCTCTTGGCACAGTAACGATACCAACCATCGTAGGAGTAATGAAAGAACTAACATTAAAAGGTGCAATCGGTTATACAAAAGACGAATTCCAAACTTGTATTGATCTAATTGCAGAAAAGAAAGTCGATGTACTAAAATTTGTAGATGACATTGTAAGTCTAGAAGAAGTACAAAAATCATACGAAAGACTAACTTCTGGAACAGATGATGCTGTAAAGATTTTAGTAGACCCTAATAAATAAAAAAGTTCTCGGAAATTCGAGAACTTTTTATATGGAAAAAACTATGGTCCCGTAGGTCCTGTAGGTCCAGTTGGTCCCGTAGGTCCTGTTGCACCAGCAGCTCCACTAGCTCCTGTAGGTCCGGTTGCACCGCTAGCACCCGTAGGTCCAGTAACACTAGGTCCTGTAGGTCCTGTTGCACCAGAGGCACCTGTAGGACCAGTTGCACCACTAGCACCCGTAGGTCCTGTAGGTCCGGTAACACTAGGTCCCGTAGCTCCAGTCGCACCAGAGGCACCTGTAGCACCCGTAGGTCCCGTAGGTCCGGTAACACTAGGACCAGTCGCTCCGGTAGCACCCGTAGGACCAGTAGCACCAGAAGATCCAGTCGCACCAGTTGCACCCGTAGGTCCAGGAGG
>JAGHJJ010000101.1 GCA_017886705.1 Bacilli bacterium | reverse complement strand
GTAATTCAGCAAGTTTAGCATTTAACGCAGGCTGTACTCTTTTAAACAATTCTTCTTGTGAAGAAAACTCTAAATCCATAACATCACCTACCAAACTAATAACATTATAACGCAAACAAACAATAAAAGAAAAGAAAAACAACGAAAAAAGAGGAAAAACCTCTTTATAATCTATTTTTGATTACTATCATCAATCTTCGCCCTAGGAAAACTATTTCGGTATACACTGCGAAGTCTATCAGTAGTAACATGCGTATAAATTTGTGTTGCCTTAATACTCTCATGACCTAAAAGTTTTTGTACACTCATCAAATCACACCCCTGATTTAATAAATGAGTAGCAAAACTATGACGAATCATATGTGGAGATATATTTTTTTGTATACTAGTACGTTTAATAATCTCTTCTAGTAAATACCGAACTCCTCTCTCAGTCAACTCCCCTCCATGATAATTTAAAAATAGAAAAGGACTATTTTTTGTATTTAAAGATAAATAACCATCTTTTAAATACATTTTTAATATTTCTTCACAGTATTCACCATAAGGCACAATTCTCTCTTTATTACCTTTACCTAATATTAAAATAGTACGACTACTTTGATTAATATCAGAGACCTTAATAGAAACAAGTTCTCCTACTCGAACACCAGTTGCGTATAACATTTCTAAAATAAGCCGGTCTCTTTGTCCTAAAGAAGTAGACAAATCACAAGCATCAAACAATGTCTCTAATTCATTATACTCAAAATATCTAGGTAATTTCTTTTCTTTCTTAGGACCAGATAACAAACTAAAAACATTACTAGAAACAACTCCTTCATTAGCTAAATACTGATAAAATCCCCGTAAAGAACTAAGTTTACGATCAATAGATGAGTTTTTATCCTTTTTCTTATCTTTTAAATACATAAGGAAAAATCGTAAATCACTATAAACTACACTTTGATACTCTAAACTCTCCTGATCTAAGTAACCAAAAAATTCTAAAATATCTCTCTCATAATTTTGAATCGTATAATCAGAATAATTTTTCTGATATTTTAAATATTCCAAATAATCTTGTATTTGCTGATATCTAGTTTTCCTACTCATAATATCACCTAGTCTTCCTACCTAAATTCTAACGCAAAGAAAATAAATCTTCAAGAAAAAAGAAGCTATTTTATGATTTAGCTTCTTCATAAGAACAACTACTACATTTAATTTTTCCATTCTTTTCAACCAAATAATTTCCACATTCAGGACATTTACCAGGAACAGGCTTATCCCAGGATGCAAATTTACATTTAGGATAATGGTTACATCCATAAAAGATTTTTCCCTTACGCGTCTTCTTCTCAACAATTTTTCCATCGCACAAAGGACAATCCATCACAACCACTTCTTCTGGTTGTTCTTTCTTAATATATTTACAGGTAGGATAATTAGAGCAAGCAACAAACTCTCCATAACGACCATTTCTAACAACTAACGGACTTCCACATTCTGGACAAATCTCCCCTGTTTGTTCTGGCGCTTTCTTTTCCATATCAGAAAAAGCATTTTTTACTCTTGGTTCAAACAATTTATAAAACTTCTCTAATAATTCATTCCAAACTTCTTTTCCTTCAGCAACTTTATCTAAATCCTCTTCCATATCACGCGTATACTCAACATTAATTAAATCACTAAAGAATTCTTGCAATTTATCTGTAGTCTCTATTCCCATTGCTGTAGGCTTAAATTTCTTATCTTCCATCTCTACATAATTACGTTCTTTAATTGTATCAATAATCTTAGCATAAGTAGATGGACGACCAATACCTAATTCTTCTAATTCTTTAATAAGTTTTGCTTCTGTATATCTAGCTGGAGGTTTTGTAAAATGTTGCTCACTAGAAACATTCGTAGTAACACATTCTTGTTTTTCATTAATCTTTGGTAAAATTTTATCTTCACTAGACTCATAGTCTTTATATATTTTTAAATATCCTTCAAAAAGTAATACTTGTCCAGTAGTCTTAAATTTATAATCATGATTATCAAATACAATCGTAGTCTGATTTACTTTAGCATCAGCCATTAAAGAAGCTAGAGTACGTTTATATATTAAAGAATATAATTTAAACTCATCAGGTTTTAAATAAGGCTTAACCTTATCAGGACTACGTAACACACTAGTAGGTCGTATTGCTTCATGAGCGTCTTGTACATTTTCCTTTTTCTTACTCTGTTTTACATATCCAACATATTCTTTACCATATTTTTCTTCAATATATTTTCGAGCTGGTCCTATAAACTCATCAGATAAACGAGTAGAATCTGTTCTCATATAAGTAATTAATCCGACTGTCTCACTTTCTAAATCAATACCTTCATATAATTTTTGAGCAATACTCATTGTCTTTTTAGCAGGAAAACCTAATTTAGTAGAAGCTTCCTGTTGTAAAGTAGAAGTGATAAATGGAAACTTACTCTTCTTAGCTTTTTCTTTAGTCTCAATAGACTCTACAATATAAGTATCACTAAGTTGTTCTAAAACATGATTAGCTTCTTCTTCACTCTTTAGCTCAATATCTTCACTCTTATATTTAAAAAGTACTGCCTCATAATCAGGAAAAATAGCCGTAATCGTCCAATATTCTTCAGGATTGAATGCATCAATTTCTCTTTCCCGGTCAACAATTAATTTTAAAGCAACACTTTGTACACGTCCTGCACTCTTAGCACCAATCTTACTTTGTAATAATTTAGAAAGACGAAATCCAATAATACGATCTAAAATTCTACGAGTTTCTTGACTTTTAACTAAATTATCATCAATTACCGTCGGATGCTTAATAGCATCTAATACTTTATCATGAGTAATTTCATGAAATAAAATTCTCTTGTACTGATCATCTTTAATACCTAACGCATCTTTTAAATGCCAAGCAATTGCCTCTCCTTCGCGGTCTGGATCGCTTGCAAGATAAACCATGTCACTGTTCTTAACATCTTTTTTTAACTCTTTAATAATATTACCTTTACCTTTAATCGCAACATAATTAGGCTTAAATCCATGTTCAATATCTACACCAAGTCCTAAAGGTCCTGAGGTTGCTAAATCACGAATATGTCCTTTAGAAGAAACTACTTTATAGTCTTTTCCTAAATACTTTTCAATAGTTTTACTTTTACTAGGACTCTCTACAATAACTAAATTCTGTGCCATGTTACGCCTCCTTAACTCTTATACTTATACTAATATTTTATATTTTTGTCAATGAAATATTTATTTTTTTGCAGAACTTGTGTGTTCATAACCAAAAGACTGATCATTAAATTTACTAATCATCTCTCCACTAGCAATAAGACTTGCAATATCTTCTCTAGAATAATCTTTAATATCATGAAGTAATACTCCACTAGTAATAACAATCTTACCAATATCACGGCAAATAAAGTTAGAATATAACGTAGTATCTGGTTGAACCGTAAACATCTTTTGCACAAGATTATGATACTCTTCTCTAGAGACAGAATATTTACTTTGAACATAATCTAAAATACTCTCATCATAAGTATTTAAAAACTTTTTAGTCCATCTACTATCAATATCCATACTAGCAACTTCTTGCTTTAGACTATTAGACAATGTCTCATACCCGTAAATATTATACACACCGAAAAAACATCCCATCGCCAAACTAAAATCTCTAGAATCACTCTTCTCATTAAAATATAAGGCAATTCTAGCTTTTCTTCGAAATTGTTCTTTTGTCTGTGACTGTATAATCATAGAATCAACCTGTAAATGTCCCTTAGGATACTTGTAATATAAAAACATAGGAGAAACACCAAACGCATATGCTTTATCCTGATATTTTTTCATTTGAGACTCTCCAACTATCTCTGAAATTAATCCCATCTTATCACCTCATATATATTATTATCATTTTCTAAGAAATATCTGAAAAAGAAAGTTGTTTTTCTAAATAATTTTTTACTGGTCCATAACTTTTACGATGCTCTTTAATAATACCATACTTCTCAATTGCATCTAAATGTTTTTTGGTAGGATAACCCTTATTATCTTTAAAATCATACATTGGATATTTTTTATCCAACTCGTCTAACATTCTATCACGAGTCACTTTAGCAATTACACTAGCAGCACTAATCGTAATACTTTTAAAGTCCCCTTTAATAATAGAAGTAGTTGGAATATCAATAGATAATGGCATAGCATCGATTAAAATATGTTCTGGTCTAACACTACATTTAGAAATTGCTTCTTTCATCGCAAGTTTAGTAGCTTCATAAATATTTACTTTATCAATCACTCCTTCAGAAATAATACCAACACCAACACTAACTGCTTGCTTCATAATCTCATCATAGTAAAACTCACGCTTTTTCTCACTTAATTTTTTAGAGTCCGTAAGACCCTCTAAAGAAAATTTTTCTGGTAAAATAACACAAGCTGCTACAACTGGACCTACTAAAGGACCACGTCCCACTTCATCAACTCCAGCAATCAAAGTAATACCTTTATCCCTTAACTTACGTTCAAAATAATAATTATCCTGACTACATACCATAAGTTCTAGCTTTTGAATTAATTTTTTATCTTTAGGCTTATTCATACTCTTTTTTAATTCATAACAAGTAACTAAATCACTACACTGATATCCATCAATAATATCTATATGTTCTAAATCGTATAAATTATAATTAATGTCAAAACAATCCTTATATTTTATCTTTCCACCATATTCTACTCTAACAGGCCAATCTAAAGAATCAAACACTTCCTTACTACAAGCAAGATCAATATCTTCCGTCTCATCAATAATACCATGACAAACTAAGCTACTACCCGCAATAATAATATAATCCTGCTTATCTAATCCTAACTTATTCAACTCTTTATACATTTCTTCTTTTGTCATATCTATACCTCAATTCTAATTCCATTCTATCATACATAGAAAAAAAAGAATATTTTTTTATTCTTTTTCTAGTTTAATCTATCAAAAGTAACAGGTCCAAAGTAACCATTTTTAAAGTCTTGCAAAATGATACGAGAAACCCTCTCATAATCTGCAACTCCACCTTTAGTAAGAGCACCTCTACGACTAGCAATCATATCATATGCATCAATTAAATCTTCATCTAAATCAACAATACCATACCGCTCTTCTAAAGCTTTAGGATAAAGTTCATACAACTTTCTTAAAATAAAGGAAGCAATTTGATCTTCATTTAAAATTTCTTCTTTAATAGAAGAAAAACTAGCTAATATATGGGCAGCTTCTTGATCTTCTATCTTAGGCCATAAAATACCAGGCGTATCTAATAAATCAATATTTTTATGAATTCTTATCCAACTTAAACTCTTAGTAAAACCAGGTTTATTCCCAACACCCGCACTCTTTTTCCCAACTAAACGATTAATTAAAGTACTCTTACCTGCATTAGGAATTCCCAAAATCAATGCCCTGATATTTCTAGGCTTCAATCCCTTAGATTGTCGTTTTTCATTCTCCTCTTTCAAAACTACTTCACTAGCATCAATAATCTTACTTACATTAGTACCAGTCATCAAATCAACAGGAATAACCTGATAACCAAGTTCTTCATAATACTTAATAAATTTATTAGTCTCATTCTTATCACATAAATCGTATTTAGTCATAATCAAAAGTCTAGGTTTATTTTTTATTAAATCATCAATATCCACAATCTTAGAAGACCTAGGCATTCTAGCATCAATAACTTCATAAATAATATCTATTAAATTTAATTTTTCACTAATCTCTCTCCTAGTCTTAGCCATATGGCCAGGATACCAGTTGATACTTCCTTTTTGAAAACTTTTTTCTTCGTTTGCCATTATTATCACTTCCTTTTCAAGATATTTATCGGCATAATTATATCATATAATTACTTTTTATAAATAATTTTTATTTTATTTGAGTTATACAACTCTACTACTTCAACATAATTATTAACAATTTCTTTGGTTAGTCTTCTATAATGTTTATTATACTTACTATTTATATCACATAAAACCATATTTTCTAAAATATCTTTTCTAATTGATTTCAAAGTACACCCTGTTTTACGAAAAGATGATTTACACCAATAATAAAATATTCCTTTTGCCTTTCTTCTATAAAATCCACCATAACATTCACCGCATTTCAATTTCGATATTAAAAGCTCATCATCTTCTTGTACTATAGGAGAATAATTTAATATGTTTTGTACTGTTTCAAAAGTTTTCTTATCTATTATTGAATCATGATGATTTTTGCAGATTTTCCAGTTCTTTGAATCAGTTTTAACCATCTTTGGTAGTTTTCTATTTGCTTTACAATTCTTTCCTTGAATTAGCGTTCCAATATAAGTAGGATTTTTTAGTATTTCACTTATAATTTTATTATTCCACTTATCTGCTTTAATCGTTTTGCTACTTGTTACTCTTGTAACTTCACTTTTATATTTTGAAGGAGTAAGTATATTTTCTGAATTTAATATATCAACTATTTCGTTTTTACTTTTACAATGTAAGGCCATTTCAAATATTCTTTTTACTATATTAGCTGCATATTCATCTACAATAAATTTATGACAATCATTTGGATCTTTTAAATATCCATACGGAGCAGATACCCCAATAAAATCTCCTCTACTTTGTTGCAAATGTTTTACGGTCTTAACTTTTTTAGAAATATCAATAGAATACTGCTCATAAATTAAAGCATATAATGAAAAATCTAGCTCATCAGTATAATTGGGATTTGTTTGGCTATCTAAATTGTCATTAATAGATATGAATCTAATATTATATTCAGGAAATGTTTCTCCTAAATATATTTTCATCCATCCCATATTTCTTCCGAATCTTGATAAATCTTTAACAATTACACAATTTATTTTATTATTAACTATATCAAGACACATTTTCACAAAGGCTGGTCTATCAAAATTAGTTCCAGTATAACCATTATCAATATAATAATCTACTAGGTCAAGGTCATCTTTCGTATCTATATACTTTTTAATTATATTCTTTTGATTATTAATACTATCAGATTCAGTATAATTATCATCTTTTGATAGCCTTATATAAGCTGCTACTTTATATGAACACATAGAGATCAACTCCGACATTTATTATACCATATTATGTATATTTTTCTTATTAATGACAAGTAAAAATCATTAAATATAATTGTAAATATTTTCTGAATAAACATCAAATTTATATGGATTCAGCGAGACAAAATACCTAGTATTAAGATGTATTATATCATCAAATTCTTTTTCTATATATGATTTAACAGCCCGTTTCCCTTCCCTTTTAATTCTATGTTGCTCACGTTGATATGCTATTTTTTCAAAACTTGACAATTCATCATAATTAAAATCAAAATACAAATCTTCAGGAATAGGTAATAATTTTATATTGTATCTTTGTTTTAGGTCTTTTATAATGTCGCTTTCATTTATGTCCTCTTCTTTTAGTTGTTCAATAATATTATTCCTATCTGTGTTATGCATAATTGCCGAAAGGTATGAATAAATCAGCTTATCTTTATTACTTGAATTTTTAGAGAGTTCAAATAAAACTCTCAAATTAATTATCTTCCTATAATAAGATAATTGGTTATGTTCAATAAATTGGAAAATTTGATTTTCAAGAGAATCAAAATCACTTGAAGATATCTCTTTAGAAATACAAACTCCTTTTCTGTTTTCTAAGCATAGTATTTTTCCGGTATTAGTATTATACTTTCTTGTTCTCTCTTTCAATCCTAATAGAGCATATTTAATAAAAACTTGGTCATGTGATAAAACTACATATGTTTGTTTACCATGAAACTCATACAGAAGATCATAAATAATCTTTCTTCGATTGTCATCGTATGAAGAAGCAGGATCATCGATAATTATTAAGTTTTTATTTGCACTAACTAAAAAAAGTAACAGCGAAATAATATTCTTTTCTCCATACGATAAATTTTCAATACGATCTATGTGCTTTTCATCTTTTTTACTTATTAAGAAAACTGTAGCCG
The DNA here is from genome assembly GCA_017886705.1 of Bacilli bacterium. GTDB lineage: Bacteria > Bacillota_I > Bacilli_A > RF39 > UBA660 > Faecimonas. The sequence continues at coordinate 4,503 of JAGHJJ010000101.1, read as the reverse complement.
TCTTAGCTTTAGTATTATAATTATCAATTTCAAATTTATATGGAATTGCAAATTCAGAAAGATAATCATTTAATTTTTTTATGTTTTTTCCAATAAATTTAGAAGTTTTTAATTTAATATTACCAAGTTTTCTCTTCAATTCTTTTATGCTATCATTAAACTCGCTAATAACCATTTCTACATCTGGGAACATTTTTTTTAAGCTTTCAGATAAAACTACTTTTTTTATTGAATTAATATCTAAGGTTGAAGAATTATAAGAATCAATCATATTGAACATATCTATAATAATTTTTTTATTGTTAATAGTATCATAAAGTTTTTTTTCTAATTTAGTTACCTCTCTTTTATATGAAAAATTTGGCACCTCAATACCAATTTTATCTAAGACATCTCTAGAGTCAGAAATTATTTTATATTGTTCAGGTTTTATTTTTGCTATATTATTAATTTTATTAATTCTAGACACACTTAACTTTTTGCTACAAAATGGACATTTGTTTTGATTAAACAAATGAAACTGAGTACCTTTTTCAATCCATTCAACATATTCTATTCCATTATTATGAATAAAATTTGAATAGTTTTTATATTTAGGATTTATTATTTCTGCCTTTAATTTTTCAATAGAAGAATTAGAAGAAAACTTTCCAGATTTAGCTAATTTTCTACTGTTAATTCTCTTTATCATCTCATCTACATCATTTACATAATCAAATAATTCAGCACGTTTTGAATTCATTCCGGATAACAAGCTTGAAATATCTTTTCTAATATTTTCAAGACTATTATCATTAGAAAATATTATTGAATACATGTCTTGACTATCTTCCTTTTGTAATATAAGTTTTTGTAAGGTCTGTTCATTAAATATCAAATAATCATTTTCACCAAATTTAGGTTCAATTAATAATTTCATATCTTCGGCTAATTTACCGTAAGTAATATTCTTTTCTGATTTATCACCTATAACTGCATTGACAATTGAAGATTTTCCAACTCCACTGACACCATATAAAAAATTAATCTTACTATCCATTAATTCTAATTTTAAACTATTAATATTTTTATAATTTTCAATTTCTATTTTCATACACTTTACACCTCTAATAATTATTAAATATTATAACAAAAGAGTAGATTTATATCTACTCTCGGCCTATTTTTGCATTTTTCACGAGTATTTTATTTTTTCTCTTTTGAATATTTGATTTTAAAATATTCCTCTATTACATCATGAATTTTATCTAAAGAAACGAGAATTTCATTTTTTTGGGTCAAATTATCTTTATAAAAATTCATATATGAGTTTTTGATTGTTTCGTCCTTGGCAGATGATGGAATTAAAAACTTCCTAACTGAATTTTCTAAATCATCAAATAATGATTTATCATATAAAATCAAATAATAATATACTAGCCAATAACTTTCATCATCATAATTTTTTATAGTATCAATTTCACAATTAAAAAACATACTATTTTTAATGTAATAAGATATTAAAACATAATTTTTGCTTTCTAATACTTTCTTATTAATCTCAACATTTTTTATTTTATCAGTAGCAGATAACATATGTAATAAATAATAGTAATATAATTGTTCATCATGAAAATCTAACAATAAACTTCTTTCATAAAATCTAATAATTTGATTTATAAAATCTTCACTACGAAATTGCTCAAATGAATTCAAAATTTTATCAATATATAATATAATTTCAGGGAATTCCTTTATTAAATAAAGAATCTGATGATAATTATAATCATTAAAATATGTTCTACTAAAATCAATATTTCTAAAAAATTCACCTTTAAAAAAGTTTACAATAAATACCCTTTTTTTTCTATAATCATCTAACTTATTTAAGCGATATATTAATTGATTAGTAAAAAACAAATTATTATTATATTTAAGTTTGCCTAACGCTATTTTCGTGTTTTGGCTAAACTGCTGACTCTTACTTTTTCTAGTAATTATTTTCCAGTATTTTTCAATAACATCATTACACGTATATGTCAAATAATCATAAAACTCTACTTTAATCTCATTTTTTTCTAATCCAAATTCCTCTAAAACTTCATCAAACAAATTGATTATTTTAGTTTTATCATTTTCAAATGCAAATATATAAAAATCATCCGAAAAATAAGAGAAATAACAATCAAGATTAGAATTTTCTATCTCTTCTTCGAAACGTATGCTTATTTTTTTAGATAATAATTCAGCTGCAAACAAAGAAATATAATTTCCCATTATAATCCCACCGGTACGCCCGTTATTCATATGAGACAACGGTTTATCAATCGTTTTTTCATCTGTTACATCTTCAAAAATATAATGAGTATATATATGATTATAAAAAGATTTGATATCACATCTTATTAATAAATCATAGTTTATTAATTGATTATAGTCTACTAATTCCCACTTATCATAACTGTTCTCTTTAAACTCACCCAAATTATAAGATATTTCCATTCGCTTATGTGAATCCAGTTCTTCTAATTTTTCAAAATTGTAATTAAACTCAGGAAACTTTGACTTGTAATAATCAAAAGCTAATTTAAAATTATAAATATTGGGTATTTGCAAAGTCCTGAAATTTTTATCGTCCTTTTTAATTCTAAATTTAAATGGGACTGTCCATGAAGATTTATTTTGTTCAATATGTGTGAAATCAAGTCCTTCAATATCCATAAAAAACCTTATAGTATTTTTAAAATTATAATAATAATTTAATCTCATAACATAACTCCTTAAAAATCAATAAATTTATTTGATACTTTTTTATTTCTGTTTAATTTCCTTTAATTAATTTCTATATATATTAATTCCAAAATCTAATAGTATCAATATCATATCCTAATTTAGACAATTCAGAAATAATTTTCTGATAATTTATTGAGTTTAATTTCTTCATTTTTCTATATCCACCAAACGACTTTGGAGCAAGACTAGGAACATGCTCTAATAACCAATAATATTGTTCTCTATCTTTTTCTTCATCTAAATATGGATCAATTATTCTCTTCTGATAACTTTCTCTTGTTTCAATACCGTCTTTTTCGGCAAAATCTTGTAATTCTTTTAGTTCTTGTAATCTTGTACCATGTTTTATATCCAATTGGCTATGCACTTCTTTTGCCTGTTTAAACTGTTTAGCTAAAACCATCATATCAACTACTCGTTCGTAGTTTTCTCTAGTATAATGATAAAAAGAATATGGATATAATTCGTTTACTTTTTTTAAGCAAGCTATTGCTAAATCATATTTTTCGTTTTTCTTATATTCAGAAGCCTTCCTATTTAGTATTTGTTCTGGCATATAAACTACACTTCTACCACCATCTGGATATTTTAAAGCTTCTTGTATAGGGATAGCATTAATTCCTTCAATAGTAGATAAATCATATTTTTTTGCAAATTCTTCTATTTTAGAATTGTTATATCTATCATATTCCTCCTGATTAAACTCATCATTACTATTTTTAAATAATTTTGATAATAATCCCATAACAACACCCTTTTCTTTTTAAGTATAAGCGGGGTTTACCATGCGGTATCAACTAAAATGTTTTACCCTAATTTTGAATAAAATTTGCTCATTTTGCCCATTTCTTGCTGTTTTTTTGAAAAAACATGTAAAATCTCAAAGAACGCAAACCCTTTATTTATAAGGATTTCTCAAAGGGGTTAAATAAATTGGTATCAAGCATTGAATCGGATTATTATTCATTTTCATCACTTCCTCATAAATCTATTATATTATATCATGTTTTTACCCAAAGAAAAAAGTAGATAAAAATCTACTCGATAAATTATAATTTATCTTTTCACTTTGTATTTTAACTGAATATAAGAATTATCTAGTTGTTTACATTCAAGAAGTTCCAATGCTTTTAATTTATTTAATTCTTCTGAATGACTAATTGCCTCTCCATCAATTAGAGTTGATACATCTTTACCTCCTACTAATAACGGAGCAATTACTATATTTACATAGTCAATTAAGTTGTTTCTCAAAAAAAGTCCATTAAGATTTCCACCAGATTGAATTGTTACTTTTTCGGCATTATATTTACTATATAAATCTTCTAATAATCTTGTTAAGTCTAATTCTTCATAATATAAAATATCTAAATTATCATATTTATCTATTAAAGAATATGCAATATGATTTTTATTTGTTGTAACTAATATTAGGCTTTCTACCCAGTTGCATATATAATCTATTCCATTTTCATTCAAATGTGGCTTATTATCAATAATGACGAATTTTACTTCTACTTTATTATGACATTCTTTCCTATCATTAACACCAATTTTTGCCATTACTCTACCAGTATTTAATGAAAAATAATCAGTAGTAGCTTCTATTTCATAATACTGGTGTAATCCTTCTTTAACACCATCAATTTCACACCAGTCTTTATCTGCATCTAATTCATCAGTATTCCCACTACTAATCTTACCGTCAAGAGATTCTAACATGAATAAGGT
>JAGHJJ010000100.1 GCA_017886705.1 Bacilli bacterium | reverse complement strand
TGTCAAATGTTTCCATGCTTTCATTTTTTATTCCTCCTTTTTGGCAAAGAAACATATATATTATACTACTATCAGACTTATTTCAGTTTTTTGTCATAAAACGGAATTCCAAATAAAAATCTACAAATTAAAAAAAATTTTGTCATAAGCAATTGACTTTTTATCAAATATCCTTTATGATTAAGATGCGTGATACATATCACGCCGATATCTCTCACGGTGTTTCAATGTGAGAGTATATTCAACCGAACCCCCTGAAATTCCCCTCGAGAGAGGGGAATACTTTTGTTTATAAAGAATTTTTACTAATTTGGATTTTTCTAGACACCATACTAGATACTAAATTATTTTCAATTAGATAGAACTAAACATAATGAATATGGTTCAGTTATTGCAGAACAATTACTACGAAAAAATAATTATCCAGAAAATAAAGCACAACTAGTGAAAAAATGTATTTTAAATCATAGTAGTAAACAAGCATAATTTAGAACAACAGAAGAAGAAAGAATATTAGTATATACTGATGGTTTATCACATTTTGATTCAATTAATAATTTATATTCTTTAGCACATAATGTCATGGAACTTAATGATAAAGATACAATAAAATTTATCCAAGACAAATTAACCAAAAATTATAATGAAATAAGTGATGATTTAAAATATTTGATTCAAGAAAAATATGATAGTGTTATGAATATAAAAACAATAGATGAATTGCTAACTATAAGTAAAGAGAAATAATGCTTTGTTACAAATATATGATATACTATAATAAAAATAGGAGAATTTTAATTGTATGAAAACGAGAATAGTATTAACTGGTATATTAAGAGATAAAGATTTATTTTTAGTAGTTAAGAGAAATGAAAATGATAATCTGTATCCTGGTTCTTGGGAATTTCCAGGAGGTCATTTAGAAAAAGGAGAAACATTAAAAGACGGATTAAAAAGAGAACTTGAAGAAGAAATTGGTTTTACTGAAAATTTCAATCCAATTATTACTCATTATTTTGATGAATTAAAAGAAAGAAATAACGAATTAATCCATGATTTAGAACTTGATTTTATCATAAATGTTGATAGTTCAAAAATGGATATTAAATTAAGTGATGAACACTCTGATTATAAATGGGTTACAAGAGATTCTGAATATTTAGATGATTTTATAAAAGATAAATTATCAAATATATAAAAAATAAGGGATTTTGAATTATCCCTCATACAAATTTTGTACGGGAGTACAAATTCAGTGCTACCTGGACGAAAATGTAACTCCTAAATATAAGTTTAAAGCACTATCTAGAATTTAGGTAGTGCCTTCTTTTTCATGAATTTTTAACTTTTAATAGATTGTTTTTTACAATTTTACGATTATACTCTAGAATATAAAAAGATATAAGAGTTTACTTAGGATTAATCTCCTACAAGAAATTTGATATCTGTTTTGAAAAAACTAAAATACCACATGCAATTGATTTTCGTAGTAAATTATTAAAATCTTATTAAATGTTTATAATATATAATTATTATGATATATTATATATACTGATAAGAAGGTGAAGTATATGGATAATACCGAAAATTTAAGTTCTTTAAGATCTATGATGAATATATCAGAAATGGTTCCATATTTAAAGCAAAAAAATATAAAATTTAATTTAATTTCTGAAGATGATGCGGAAGCATATTTAAAATATAATAATAATTATTATAATGTAACTGTATATAAACACAATTTCCCAAAATATCCATCTCCTGCTGGAAAATATGAAGGACTATATCAAGATTTAGATTTTGCATATTTAAAAGATATGGCAATTATTGATTATAGAATCAGATTACTATTATTTAAAATGATAATTGATATTGAACATTATTTAAAAATAAAAATATTAAATACAATAGAAAAAATCGAAGATGAGGATGGATATAGAATAGTTAATTTGTATTTGGAAAAAGATTTCAATGATGAAAAGTTTCCTAAAAGAGTTCATAATAGTATTTTTAAAAAAGTAGGTAATGAATATTATCAAAAAATATTTTCTAAATATGATGTTGATAAAGATAAAAAGTTAGAAAATATACCAATATGGGAATTCCTTGAAATTATTACATTTGGCGAATTGGTTAATTTCTATGATTTTTACACTAAGAAATATAATTTAGTGGATGAAAATAGAGATGTATATATATTAAGAGATATTGTGAAATTAAGAAATGCTGTTGCACATAATACATGCATATTAAGTGAATTAAATAAGAAAGATAATACTTATCCAGCATCATATAAAATTGTACAATATTTAAAAGATTGTAATATAGGGAAAGAAACAAGAAATAATAAGCTTCGTAATTCAAGAATTAGACAAATTACATATACACTTTATATGTTTAATGAAATAGTAACAAGTGATGGTATAAAAGAAAATGTAAATAAAGAAATAAATAAATTATTTTTTGATAGAATAATTTTACATAAAGAATATTATAATAATAATGAACTATTAAAATCAATATATTCATATTTCAAAAATATAATTGAAAAAAATTATGTGAATGTTGATAAATAGTTTGACATAAAAATATATTTTATGATATATTGTTTATGCAAGAAAAAAACGTTAAATCGTTTTTGCAAGGGCACTATCTAACGGTGGAGCCCTATTTTTATGCATAAAATTAAATCTTCTAGATACCAAAATCAGAACTAAATGCAAAAAAGTTATTTTTATAAAATTTAATAAATTATTACGAACTGATATAAATATTTCCCATAAAGACGGACAAAAGTCCGTCACTTTTTTATATTTTAATTAACATAGTGAAGTGATTATATATGAAAAGAATTAGAAACTTAAAAGAAAACAAAAGTTTAAGTCAAAATAAAGTAGTAGAAATATTAAATTATTCACAAACAACTGATTCAAAATAGAAAAAATCTAAATATATCTGTTGATTTTTTAATTAAGTTTACAATATGTATTAATGATTTAAATGGACTTGCTGATGAAAAAAGCATTATAAAAAATCCCATAGATTAACTAAATAAAATTACTATATAGTAGGAAGTAATCTACTATTTTTATTTTATATTTGATGTTATAATTATATATATCAACAAGTGATAAGTGGCAATTATAAAGGAGTATGTATGAAAAATAATAAAGCTAATATAAATAATATAGTGGGTATCATATGCTCTATTGTACAAATAATAATAAGTATTATATGTATGATATATAATATTGTTTCAGGCAGAAATTATATAATATGGATTTTAATATTAGGCTCTGGTTTATGTATATTATTTTCTAATATAGATTCACAAAATAAAAAATAATACAAATTATAAATTTATTGTTTAGGAGGATCAATTATGAATAATAAAAATGAAACAATAACTAAAACAGTTAAAACCGGTATTACTTTTGGAAGTGCATTAGCAATGGTAATTAGTTATGTTAATTGGCATTCAATAGGCTGGGCAATTATTCACGGATTAATGAGTTGGGTGTATGTTATTTATTATATAATTAGATATTAAATTGCAATTTATTAAAGTTAAACTAGAACTATTTTTAATAATTAAACCAGCAGTATGTGTAAAAAATATAAGATAATTGATAATATTATTCTTGAAACGAGGGATAATTATGAATCAAGAAAAAATTGGAAAGTTTATTGCTCAAAAAAGAAAATTAAAAAATTAACGCAAGAACAACTCGCTGAAAAACTTGGTGTCAGTACCAATGCAGTTAGTAAATGGGAACGAGGATTGTGTTTAATGGATATGTCATTGTTAAAGCCGATAAGTAAAATACTAGATGTTACTATAAACGAAATCCTTTCAGGTGAAGAAATAAATAAGGAAGATATAATTAGTAAAACAGATGAAAATATTGTCAATCTTACGGAACTCTATGATTTAAAATCATCAAAAATTGGAGTAGATGTATTTACTATTGTTACATTAATCTTATTAATTTATTATGGAAAAAAAGATATGAATTGTTTAGGATTTGCCATGATTTGGTTTGTATATCGTATGACATATAGTTATAATAAATATAAATACACAAGAGATAAAAAGGAAATAAGAGCGTCTGTTTTCTATTGTATTTTCTTTATATTGACGACAATAGTTTTTTTAAACAAACACTTTAATTAACTATAAATGACAATTTATGGAGATGATTATGTTGAATAAATATATTCAAGCAACAGGAATATGGTTTTTAATTATTCCACTAGCAATTATAAATGGTGGATTAAGAGAAAATATATTGATTAAATTAGGAGATATTGCATTACCATTAAGTGGAATTATTCTAAGTATATGTATATTTGTGGTAGCATACTTGTTAATACCAAAAATCAAAAATTGTAAACAAACAGATTATTTTATATTTGGAATAATTTGGTTTATTTTAACGAATCTATTTGATTTATTTATGTATATTAGTGAAGGTGGAGGAATCAAAGATTTATTAGGTTCGTATAACTTTTTAACGAGTAATTTATGGATTTTAGTTGTCATTACCACATTTGTATCTCCAATAGTAGTATCAAGAATAAAAAATAAGAAAGGTGGAATAGAAAATGTATAAAACAGCTGTTATAGAATATTCTCCAAAAGCAGATGAAATGGCCAAAAAAATAGAGAAAAAAGCCAATGAAATGTTACAAGATGGTTATGAATTAGTTACTATGTCAATTACAGGAACAGCAAAAGCAATTTTAGTATTTAAAAAGGATTAAAATAGGTTTGTATAAATTAATGAAAAGGAGTAAGAAAATAATGAAAAAAACCTTACCCGTGATAGTACTTACAATATTATCGTTGTTAATAACATTTTTTCTATTTGAAATAATGAGTTGGTATGATTTTGGTAGCCCTATAACAAGAGTAGTATTATTTAGAATAATTATATGCTTTGTTATTATATTTACTATTTTATTAGGACTAATGTTATTAGTAAAAAAAAATAAAGAATAAATAATGTTAGGTAATAATTTTTTTAACACTAAAAATATAATTTAGTGTTTTTTCTTGAAATAAAGAGTAAAAAGAATTAAACTAATAAGCATTAAAACAGTATATAACAAAAAATATCAATTTGTAAAATATAAAAGGAGAATAAAATGGAATTCATTAATCAATATATAACAACAATAAAAAAGAATACTTATAAGCTCACTTATTCTAGCGAAGATATAGAAAGATTAAAAGAATATATCATTTTCTTAAAAAACTCATATCATAATCCTTTAACAATAGATGACCTATATCTAATTCGTATTACAAAGGAAAAATACCTCCCTAAAAATATGACTTACTTTCCTCTAGATTATAGAAATTGTCTTCGATATATTGATAATCCCTTTAAATATATTATTGGTTGGACAGAACATAAAATAGGTGATTATGAAAATATGGATTTAGGAGGACCTGTTGAAGAAGGTGCATTTGGAAATAATAAACTAGCAACTTATTATTACAGATATACCAAGCATTTTTCAATTAACGGGTTAGCATCAAATATCTATAATTTTTTAGGACCAAAACATATTTTTGATGATGGAGATTTTATCATACTAGAGCCATTAAAAAACAAAATAGAAGATCCTAGGTTAGTGATACTAAATCCAGTAGATACTTTTTTTGATTTGCACGAAAAAGAGATGAAAATAGGAGAAGATGCAATTTTTATAATAAAAGACTCAGTATACCAGAAATTAGATTCTAGTACTCTAAAAAAATTAGGAGATAGAAAAGTGTATCTTTTTGATAATGAGGCATCAGCCGCAACAGATATCGTTTTATTATCTCTAGGTATACTACCACAACACTCTATCGATCAATCGAAGTTAATATCAGAAAGTTATTTTACAGATAAAAGCATAATAGATGACGAAGCCTATTTAAGACGTTTTCAAGACTTAATAGAAGAAACAAGCCAAAATTATTTACACCAATCGTATCAAAATCCCCCTGTAGAAATCACAGAAGAAAGAATAAAAAATTTTAAAGAAATGGTAGAAGTACCAGGAATATTACATTCGGAAACTCCATATTTCAAAGAAGAACAAGAAAAAAATGAACAATCAGAAATAAAAACATACCAAGAATACATGTTTGGATTAATTCCGTTAATAGCTAAGGTACCTGAAGAAACCATAAGAAAGATAGTATCGACTATAGAATTTGATGTAAAAGAAAAAAAACATTTACCAATTGTGCAAACGTTTTTTGAAACATATCAAGAGTATGAAAAAGAATTATTAAATATTATGTTAGAATTATCTTATCCAAATTTTCAAAAATATACAGAAGAATTTAATCAAAAGAAGCTAAAAAAGATAGATAAAAATAGAATTGGCTAAAATATATAAATAATCATGAAAAAAGTACAGATTAAAGTGTCAAATGTGATGATGCTACTTATCAGAATATTGACAAATGAGTAATTAGGTAATATTTTTTTTGTTTTAAAAAAGTCTATAGTATAATAAAAAAATTAAAGGTGATAGTATGACAAAATTAGAACAAGATTTACAACTTGCTTATGCATTGATAGAAGAAAAAGAAAAATATGTGGAGTATTACTGGCAGTTTTATAGACTTTGGCCTTTCACAACAATCAATATGAAAGAATACTTAAATCCATATGATTTAGAAAATAAAAAATGTACAACAATACAAGGAAGCTCTGATCATATATTAGAACTTTTTCTAAAAAAACCTAAAAAAATAATAGGAGTAGACATAAATCCATTAACTGGACATTATGGTAACTTAAAACTGGCATCTTTTGCAGTTTTAAAAAATCCAAAAGAATATTTAGATTTTTTTAGATGGCATGACTATCCTAGTTTTTGTAAAAATAATTATAAAGTATTTGATAAAGATATATTTCAAGAAATATCAAAATATTTATCCGGAAATAGTAAATCATTCTGGGAAGAATTATTTAAAAAATATGAACCAGTAAAAATACGAACAAATTTATTTAAAGATACCGACGAAGAAAATAATCAAGCCCTATATCAAGCATTAAACTATTTGTCAGTAGAAAATTATAACTATATTGTAAATAATAGAGAAAAAATGAACTTTAGTTTTAAAAATGTAGATATCAGAAATTTTACAGAGTCAGTAGAAGAAGAACAGGATTTTATAACTTTATCTAATCTTATTATTTATGCACATTATATGTATCCTAATGATACTCTGCAAAGCTACAAAGGATTAATAGAAAATTTATCACAAAGATTAAGTGAAAATGGTAAAATCATAGCAGGGTATCTCTACGATATTGAAAATGAAGATGATGACAGAAAAATCTACAAACAAGCATTAAGAGATAAAGTATTTCAAGAACCAGAATATTCATATCAATATGTAAAAAGAATGAGAGATTTACATTGCAATCAAGACTCAACAAATCATGATGCTACTTTAATATATACCAAAAATAACAAATAAATTTTTAGCGAAGAAACAGAATAAAAGAATCTTTTTAATCACCTCTTTTATTCTTTTTCTTTTTAAGCTTTAATAAAAAATAGGTGATACTATGAGTGATAAACTACCAACAAGAGAAGAATATCGAAAAAGAAAAAAGAAAAAATTAAGATTTCGAAAATGGGTAATTGTAGTTCTTTTTATCTTCTTTCTAAGCATATTATGAGTTGGTAGTATTGGAATTTATTTTTGGTTAAATGATAATAAAGAGATTGATAAAATACAAGAAAAAGTAGTTGATGATACAAAGGTAAAAGAAAAAGAAGATAATGATAATACAGAACAAATAAATCCTCCAGAAGATAAAGCGGATGATTACTGGGGTTATATTAAGATGAATCTACTAGAAGTTGATTTTAATGATTTATTAGCCAAAAATTCTGATACAGTAGGCTGGATTCAAGTACAAGGAACAAATATTAATTATCCCATTGTACAAACAACTAACAATGACTACTACTTAAATCATGCTTTCGATAAAACAGAAAATAAAGCAGGCTGGGTCTATATGGATTATCGAAATAATGCTGTGGAATTTAATCAAAATACAATTATTTATGCTCATAGTCGTTATAATGGAACCATGTTTGGAAGCTTAAAAAATATATTAAACAGTTCTTGGTATACCAATAAAGAAAATCATATTATAAGATTATCAACACCAACAGAAAACACAATGTGGCAAGTTTTTAGTGTTTATACTATCCCAAAAGAGAGCTACTATATTACACCTAGTTTTCCAACCGATGAAAGTTACCAAGAGTTTTTAAATACCATTAAAGGACGAAGCGAAGTGGACTTTTCTGGAACAGTAAGTATAGGAGATAAAGTGTTAACACTGTCAACCTGTAAAGACAATTTTGGCAACAGAATCGTTATGCACGCTAAGTTAATCAAAAAAGAGACCAGAAATTAGTAGAAAAAAATGTGTAATTTATGTGAAAAAAAGTAAACTTCTATGATTACTAAATATAACGATAGGAGACCTATCTGAAAAATTGGAAAGGAAGGAAGAGAAAAATGAGAAGTTTAAAGAAAATCATGATGATGGTTCTAGTTGGTGCATTTGCATTTGTACCAATGGTTAGCGTTGATGCTGCAGAAACGGATATTAAACAAGTTAGTACTGGTGAAGAATTTTTGGCAGCTATTAAAGATGAAAATGTTACAAATATTGAATTAACAGACGATATTGAAATCACAGAAAGAGGAGTAATCACAACAACAAAAAAATATTAATGGTAATGGACACAAGATTACTTATACGGGTAGTTTCAAAAATGGTGGAGATAACACTACCTGGGGAAGTGATACATCAAATGGTGATGGTATCTACGTAATTTTAGCTTGGCACACAGATGTTACATTAAGCAACATTACACTAACTGGTGGTAACGTTGGTCTTAGTGCAAATGGTGCAAATGTAACATTAGAAGGAACAATTGATGTTAGTGGAAATGGATTTGGAGGAATTGAAGTAACAGATGGACAAGATGACACAAGACTACCTTCATTAACAATTAATGGAACAATCGTAAATACAACTGAGACTGATTTAACTCCTACATTATGGACTGATGGACTTACAGATGAAGAAGTTGCAACAGTAAATATTGAATACAATGGTGTACAAGTTGCTGCTTATGAAAATGTAAAAGGACAAGTTCAATTATTCTTAAAAGCAGAAAACACTCCAGAAGGTCAAAATTATGATGCTCTTGACGCTAACGATTATAAACCAGCACCAACAGAAGAACCAGATGAACCAACTACTCCTCCAACAGAACAAGACAGAGTAGAAGATAATACTGAAAATCCTGAAACAAGTGATGGAATCTTATTACTTAGTCTATTAGCAATCGTTGGAGTTACTGGAACAGCATTAACTTACAGAAGATTACATAATTAATAACAAAAGTACTGCATAAGCAGTGCTTTTTTTTGCTATAATTTATAAAGAATAAAACTCATAGTAGATGTAAACAGAAAAAAGAAAATAAAAATATTCAGATGATAACTTAAATGTTATAAAAAGAACAACGAATTTTTAGAAACAGATGATTTTGTTCTGTCTAGGAAGAAAGATATGGTATAATATTATACAGGTAAAGGCAGGAGAAAGTTATGACTAGAAAAAAAATAGAATATGAAAATGAAGAGTTTTTAACAAATCAAATTATTACATATATAGGAAATAAAAGATCTTTATTAGAATTTATTGGAGAAGCGATAGAATTAATAAAAAATAAAGAAAAAAAGGAGAAATTAAATATTGTAGATATTTTCTCAGGATCAGGAATTGTAGCTAGATATTTAAAAAGATATGCAAATACATTAATTACTAACGACCTAGAAAGTTATTCTTTAACTATTAATAAATGCTATTTATCAAATAAAAGTGAATTAAATATTGATCAATTAGTAAGTTATTATAATTTATTACAAGAAAAACTAAATGAAAAACTAGAACCAGGTTTTATCTCTAAATTATATGCACCAAAAGACTCAAATAATATAAAAGAAGGGGAAAGAGTCTTTTTTACAACACGTAATGCAGAATATATTGATACCTGTAGAAAAATAATAGAAAGCTTTCCAGAAGAAGTAAAACCATATTTTATTGCACCTTTATTATCAGAAGTATCAATAAAAAATAACACAGCGGGAGTATTTAAAGGTTTTTATAAAAATAAAAAAGGAAAAGGTCAATTCGGCGGAGAAGGTCAAAATGCTCTAAGTCGTATTACTGCCGATATTAATATTCCTTTCCCTATATTTAGTAATTATGAATGTAAAGTAATCAATTATCAAAAAGATGCGAATACCCTAGCAAAAGAATTAAAGGATATAGATGTAGTATATATGGATCCGCCTTATAATCAACATCCTTATGGATCAAACTATTTTATGTTAAATGTAGTAAATGATTATAAAGAACCAAAAAAAATCAGTAAAGTATCAGGAATACCAGATAATTGGAATCGTTCTAATTACAATAAACGAAAAGAAGCATTAAC
Organism: Bacilli bacterium; assembly: GCA_017886705.1. Classification (GTDB taxonomy): domain Bacteria; phylum Bacillota_I; class Bacilli_A; order RF39; family UBA660; genus Faecimonas. The sequence goes on along the minus strand of JAGHJJ010000100.1, from coordinate 4,839 downwards.
AGCTATGGAAGACCTATGTAAAAACTTAAATGCCAAATATCTATTAATTTCCTATAACTCAGATGGTTTCATTACCAAAAAAGAAATGACGGATATGTTAAAGAAAATAGGAAAAGTAACTGTCTTAGAAAAAAAATATAATGTGTATAGAGCATCAAGAAATCTAAAAGATAGGTCACTTTATGTAAAAGAATATTTATTTATAGTAGAAAAGTAGGTGATGGTATGGATGTAAAAAAAATAATTGAAATTATTAATAAAGAAGGAAGACAAGGTCCCAAAGATTTAAAGAGTGAAGAAGTATATAACTGGGTCAAGAAACAATTAAATATATCATATAACGATTATAAAAAGATTTTAGAAAGTAACGCGATAGATGATAGTAAAAGAAATGAAAATAGAAATGCTTTCTTTGTAATAGACAAACATGGTAAATATCAATTATTTAAATCCAATGAAGAAGAAATTAGAAAATACTTATGTTACATTGTAAGAGAAAATGAAAAAATTACATCAGCAGAAGTAAGAAAAAAATTTAAATTAATCTACCAAGAATATACAATTGTTGATTTAATGGACCAAAAAAATCTATCTTCAAAACAAGATATTATAGACCAGACTATCAGAAATATTTTAGTATCTAATTATGACAGAAAAAATAATAAAATTCTTTTTAATAGAACAGAAACAACTCCTTATAAATACACTTTAACAAAAGAAGGATACCGTCTAGCAGAAGAAGTAGATATCTTACTACAAAATCATAAAAATGAAGAAATACAAACAGAACACGAATTAGATGGGATAGACAGTATAGAGATAAATAAAGGAATAGGATATTATACAGAAGAAGAACTACAAAAGATGTTTGAAGAAAATAAAAATTTTGATTTTTATACGGCATATGATGTATCTTATCATGAAAAAGGTAGAATCCCTACTGATCCAAAATTAAAAACAACAAGATTCTATCAAGTAAAATGTTGCTGTGAAAGTGATAAAAGTCATAAAACATTTAAAACATCAATATTTCCAAACTTCTTAGAAGGACACCATTTAGTACCAATATCAGCCCAGAGAAACTTTCCATCAATTAACTTAGATTGCATTCAAAATATTGTGGCACTATGTCCTAACTGTCATAGTAAAATTCATTTTGGAACAAGAGAGGAAAAGAAAGAAGTATTTGATAAAATAGTACAGTCTAGAAAAGAGGATTTAGAAAAAATAGGATTTACAGTACCAATATTAAAAGTAATCTTTGATATCTATTATTAAAAATAAAAGGAGCAAGTATGAGTTTAATAAATAAATTAGTATTAGGAATTTATAATAATCAATTAAAAGATGTGGATAACAAACAACAAAATATGACCTGGGATAACGAAGTAGCAATCGAAGAAAATATTCCATATCAAGAAGGAAATGATAATCTATGTACATATGACTACATATATGAAAAAAAAGAAATAAATCCAAAAGCACTACCATTAATCATTAATATTCATGGAGGAGCTTTCTGTGGAGGAGATAAATCTGTAAATAAATATTATGGAGCTTTTTTAGCAAAGTATCATTATCAGGTAACAACACTAAATTATCATTATGCACCAGAAGGCAATCTAAAAAAACAAGTACAAGATTGCTTAGCAGCAATTACTAAAATTGTTGAAAATTACCAAAAGGAAGAGTTCTTTTTAACAGGAGATTCATCAGGCTCTGTTTTAGTATTATTGATTAGCTTGCTTTGGAATAATGAAGAAATGAGAAATACTTATGAAGTAGAAGTACCAGAGGCTAGAATAAAAGCTTTAGGATTAACGGGAACACAAGCAGGAATTGATATGTTTCCTCCATTTATGAAACCATTTAACAAGGAAAATAGAAGATTAATATTAACAGGGTGTGAAGAAATAGAAAAATATACCAATATAAAAGAATTATGGACTAATGATATGCCTGCAGTTTTTATAATGAGTGCAGAAGAAGATGTTTGCTATCCCAATTGCAAAGACTTTGATCAGTTCTTAACAGAAAAAAATCATCCTCATCAAAGTTTTTATTGTAAAAAGAAAGAGGAAGGAAAATTATATCATTGCTTTAATGTAATAAGACCAGACTTAAATTGTAGTAAAAGAATGAATGAAGCAATGATAAACTATTTCAATAATATAAATTAAAAATGCCTAAAATTAGTATAATAGTACCAGTATATAACTCAGAACAAGAAATAAAAGACTGTCTGGATTCATTAGTAGAGCAAACAGAAAAAGACTTAGAAATTATTGTAATAGATGATAAATCAACAGATCATAGTTTAGAAATAATAAATACCTATGCAAAAAAATATACGAATATTAAAGTATATAAAAATGAAGTAAATAAGGGAGTAGGCGATTCCAGAAATTTAGGTATTGCCCTAGCAACTGGAGAATACATCACATTTGTAGACAGTGATGACTATGTTAATACTACAATGTATGAAGAATTATATGAAGTAGCCAAAATGTATAACAAGCCAGAATTAATAACAACCGGAATCGTATTTGTAAAAGGGAACGAATATAGAACAAAAGACTTAAGTTACTTAGGAAAATCATCTCCTAAACTAATACATCCGATAGATAACCAAGAGACAATCTATACAGAAAGTCCAACTACCTGCAACAAACTATTTAGAAAAGATACAGTAAAAGACTATAAATTTTTAACAGATTGTCTTTGGGAAGATATTGCTTTTAGCTTTACTAGATTTTTAGAAGCTAATACCGTAATCGAAGTACCAACTCCAAATTACTTTTATAGAAGAGATATAACAGAAGGATTATCTTCTAAAAATTATAAAGAAAATGATAGAATAACGGACATTTTCAAAGTGGCAGATGAATTAGAAGAAGAATTAAAGAAAAAAGGGAAGTATGATTACTTTAAAGAACAAATAAAACTACTACAAATAGCAGTATGTCTACAAAGAGTAGATGAATTAAAATGCTGGGATATAGAACAAGAAAAGAAAAATCAGATACAAGAAAACATGTTTTCAATCATGTATCAAAAGTATGGAGACTTAGAAGGAGTAGATGAGGTTACGCTACAATGTAAAGCAAGTTTTAACACAATAGAAGAGTATAGTAATTTTCTAGAAACAAAGAAGAAAACAGTAACTAGAAAGTAAATTGAACATAGCCATAAAATTGACATTTTAGTAAAAAAATGATATAATAAGCACCAATAAAAAGGGGATATGGTTATGGAAAAATGGAAACAAGAAAGTAAGCGGATAGAACAATTAGAAGAGCAAGATAGATTCTTAAACGACCAAAAACTTAGTAAAGCTCTAACATATTTTAAATGGCTAGCAACATCAAATGGTTTAAAATGCTTAGATTATCAGGAAGAAAAAAACACAAAAGATAGATTGCTAAAAAATTATATTTTATTATCTAAACAAAAACCAGAGGATATAAAATTATATTTAAAACAGAATAAACTAAAAGAATCAAGTTTACTACATGAGTTTTTATACCTGTTTATAGAACAAGACCAAGTAAAAGATATGATAACGACTCCATTAGTAAAAGATGTAACATTAGATAATGGAATCTATGAAATCGCTACAACCATAGGTACCGTTAAATTAGGAAAAGCAAGCGATTATTTTAAAGACACACCTACATCTTTAGTATTAAAAAGAAAACTAACAGAAATGTGTTTTGAACGTACAGAAGAATTTATAGAACAAAATCCCGAGTATCAAGCAATTGTTACAGCAACACCTAATTTGTTTACAGGTAGCCATTTACATGACTATGCCAAAAAAGATGATATTATTGTAGATTCTGCTTGCAATGCTATGTTTTTGGATAACACGGGAGAAATAATAGAACAAGGAAATATCATTTACCAAACTAGCGTACAAGAGTTACAACAAGAAGCAAAAATAGAAGACTGCTCTAGATTATATGTTGCAACAATGAAAAACAAAGTATTAACAAAAAGATGAGGAGACTGAAAATGAATAGAAACTTAGATGTCTGGGCAATTCAAAAATATCCAAATGAATTATATACGGCCCTTGAAAACGTAAAAACTGATACAGGAGATTTAATTCTTTTTACTAATTTAGAATGTGATTTTGAATTAAATGGTCAAGCAGTAAAAAGAAGTTTTGATACTTCACTTTATTATGATGCTGGAAATGGTAATGATGCACTAATATTATTAATGAAAGATGGTATTGCAACAGCAAACCAAATAAGAGAATATTTAGAAAAAAAACAATTAAGGTATCATGAAGTATCATTTGCCAAAGATGTAACAAAAGAGTTGCCAGAAGATTTTGATAATGTATATAATGAAGAAAAAGACGATGAAAATATCCCAGAAATTTGGTTTGCAAGAGAAGAATATGTCTTAAGAGATGCCCTAAATGATAGCATAGAGCAGGGAAATACTACATGTGATTATTACCCTTTATTACAAGGATTTCTAAGTTTAAATTACATTACAAATTCTACGCTTTCTAGTTACAGTGTTGATGGAAGAAAGATATTAGGAGTAATTACCTTAGAAGACAAAATGATTTTATTGATTAATAATGGTAATGACCATCGAAATATAAGCCCGTTTCAAGCACACAAAATTATGGGAGAACTAGGAGTCTCTGTAAATGTGCATTCTGATAGTGAATTTAATATTGAAAGACCTTATCAAGGAAAAATGATGGAGAAAAAAGTAAATCATGAATAAAATTGAAAAACTAGCTCAAATAATGAAAGATTCATCTAATATTGTATTTTTTGGAGGAGCAGGAGTATCAACAGAAAGTGGTCTAAAAGA
>JAGHJJ010000099.1 GCA_017886705.1 Bacilli bacterium | reverse complement strand
CCTAGTAGTATTGTTACTCTTGATACTTCAATTACTAATTTAATGCAAACACCAATCGTAGGGTATACTTTAGAAAAAGTACCTACTGCTAGTACAGATCCTACTATTGTAGATGGTTATACTGCTAAATTATCTGTAGATTTTACTACTTTTAATCCAGCGACTTTAACACCACTTCATACTAGTAATACGTTTGCTAATGTAGAGTTTGTAAATACTGATACGAAAGATGTTATTCAACAACGTCTTATGGTGATTGGATATACTTGTCAATAATAAAATAGGGACATATTTCATGTCCTTTTCTTTTTGCAAAATTGCAATAAAAAAACTGCGATTAAGCAGCTTTAGCATTTTTTAATAATTCTCTTTTTTCTTTAGTAGACTTTCTTACTTTTGTTCCATCAGCAAGTCTTACAATTTGTAAATTTAATTTTTGCCTTTTTTTTGTAGCTCTTAAAGAGTGAGCTCTTAAATTTTTAACATTTCCTGTTCTATTTGATACGTTAGTTGCCATTATACATCCTCCTTTGCTCTTTTTCTTTCTGCTTAATAACTTTAACATAAAATAGAGCATAAGTCAAATAAAATTTGTTGTATGCCATATCTATTCTTAATTAACATACTTATCTTTCTATATTTATGGTAAAATATAATATATATGAGGAGGTTTTATATGTATATACCATTATATAATAAGAGTTATTATTCATTACTTTCTAGTATGCTTTCTATTGATGATTTAGTATCTTTTGCAGTACATCATAAAATCTCTAGTATGGCACTTACAGATGATTCTATGTATGGTGTGATGGAGTTTATTAAGAAGTGTCGGGAGCATGATATAAAACCTATTATTGGACTTACTGTTTCTTTAGAAGAATTTGTTGTTGTTTTATATTGCAAGAATTATCAAGGATATCAAAATTTAATTAAACTTTCTACGATTCAGAATGAAAGAGTTGTTACTGTTAATGATTTAGAGCAATATTCTAGTGATGTTATTTGTGTGTTACCATTTGAAAGTCGTAGTCATTATTCTTTTTGTCAAAATATTTATTCTGATTTATATTTAGGATATCGTAGTAAGAATGAAGAAAGAGAAGCTTTATTAGAGACTAAAAATGTGGTGTTTTTTTCACTTAATTTATATTTGTATAAAATTGATAGTGATTATCTGGGTTATTTATATAGAATTCGTGAGGGTAAGACAGTTAGTGATGAGGTGGAGTATGATTTATTAAATCATGAATTAGAGATTCCTAATTTATTAGATTATACGGATAATTTAGGACTTATTAATACTCTTAAGATTAGTGACTTATGTAATTTAGAATTTCCTAAAGTAGAGCTTTTGCTTCCTATTTATGAATGTAGTGATCCTAGTAAGTATTTATTTGAGTTAGCAAAAGCTGGTCTTTCTAGAAGATTGCAAGGAAATATTAGTGATGCTTATAAGAATCGTCTTAGTTATGAATTAAAAATTATCGATTCCATGGGATTTTCTAATTATTTTTTAGTGGTATATGACTTTATTAAATATGCAAAACAGCATGATATTTTAGTTGGTCCTGGAAGAGGTAGTGCGGCAGGTAGTTTAGTTTCTTACTGTTTAGGAATTACGGAGATCGATCCTTTAAAGTATGATTTGTTATTTGAACGTTTTCTCAATCCAGAACGTAAGACAATGCCTGATATCGATACTGATTTTCCAGATGATAAAAGAGATGAAGTTATTGATTATGTTGTTTCTAAATATGGAAAGAAAAGAGTTGCGGGAATTGTTACTTTTGGTACTTTAGGTGCGAAACAAGTTATACGTGATGTTAGTAGGGTTTTAAATATTCCTACTTATAAAGTAGATAGTTTAAGTAAGTTTATTCCTTCTTTTACTAAGGATAAGTTAGAAGATTTTTATAAGAATAATTCTAATTTTAAAGCTAGAATTGATAGTGATTTATTACTTAGTAAAATGTTTCATATTGCTTGTCGTTTGGAAGGTTTTCCAAGACATACTTCTTCTCATGCTGCTGGTATTGTTATGTGTCAAAAGGATTTAGATGAAGTTTTGCCTTTAACTATTAGTGAAGGTATGTATTTAACTAGTTATTCTATGGAATATTTAGAAGAATTAGGACTTTTAAAAATGGACTTTTTAGGTCTTAAAAATTTGACTATTATACATAATATTTTAAAAGATATTGAGACTTCGTTAGGTGAGAAGGTTAATTTTAATCAAATACCTTTAGATGATCCTGCGGCACTGCATATATTTGAAGTTGCAAATACGAGTGGAATATTTCAATTTGAATCTACAGGTATGAGGAATTTTTTACGTAATCTTAGACCAAATCAATTTGAAGATATTTTTGCAGCAATTGCGTTATTTCGACCAGGACCTGCTGTTAATATTGATTCTTATATTAGAAGAAAACATGGGGAAGAGGAAATTACTTATTTAGATCCTTGTTTGGAGCCGATTTTAAAAAATACTTATGGTATTATTATTTATCAAGAGCAGATTATGCAGGTAGCTAATCGGTTTGCTGGATATAGTTTGGGAGAAGCTGATATTTTACGTAGAGCGATGAGTAAGAAGAAAGTAGATCTATTAAAGAATGAAGAAGAAAAATTTATTCATAAGAGTCTAGAGAGAGGACATAGTTATGAAGTTTCAAAGAAAATCTTTGATTTAATACTAAATTTTGCGGGATATGGATTTAATAGATCACACTCTGTTGCTTATTCTATTATTGCGTATAAAATGGCTTATTTAAAAAGTCATTATCAGACTATCTTTTTTGCTAATCTTTTAACTAATGTGATTGGTAGTGAAACAAAAACTCATGAATATATTATGGAAGCTAGAGCTAACCATTTAGAGATTTTAAAACCATCGATTAATTTAAGTGATATTAGATATATTGTAAAAGATGGAAAGATAGTGTATCCAATTTCTAATATTAAATCTATTGGTGTTGTCGTTGCAAATAGTATTATTAAGGCTAGAAGTGAAGGTGAGTTTGTTAGTATTTATGATGCTTTTAGTCGACTTTATATAGCTGGTGTAGGTAAGAAAAATTTAGAGACTATAATTTATGCAGATTGTTTTCATGATTTTTCTTATAATAGAGCAACTCTTATTTATAATTTAGATAGTTTATTTAATTATGCAGAACTTACGAAAGATATTGATCCATCTTTGGTTATGCAACCAGATATTGAAGAAAAAAAGGAATATGAAGCAAGTTTCTTATTAGAAAAAGAAAAAGAAGTTTTTGGATTTTATTTATCTAGTCATCCTACTACTATGTATAAAAAGGATCATCCATATACTATTTTAATTAATCAAATTTCAAATAATTTTGGAAAAAGTATTGATACTTTGATATTAGTTGATAAAATAAAAGTAATTAATACTAAAAAAGGGGATAAGATGGCATTTATTACTGGTAGTGATGAAACTGGTACGATGGACTTTACTTTATTTCCTAGAGTATATCGATTGTATGAGAATATAGAAAAGGGAGATTTATTAAAGATTCGAGGAACGGTTGAGAAGAGATTAGATCAATTTCAAGTAGTGGTTCAAAAAGTTAAGTTTTTAAATGAGAAGGAGGATGGTTATGAGAAGAAAGACTAAGGCAGAAAAGACGTTGATTAAGAATAGGGAATGTGTGTATAGTGTTGCTTGTGTATTACTTATTATTGATCAGGTATTGAAATTACTTGTTCGTTCTAAAATTGAATTATTAGATGAGATTGAAGTTATTCCTAGTTTCTTTTCTATTTATCATATTGAAAATACAGGAGGAGCATTTAGTCTTTTTAGTGGAGCAACGATTGTATTAATTGTTCTTAGTGTTTTAGTTCTTGCTTTTTTACATTATTTTGTTTTAACTGATGAAGCTATGACTAAGTGGAGAATTTTTGGACTTGGTATTGTTATTGGAGGAATTCTGGGCAATTTGGTTGACCGCCTTTTATATGGTGCGGTTGTTGACTTTTTGTCATTTGATTTGTTTGGTTATGGATTCCCGGTTTTTAATATTGCAGATATTGGTATTACCGTGGGATTTGTCATTTTAGCAATAGGTATTCTTAGGAGGGATGGTAATGAATTCTTGGATAGAAGTAAAAGACGAGATAGAGGAGAGAGTTGATTCTTATTTAGCAAAAGAGTTAAATATTTCTAGAAGTAAGGTACAGAAATTGATAAAACAAAGTTTAGTTACTGTTAATGAGAAAGTAGTCTCTAGTAATTATATTGTGAAGTGTGGAGATTTTATCTCTGTTAATGATGATTTAGATTATGAAATTTCTGTTGAAGCTGAAGATATCGATATTGATGTTGTATATGAAGATAGTGACTTGTTAGTGATTAATAAGGCGAGTGGTATGGTTGTACATCCTGCTCCAGGACATTATTCTCATACTTTAGTCAATGCTTTGTTATATCGTTTTCAAATTTCTGGAGGAGAGAAGTATCGTCCTGGTATTGTTCATCGTCTAGATAAGGATACTAGTGGACTTATGATGGTTGCTAAGAATGAAAAAATACATGATAAGTTATCTCGTATGATTGCAAATAAAGAAGTTGAAAGATATTATTTGGCTATTGTTGATGGTGTGATTAAGCATGATACGGGAACGATTGATGCTCCTATTGGAAGAGATGCTAATAATCGTCAGAAGATGGCTGTTACTGATGTTCATGGAAAAGAAGCCATTACGCATTTTCGAGTGTTAGAAACATTTTCAAATCATACGTTAGTAGAATGTATTTTAGAGACTGGTAGAACGCATCAGATTCGTGTTCATATGGCATATATTGGACATCCTGTTTCTAATGATCCGTTATATGGTAGAGGAAAATCTACAGAGTTTGGACAAATGTTACATTCTAAAAGTATTAAGTTTAAGCATCCTACTACTGGAAAAGAATTGTTTTTTGAAGTTGATCCTCCAAAAGAGTTTTTAGAAAAGCTGGAAAAATTACGAGAAAATGGATAACTTACTCTTCAAAAGATATAATTCTTGTTTAGTAAATTAATAATTAACATTTTTAAGATAAATTTATCATTAGGGACTTGTATTTTTCATTTGCTTTGTGTAAACTAGTAGATATCAAGAGGTGAGTTCTTATGGTGAGAGCTTATTGTGTTACAACTTTATTAATGAAGCAGTACTTTTTAGGGATTTTTGCCCTTTCTTAGTACTGCTTTTTTTGTAAATCTTGATATTTAAAAAGAAGTATGTTATAATATGCAACAAATTGAGGGGGATAATTATGGATAATAATATGTTAAGTAATATTATTGTATTAGCTGAGGATAAGAAATTAAATGGTGATAAACTAGAACGAATAACTACTAAGTGTTGCAATTTGATAGTTAAAGTCAATGATGATTCTTATACTATTGTAGGTAATGCAAAAAAGAGTATTATAATGCCTATTGCATTTGTAATGGGATTAAGAGGAGTTTATCATGAATTTCAAGATATTAAACGAAGAGAAAAAATTGCTTCTAAGGTATTTAATATTGATTCAAGATTAGTTACAGGAGATTTGACAACGTTTATTAGTTCTACAACTAGATTTCCTTATTTTGTTAATCGCTTCCAATATGATGCATCTGTTTCTTTAGATCGTATGCAGGCTTTAGAATTTGTTTGGGGAGATGCAGATTTACGAAAATTACATGATTTTAGTTATGCTAGGTCTTTAAAAGTAGTAATGGGAGATTTTTACGCTTCTACAGCAAATAACCCTGAAGGATTAAAAGAATTACAAGTTGTTACTGGTGATATGCATATGGAACAATTTGATAATCTTGATTTTTTGAATTCATCTTTGTATGTTGGAGGTAATATTTATACAAAGAACGGAGTTTATGAAATGCAACCTTGTAAAAAAAGGTATAAATAAGCAGATTATTGAATCTTAAGGGGTGTTACAAATTATGGCTGATAAAAAAATTGAAATTGTTGCTAGTTATACTGATACTGTTCCTGGTAAAATTATAAAGTTGAGAGCTGCTATGAAATTTTGGAATAGATATCCAGGAGATACATATTCACATATTTCTTTGTCTAGAGATCGCAAATTAGGTAATATGATGTCTTTTGCTAGAAAAGAAATCAATAATCCTTTTAATTCAGGTTTAATTAAAGAGAATATTAGAACAGGAATGTTTGCTTTAAAACCAGATGTTAGTCGAATTGCTGTTATGGAGTTGAAAGTTTCTGAACAACAATATGATAAATTATCTTCTTTAATGGATTATTATTGGGAAAATAAGGATAAATATAATTTTAATTTTGTTGGATTAACTAGTATGTTAATTTATGGTAAGGGAATTGATTTTCCTAATAGCTTTTTTTGCTCACAATGGGTTGCTACTGTATTACAAGATAGTAATATTGATATTTTTAATGGTAAAAAGCCTAAAGATATTAGACCTTTTGATTTTTATGGTGCTTTAAAGGATTCTATTATTTATGAAGGATTAACTACTCAATATCCTGAGTATAATCAAGGAAGTAGTTATGATGATTTCCCCATATCGGATATTTCGTCTAAGCAAAAAATTAAGGATATGAATTCTTCGGCAATCATTAATAGAAAGGCAAAACTTTGGAGGTGATATTATGCCAGGACCAAAGACACATGATATATTTTATAAGAATTTAAAGAGAAAATTAAATTCTAAGACGCTGGATTCTTTTCCTAATTATGATAAATATAATATATTTGTACAAGGACATGATTTTCTTATTTATCATGATTTTTATAAGAAGGCAAATAGTAAAGCACTTGATGAAGGTGTGGATATGTCAGTTCAATTGCAAGAACATAAATTTCAGGAATATGTTTATAATTATTTAAAAACGGCTGAAAAAACTGGAAGTATAGAACAAGAGGATGTTCGATTGTTTATTGGACCAGGGTATGTAATGCATCATTTACTAGATGCTTATACTCATCCACAAATTATTTATTATGCGGGTGATCATACTAAAAATCCAGAATTTAAAACTTGGTATCATGGAATTTTAGAAAATTTGCTTGATATTTATATGATGGAAACATTTGAAGGCATAGACGCTAAAACATATAAAGTGTATAAAGATTTTGAAATTGATAAATCTTTAATTAGTAATGACTTGATTTCTACCATCGATACCAGCTTAGCAAATACTTATGGTTTTCAAGATGGTGGAAAAATGTTTGAAGAAGCTTTTCAACAACTTTCACTATTTATGCGAGTTATGAAATATGATAAGACAGGGATAAAAAGAGTCTTTTTTGATATTTTAGATCCTCTTACTAAGGGTTCTAGGGCGTTTTCTTATCATAGAGATTTTAATGAAGTGATTCCATATTTAAATTTAGAACATGAAGAATGGTTAAATCCTACGGACGGTAGAGTATCTAATGCATCATTTTTGGATTTATATGAAAAGGCTTTAGATGATGGTGCTTATATTGTTGATGAATTAGAAAAAATATGTCAAAGTGGTTCTATTCATAGAGATGATGTTTATTCAATTATTCCTAATATAAGTTCTGTACATGGGTTAGAATGTGAAAAGCCATTTCAATTAAAATATACTAAAAAGACAAATAATAAATAATTATTATTTGTTTTTCTTTTTTTTTTGTATTATAATTATATCAAGGTAGGAGTTGTATTTATGGCGAGTATTACTAGTTTGTTTTTTCAAATTGCAAGTATTTTTTATATTATATTAATTGGCGTTGCTTATTTTTGTAAAAAGAAAGTAGATACTTTGGAAAATAGGATTTATAGTTCTTTAATAGTAATAATTTTTATTACATTGATTTTAGACTGTTTTAGTGTTTCATTAGGATTAATTTATCCAGATTTTTACCTAACAAATTTATTTGGGAAACTATATTTAATATCTATTCTTGCCTGGGTATTTGTATTTACGTATTATATATTTGTTATTTCTTTTCATAAAGATGAGAATAATATTATTATAGATAAAAGTTCCAATGTTTATTTATATTTTAGAAAATATTTTTATTTATTTTTGTTATTATTTGTAATTGCTGGATGCATTGTTTTTGTAACACCTTTAAATGTTTATGGTGATGGTAAGATTATGTATACTTATGGTCCATCTGCTATTTTAAGTTATTCTTTTGCTGCGATTTGTATTATATTCTGGGTGATTTTCATTGTTTTAAATATAAAGCGAGTAGGCTTTAAAAAATATATTCCAGTATTTGCTTTTGTAGTAATAGCTGGTATTGCTGCAGCTATTCAATCATCATTTCCACAGTATTTATTAGTTACCGCAGCTGCAACATTTATTACTATATTGACTTATTTTACTATCGAAAACCCGGATATAAAAATAATAGAGCAGTTGCAACTAGCTAAAGAACAGGCAGATAAGGCTAATCAGGCTAAGACTGATTTCTTGTCTAGTATGTCTCATGAGATTCGTACTCCACTTAATGCTATTGTAGGTTTTAGTGATTGTATATGTCATGCTGATACTTTAGAAGAGGCTAAAGATAATGCTAAAGATATTGTGAATGCTTCTAATACATTACTTGAGATTGTTAATGGTATTTTAGATATTTCTAAGATTGAAGCTGGTAAGTTAGAAATTGTTAATTCTCCTTATGATGCAAAAGAGTTATTTTCTAGCCTTGCTAAACTTATTAAACCTAGAATGAATGAAAAGGGTCTTGATTTCCAAGTATATATTGCACCAGATTTACCTAAAGTGTTATATGGTGATCATGCTAATGTTAAGAAAGTTGTTACTAATATTTTGAGTAATGCTAGCAAATATACGGATAAGGGCTTTGTTCGTTATGAAGTTAATTGTGTTAATAATGGCAATCGTTGTCGCTTGATTATTTCTGTTGAAGACTCTGGACGTGGTATTAAAAAAGAAAATATCGATAAATTATTTACTAAGTTCCAACGTTTAGAGGAGGATCGTAATACTACAATTGAAGGTACAGGACTTGGTCTTGCGATAACAAAACAGTTAGTAGAGTTAATGGGTGGTAAAGTTATTGTTCATACTGTTTATGGAGAGGGTTCTAAGTTTACGATTATTTTAGATCAACCTATTGAAAAAGAAAGTGCACTACAAAAAGTACAAGGACCAAATTTGACACATTTAGACCTTACTGGTGTTAGAATATTGGTTGTTGATGACAATACTTTGAATTTAAAAGTGTCTACTAAACTATTTGAAAGATATCATGCTACGATAGAGTGTGTGGATAGTGGATTTCGTTGTATTGAAAAAATACAAGCTGGAGAAAAGTATGATATTATTTTACTTGATGATATGATGCCTAAGATGAGTGGTGTAGAAACATTACATAAATTAAAACAGCTTCCTAATTTTTCTACTCCGGTTGTTGCTTTAACTGCGAATGCGATTACAGGTATGAGAGAAAAATATATTTCTGATGGATTTAATGATTATTTGGCGAAACCTATTGAAAAAGATGAAATGATACGTGTGTTTGCTTCTATTTTACATTTAGATGATGAAGTTACTGAAAAATTATTTGAAACTACAGAACTTTTAGATGTAGAAGATAATGTAAATACTTCTTCTACAAGTAAAGAAGTTTATAATGAAGATTATTTAAGAAGTCATGGTGTTGATATTGATCATGCTTTAGATCTGTTGGGCGATATGGAAATGTATAAAATGACACTACATGATTATTTAGATGAAATTGATGGAAAAGTTGAACAATTAAAAAAATATTTGGATGTTCATGATATGCCAAACTATGCTATTTTAGTTCATTCTATGAAAAGTGATGCTAAATATTTAGGATTTATGACGTATGCAGATATTTGTTATCAACATGAGTTAAAAAGTAAAGAAAATGACTATTCTTATTGTGTAGAACATTTTTCTGAATTAAAAAACGAACTACAAAAATATTTAGATGTAGTTCGTGAATATAGTAAGCATATTAATTAAGATTTAATAGATAAATTGAGAGTGAAAGAATTGTTGCAAATAGGCTAAATAAGATATATGGTATTAAATATTTGGCACTTTTTTCTTTTAAATCTTTTGTTTCTTTGTATAAAAATAGAGAAGTAATAAAAGTTAAAATACAAGATACAAATCCTAGAAAGGGACTTTTTAATAAGAAAAATAAAGGTTGAAAAGACTGATTTGCTATATAATTTAATAGTAGGGTATACTTATATGATTTAGGTATATCTTTTATCTTGTAAGTATTTAATATTTGGTAAATACTAATACTGATGCAAATGTAGATAATAGACCATATAATACCATATGCCATTTGTGGTGGAGTAAAGAATGGTAAAGTTAGAGAATTATAGAATTCTTTATCGATTGGAATTAAAGAAGATAGGAACCAGGGAAGTAGAATAATAATAAATTTGAAAAATGCTTTCATAAAACACCTCTTTCTTTATTTTATGTTTTAGTATATAATAATAGTAGTATTTTGGAGGGATTCAATGGAAAATGAAATTTTAATGGATGACAAGAATGTTCTTGTGATGAAGTTACTTCATTATTTTATTATAGACAAAAATTATAATCCTATTATTTTACAAGGTGTAGAAAATGAAATTTGGTTAGAAAACTTAGAAGAAGATTATAAAGTAGTTCGTATTGTATCTTCTTATATACATAATGATGAACAGTTTAATTTTGATATGTTTAAGACTAAGAGAATTGTTAAAAAGATTAAGAAAAAGACTTTGTCATTTAACATTAATACTTTAAGTATTTTTTTAGACTTAGGGGAAAATGTTAGTCAAGATATTCATGCGATTCCTAATGTTGAGTGTGTTAAGATTAATACTGAGTCTGATTTTAAGAAGAGTGATGTTATAAAGAAGGAGTTTCCTGATTTAACTAAAAAATTAAAATATAGTGAAGAGGGAATTGCTTTATTTGCTAAAATAACTAGTGATATTAATGAACATAATAAGCAAGATGCTAAAAAGATTAATGCTATTTTTAAGAATAAGTTTCCTATGATTACTTACTGGTTAATTGCTGTTAATGTTATTATATATGTTATTCCAATTTTATTTGGACAATACAATGATTTAATTAATAATTATTCTGTCTGGGGACCTGCTATTCGTGAGGGACAGTATTATCGATTACTTACTGGTATCTTTTTACATGGTGGTATTCTTCATTTGTTATTTAACTGTTATGCTTTGTATGTGATAGGGTCACAAGTAGAGAATTTCTTAGGACGTATTAAGTTTGCTATTATTTATTTAGTTGCTGGTATTTCTGGTGCGTTATTCTCTGTTATCTTTGGTGGAAATTTTGCATCTATTGGAGCAAGTGGTGCCATTTTTGGTCTCATGGGAGCATTAGTTTATTTTGGATATCATTATCGTGTTTATTTAGGAACAGTTATTAAGAGTCAAATTATACCTTTAATAGTTCTTAACTTGTTGTTAGGATTTTGTATGCCAGGAATTGATAACTTTGCTCATATTGGTGGACTTATTGGAGGTACTTTAATGTCTATTGCTTTAGGTGTTAAAGATAAGAGTAGCTGGTTTGAGAGAATGAATGGTTGGATTATTACGATTATTTTCTTAGCCTTTTCTATTTACATGGCATTTTTCTATGTCATATAGGGATATTACAAGTGTAATATTCTTTTTTTTGGTTGTAATCGATTTTAAACCATGGTACAATAAAATTAAATATTATAGTGAGGTGATATTATGTCACAAGATAAGACTAGTCTATTTAATTTAAAAGATATTGATTCTAAATTGATTCATAGTATTTTGGATGAAGTTTGGGAAGCATTAGAAGAGAGAGGATATAATCCTAGTAATCAAATTGTAGGATATTTAATTAGTGGAGATCCTGGATATATTTCTAGTTATAAAGATGCACGTAGTAAAATACAAGAAATTGATCGTGCGAAGATTGTGGAAGTATTATTGCAGGAATTTTATAGAGATAAGTAATGCGCTATTTAGGACTTGATTTAGGTAGCCGTACTCTGGGTGTTGCGGTTAGTGATGCTACGGGATTACTGGCTAGCAGTTATAAGACAATTCGTCATCAAGAAGAGTATGCTAAGTTAGTAGATGAAGTTGCTTCTTTAGTAAAAGAGTTAAAGATAGATGCTATTGTTTTAGGTTTTCCTAAGAATATGAATAATACTATTGGACCTAAAGGGGAGCTTAGTTTACGATTTAAAGAAAGATTAGAAAAAGTGTTATCTATTCCTGTTTATTTACAGGATGAGAGACTTTCTACTAAGAGTGCTACGGATATGTTGATTTATGCTGATGTTTCTAGAAAAAATCGTAAGAAAGTTGTAGATAGTGTAGCAGCTACTATAATATTACAAACATATTTAGATAAGGAGAAAAGATAGTATGAAGAAAAATAGTTTTTCTATGATAGATGAAAATGGTAATGAAACAGTATATGATGTTTTATTTACTTTTGAGAGTGAGGAGACTCATAAAAATTATATTGTATATACAGATAATACCAAAGATCAACAAGGAAATGTAGAAGTTTATGCTTCTATTTATGATCCTAATGATCCACATAGTAGATTAGAAGCAATTGAGACTGAGAAAGAATGGAAAGTAATTGAGACAATATTAGAGACTTTACAAGAACAAGTTAGAAATGCTGCCAATAATAGTGGAGAGCAAGAGCAATAGCTCTTTTGTTTTCTGAAGGGGTATTTTATGGTAGTGAGAAGAAGACCAAAGCCATTATTGATATTTCTGGTATTATCGGGTTCTTTTTTAATTTTACTAGCGGCAGTTTATATGTTTTTAGCAAGTCCTGTGGATAAAAGTAATTCTAATGCAGTAGAAGTTGTTATTCCTAATGGAACTGGTGTTTCTGGGATTGCTAAAATTTTAAAAGAAAAAGATTTGATTCGTAATGAGTTCGTGTTTGTGATTACGGTTAAGACTAAGAGAGGTTCTTATTTACAAGCATCTACTTATCAACTTAGTAAAGATATGTCTATGGAAGAGATTATTGATGCTCTTATTTCTGGTAATAAATATAATCCTGATGCTATTACTATTACCTTTAAAGAGGGAGAGCGGATTACGGATTATGCTAATGAGATTGCTGATGCTACTAATCATACACAGTCAGAAGTACTGGCTATGATGAATGATAGGACTTATCTAGAGGAATTAAAGACTAAGTATTGGTTTTTAACAGATTCTATTTTTCAAGAGGGAATTTATTATCCATTGGAAGGATATTTAGCACCAGATACTTATCAATTTGAAAATAAGAATGTTACCGTTAATACTATTGTTGAGAAGATGTTAGATGAGATGGAGAGTGAATTAGAGCCATATAAAGATAGGATTTCTAATAATGTTCATTATTATATGACTATGGCTTCTATGGTAGAGCTAGAAGGTACAAATACTGATAATCGTAAGATGATTGCTGGTATTTTTGAAAATAGATTAGCAGCTAATATGAATCTTGGTAGTGATGTTACTACATATTATGCATTACAATATCCAATGACTAGTGATTTGACAACTGCTCAGTTTGCAACAATTAATCCTTATAATACTAGAGCTTCTAACATGGGAGGAAAGATGCCTATTGGACCGATTTGTAATCCTAGTTTATCTAGTTTAGAGGCTAGTATTGAACCAGTGGATAATACATATTTGTATTTTGTTGCTGACAAAAATGGAAATATATTTTATACTAATACCTTAGCGGAGCACGAAGCCATGGTGCAAGAAATTAAAGATAAGGGTGATTGGATATGGTAGGTAATTATTCTATGATTCGAGAAATCAAAGAGTATGCTAAAAAAAATAATGTTCCTATTATGGTAGATGAGGGTATTGATTTTTTAACTACTTTTATATTAAAAAAACATGTTAGGAATGTATTAGAAATTGGTACTGCTATAGGGTATTCCGCTATTATGATGGCATTAGTTCACCCTAATGTTAAAATTACTACCATTGAGAGAGATGAAAAAAGATATTTAGAAGCAGTAAAGAACGTAAAAGCTTTTGAATTAGAAGATAGAATTACGCTTATTTATAATGATGCATTCAATGTTAAATTAGATGAAGAGTTTGATTTGATTTTTATTGATGCTGCTAAGGCTCAAAATATTAAGTTTTTTGAACATTTTGAACGTAATTTAAAAACAGATGGCGCTATTATTACAGATAATTTGAAATTTCATGGTTTAGTTGAAAAAGAAGAGTATGAAATTAAGAGTAAGAATTTACGTGCTTTAGTTCGTAAAATTAAGGATTATATTGCTTATTTAAAATCAAATAGTAGATATGATACAGAATTTTTTAATGTTGGTGATGGTATTTCTGTTAGTACTAAAAAATAGAGGGTGATTGCGGTGAGGTTTTTTCAGATTTTAGATTGTAGTGAAGCTTTAGGTACTTGTTGTACAGATTATGGTTTACTTACAATTTTAGATGTTTCTAGAAAAGTGTTAGATTTAATACAGTTAATAGCACCTATTATATTGATGGTAGCACTGGCTATACAATTTACACAGTTGTTGGTAAATCCCGATGATAAAAAGAAGACTAAGAGTTTATTAAATAAGTTTATTGCAGCACTTCTTTGTTTCTTTGTTCCTTATTTAGTAGATTTATCTTTGAGTTTATTGCCATCTGATATTGAGACTTTTCAATTGGGTGCTTGCTGGGATACTGCTAAAATATCAAGAGAATTATTGAAAGAGTCAAATAGTACTTATGTTTCTACATCAAATAAACAGCCACAATCTTTTATGTTGAGTACTCAACTTCCTAATCTTAGTCCAGGTGATTCTAGTACAGGTAGTCTTACTGGTAGGGCAATTGTTAGTTATGCTATGGAATTTGTAGGGCAAGAGTATCGTTATGGTGGTATTTGGAATGGTGAAAAGCCTTATACACCTACTGATTGTAGTGGCTTTGTTTCCGGGGTGTTTTCTCATTTTGGTATTCAATTACCTAGAACAACTTATGCCCAATGGGCGGCTACTGATACTTATACTTTAGTTACCGACGGAAATATTAAAGCAGGGGATGTTGTTATGTATGATGGCCATGTAGGAATACTTACAGGTAATGGTGAGGAAATGGTCCATGCTAGTAATTCTAGACCATATCCAAGCGGGGGAGTTAAGGTTTCTAGTACTTATAAATATCGAAGTATTTTAGGTATTATGAGAATAAATGGTGTTAATTAGGAGGGCTTATGTTTGGAGTTGTCCAAGAAGAAAAAGAAGAACCTAAAGTAAGGCGTACTAGTCATTTTCATTTTTCAAGACTTCCTTTTCGTTTTCAAAAGATATTGCCTTGGTTAGGATTGGTTATTTTAATTATTTTATTAGTAGGATATTATTTATATAAAAATTATTATAGTAATTATAATTATATTAAGGTAGATACTGATCAATATTTAGTATATACACAGTCTAGTTCTTATAATAGACAGAATATGCGTAATGAGATTCCTTTTATTAATATTGATAGTCCTGATGCTAGACGCGTTAATCAAGCTATCGAAGAGTATGCTGAGTCATTTTTAGAGAATCAAGATAACTTGTTTGTATATGATTCTCAAGTTAATGGAGAAGTGTTGTCTGTATTAATTAAGATGAAAGATTATAGTGATGGTTATTCTTTTCCTGAGTCAGAATTTCATACTTATAATTTTGATTTAACTACACAGACTTTGATGGATGATGATGAAGTATTATCGTTATTTCAAGTTACTAAGGATGATGTTTCTTCGATAATTCAAAAGCAATTTGAAGAGTATTATCAGAAGGAAGTAGAAGAGGGATATCTTATTGCAGAAGAATGTAATTATCAGTGCTTTTTGAACTGGCGTGGTGT
Source organism: Bacilli bacterium (assembly GCA_017886705.1). GTDB lineage: Bacteria > Bacillota_I > Bacilli_A > RF39 > UBA660 > Faecimonas. The sequence continues at coordinate 22,290 of JAGHJJ010000099.1, read as the reverse complement.
TAGTGATTATATGGATGATGTACATTACTATGTTAGAGATGGTAGTTTGATTGCTTACCGTGGATTTAGTATTTATTCTGTATTTTCTGAAGAAGAGTTTTTTGATGATGAAAGTTATGAGTTTAAGATTTCTAATTAAGCAAGTGGTCTTGCTTTTTTCTTTTCTTTTTTTTAGTGTTGCTATATAATAAAGGCGAGGTGTATTATGAAAGTATTAGTTGAAGTTGCTAGTAAGAATATTGAAAATTATGTTGATAAATGTGATGCTTTATTACTTGGAATTCATAAGTTTTCGGTTATGAATATGGTTAGTTTTACTGTAGATGAGATTAAAGATATTGTCTTAAAATATCCTCAGTTAGAAATATTTGTTAAAATGGATAAGAATCTTTTTAATGAAGAGATTGATGAGGTTAGAAAGTGTTTAACAGAACTTAATGATATTCCTATTCGTGGTGTTTTCTTTTATGATTTAGCATTATTAGAATTAAAACATGAACTTTCTTTGTCTTTTGATTTAGTATGGAGTCAGACTCATATGGTTACTAATTATAGAACTTGTGATTATTATTATCAAAAGGGTGTTTCTTATGCTTTACTTTCTAAGGAGATTACTTTAGATGAGATAGTTGAAATTTCTCGGAAGTCATCTGTTCAAACGATTGTTGAAGTGGTTAGTTTACCTAGTGTTGGTTTTAGTCGGAGAAAGTTAGTTCATAACTATTATGAATATTACCAAGAACAGGGAACAAGTTCTCTTACTGTTTTAGAGAAAGTTACTAATAAGAAGTATTTAGTGAAGGAAGAAGAGGCTGGGACTGGCTTTTTGTTAGATGAAGTTTTAAATGGTACTTCTGTTATTTCTTCTTTATATCAAGCAGGTGTTGATTATGTTTTATTTAGAGAAGAAGGTATACCTGCATTTTTAGAGTTAATTAGTGATACTAAGAATTATATTTCTTTAGGTTGTAGAGATACTTCTTATGTTGAAAAATATAAAAAGTTAGGGGATAGTACTGGTTTCTTTTTTAAGAAAACTATCTATAGGGTGAAGAAATGAAAAAAATAGAATTACTTTCTCCTGCTGGAGATTTGGAACGATTAAAAGTTACGTTATTATATGGAGCAGATGCGGTTTATATTGGAGGAGAAAAATATGGACTTAGAGCGAATGCTACGAATTTTTCTTTAGAACAAATTAAAGAGGGATGTCAGTTTGCTCATAATTTAGGAAAGAAAGTCTATCTTACTTTAAATATTGTTTTTCATAATGAAGATATGGAAGGAGTAGAAGAGTATATTTCATCTGTAGTCGATTGTGGAATTGATGCATTTATTGTTAGTGATCCATTTATTATTTCTTATATTAAATCACATTTTCCACAGGTAGAAGTTCATTTATCTACACAGGACTCTACTACGAATTATAAAGCAGTAGAGTACTTTAAAAAAGAGGGAGTGGACCGTGTTGTTTTAGCACGTGAGGTGTCTTTAGATGAGATGAAGGAGATTATCGATAAGACAGGTATTGATATTGAAGTATTTATTCATGGTGCTATGTGTACTTGCTATAGTGGTAGATGTGCTTTATCTAATTATGTTACTAATCGTGATGCTAATCGCGGAGGATGTGCTCAAGTTTGTCGGTTTTCTTTTGCTGTAGATGGCAAGAAAGATTTTACTTTTGCTACTAAAGATAATAATTTAGCTAGGTATATTGGTAAGTTAATTGATATTCATGTTACTAGTTTAAAAGTAGAAGGTCGTATGCGTTCTTTATATTATTTAGCAACAGTGATTGGTACTTATCGAGAGATTATTGATTGTTATTATGCAGGGACATTGACTGAAGATAAATTGAAGGTATTTGAAGAAAGACTTGCTAGGGTTGCGAATCGTGATGTTTCTACGCATTATCTTTTAAAAGAAGCGGATGCAAGTGATCAATATTATACTGGTAGAAATGAAGCTAGTAATCAAGATTATTTAGGACAAGTTATCTCTTATGATAAAGAGAGTAAGTTAGTAAAATTTTATGAGAGAAATTATTTTGAAGTAGGAGATATGGTAGAGTTATTTACTCCTCAGGGTGATAGAGTATCGTTTATGGTAGATAAGTTATATGATCAGGATATGAATGAAGTAGAGGTTGCTAGACATCCGGATAATGTTTATTATTTATCTTTAGATACCGATATTTCTATTGTTACTTATTCGATGATAAGACTACTTTCTTCTAGGAGGTGATAGTATGAGTCAGTTTGATAAAATTAAGCAAAACTTTTTAGCAATAGAAAAGACGTATTCTCCATATGCTACGAAGAGTAGCGAGATGGTTCGTTTTTATCCTATTGAAGATGACATTAGGGCACCTTTTTTTAGGGATGTTGACCGTATTATTCATGCGTTAAGTTATACTAGATACGCGGATAAAACGCAGGTATATTCTTTTAAAGAGAACGATCATATTAGTGAGAGAATGTTACATGTTCAATTAGTTAGTAAAGTTGCTAGAACGATTGGTAGAGCACTTAATCTTAATTGTGATTTAATTGAGGCGATTGCTTTAGGACATGATGTTGGTCATACTCCTTTAGGACATACTGGAGAAGCGTTATTAAATGAAATTTCGATGCGAGAGTTAGGCGAATCATTTGCACATAATATTCAAGGTGTTCGTCATTATATGGAAGTTGAAAATCATGGAGAGGGTCTTAATCTTACTGTTCAAGTATTGGATGGGATTATGTGTCATAATGGTGAGATGTTATCTAATATTTATACTCCAGTTAAGAAGACGAAAGAAGAGTTTCTGACACAATATCAGAATGCTTATCATGATTTAGAAACATCTAGTCACAATCATCCTATGACTTTGGAAGGGTGTGTTGTTAGAATTAGTGATATTATTGGTTATATTGGTCGTGATATTGAAGATGCTATTGAACTAGGTTTATTTAGAAGAGATGAACTTCCTAAGGAAATTACAGATGTTTTAGGAAATACCAATAGTCAAATTATGAATACTGTTATTCTAGATATTATAGAAAATAGTTTAGATAAACCTTATATTGCTTTAAGCGATAAGGTTTATCATGCTTTATTTGCTTTAAAGAAGTTTAACGGGGAGCATATTTATAGTAAAAGTATGAGTGTTAACGATATTGCATATTATCGAGAGGGAATGAATAAGATATATCATCTTTACTTAAATGATATTCAAGGAAAGAATATGTCTAGTATTATTTATCGATTATTTTTAGATTCTCAAAGTCCTCGTTATCTTTCTTCTACTAGTGATAAGCGTATGGTTATAGATTTTATTGCAGGAATGACTGATGATATGTTTATACGCGAGATTAAGAGAGCAAGATAGGTCTTGCTTTTTTTGTTAAAATGTGGTATAATGGTGCTACTTTCTTGGAAAGAAGGGATTTGGATGAAAGATTATTCAATTGTTAATAGAAATTTGATTGAGGACTTTGATAGAGATAACTTTATTACTGGCGTTAATTTAATATCTGAAGGACGTAATGATGTTTTCCAAGTATCTTATGCTGATGGTGATACAGAGAAGGCAGATTATTTAGGACAAAATATTCAACATATTGAACAAGAACTACAGCAACAAATGCAATTAGGAGTTAATAATTTACCTAAACTGGTTCGTGCTAGAAAAACGGGTATCATGCAGAGAGTAACTGGTTCTGTTGTTGCTGGTTTAGGATCTTCAGTTTTTGCTATTAGTGATGCGACTGGTGCTTTTCAATTAACTGATAATCCAGGGGTATTTGCTACTGGTCTTGGTGTTGTCGCAGCTGGTTTTATTTTGGTATCTGCTAAATATATTCTTAATACTAAAAGTGCTATTAACGGGATTAAAAGACTAAAATATCGTAGTCAACATCAGTCTGAAGTTTTAGAGTTTATGGATGCGTATCCAGAGCAAACTTCATCACTTTTAAGAGGTGGAGATAGCCGATTAGACAAGCTTGATGAATATGCTGAGGATGGTATTATGCCTACTTCTCTTTTGGCTGATGAATTAAGAATAGGGCTTAGTGATAGTGAGTTTAACTCTATTCTTCATGCTAGTGCAAAAAAGAAAAAACGTGCTCTTTCTTATACTCGTCCGCAAAATAATCGATCTCGAAATAAGAATCAATAAAATTTTAGTTACTACTTGCATATCTTTTTTAAATGTGATATACTATCGCAAGTTGAGTTTAAAAAATAACACATTAGAGGTGATTAATTATTATGAAAAATAAAAATACAGTTTATTTAACACAAGAGGGTTTGGATAATTTAAAGAAAGAATTGGACGATTTAATTAATGTAAGACGTCCAGAAAATGTTCAAGCTATTAAAGAAGCTCGTGCGTTAGGTGATTTGTCAGAAAATGCTGAATATGATGCTGCTCGCAATGAACAAGCTGTTATCGAGGCTAGAATTAAGCAACTTGAAAAAATGCTAGAGAATGTATCTATTATCGCTGATGTATCTACTGATTCTGTTAGTATTGGTAATACTGTATCTATTAAATATGTAGATGATGATGAAGAGGATGAATATAAAATCGTTGGTAGTCAAGAAGCTGATCCTTTTGAAAGCAAGATTTCTAACGAGAGTCCTATTGCTCAAGCATTATTTAATCATAAAGTTGGAGATATTGTTACAGTAGATAGTCCAAATGGAGCTTATCAAGTAGAAATTACTGCTATTCAATAAACGAAGAAAAACTTCGTTTATTTTTTTTTGACAAAATAACTTTAAAAAAAAGTAAAAGTACGGTATACTGATTATAAAGTAAGAATAGAGGGTGTTTGTATGATTATTAGAAAACCGTACGCATTTTTGATTAAGAACTTTAAAAAGATTCATATCTTTTTGTTACTTTTATGTTGCTATATTTATTATAAAAATATGCAAACTAGGTCTTTTGTTTCGGAGTTTTTACAATTAGGGACTTATGATTCTTATTATGAACCAGTTACTGATTATGTTTCAGGACTTGCTATTATAAGTTTATTAATTGTTATTGGTCTTTCCCTTGCATTAGTTATTGTATTAAGGCATAAGAAAAAGCCATGGAAATTATATATTATTCCTGTTTTGTCTTATGCTTTTATGTTGATTGTATTTCTATTTACTGTTGCTTATTTTAATGGATATGAAGATGGAACTGGTACTACTGTTATTCGAGCGATTAGTGATTTGCTTTTTATGAGTGCGATTCCACAATATTTCGTTATTATTATATTTTTAATTCGAATTTTTGGGATTGATTTAAATAAGTTTGATTTTAAGTCTGATCAAGAATACTTAGAGTTGAGTAATGAAGATAAAGAAGAAGTGGAAATTAGTATCAATATCGATAAAGAAAGTTTCCGTAGAACATATAGACGACTTTTGAGAAATATAGGGTATGTATATGAGGAACATAAATTAATTGTTCATGTGCTTGTTGTTATTTTATTAGTTATTAGTTTAGCTTCTATTTATAATTATGTTTTTATTGTTCATAAATCATATCGTGAAGGAGATGTTATTGATACTAATGGTTATACGATAGATATTCATCATAGCTATTTTACTAATAAAGACTATCATGGAGCTATTATTTCTAAAGAAAGTAATTTCGTTATTTTAGATCTTACGATTCAAAATAATGTGTCTGAAAGAGAAGTTAATTTTAATCGTTTTCATATTATGAATGGTACTCATAATTATTCTCCTACTTATCGAACTTATGCAGTTGATTTTCAGGACTTAGGAAGTGTGTATGACAAATTAACTTTAAAGAATGGTGAGAAAAAAAGAATACTTCTCATATATAAAGTTGATAAAAAATTAGATGCTAATCGTTTTGTTTTATATTATCAAGAAGTAGAAAACAATCAACCATATTTAAGAAAAATTAAGTTAGAAATGGAAGATTTAAGTAAGATTGAGAAGCAAAAGCTAAAAGCGTTAGGAGATATTCAAGCTATTTCTGTAGGTGATGAAAGTTATTTATTTACTATTGAAGAGTATTCTATCTCTAATCAAATTACTTATAACTCTGTGACTTGTTCTAATAATTATGTTTGTTCTTCTAAAGCTAATGTTTTGCAAGCAAACGAAGGAAAATTATTAATGCAGATTTTCTTTACTTCGGATACATTTACTGGTAAAGATTTCGTTGACTTTTCTATGGAATATGGTAAAATTGTTTATATAGATAATAAAGGTAAGTCTCATAATCTTTCTATAGTGGATGCAGTTAATCGTAATTATGATGGTAATTATATGTATATAGAAGTTCCAAGTGAATTACAAGAGGCTAGTAAAATTCGGTTGATATATACAATTCGTAATAAGGAATATACTTATGAGTTAAAATGAGGAGAGTTCTATGGATAAGAAAAAGATGACAAAATATCTTAAGTTTGCTATTGTTGTTATTGTTGTAGCGTTATTTTTATGGTTTTTAGTTTTAGGACCATTATTTACTTTTAAAGGTTATGAAAGTCAAGTGGAAGCTGCTGCTAAAAGATATTTTGAAATTAATTCTAGTCAATTGCCTACAGGTACTAGAGTTAAGACAGTTAGTGTTCAAGATTTGTTTGACCAGTCATATTTAAAAGAGGATTTTTATGTTCCTTTTTCTAAGAAACCATGTTCTATTACCGAAAGTTGGGTAAAGGTTAGAAGAGAAGATGGTGAATATAAATATTATACTTATTTAAAATGTGGAGTTATTTCTTCTATTGTTGACCATAAAGGACCTGAGATAACTTTAAATGGTGATGACTCTATTACTATTGACCAAGGTAGCAAATATAAAGAGTTGGGTGTTAAGAGTGTTGTTGATAATTCTGATGGTAAGATGAATGTTGATGATGTTACTATTGATTCTAGTAAAGTTAATACGGATGTTACTGGTAGCTATGAAGTTGTTTACAGTGTTAAAGATAGTCTAAATAATGAGACTAGAAAAGTTAGAAAAGTTAATGTTGTATCTAGACTTGAAAGTCTTGTGAAGAAAACTACAAATGATTCTGGTATTTATACTGGAAATGATCCTGCAAATTATATGTATTTTTCAGGAATGTTATTTAGAATTGTTGGTCTTGATGGTGAGAATGTAAAGATTGTTGCTTATCAAGATGTTAGTAATGTTAATTATTCTGCGATAGATGAATGGTTAGAATATTATTATGATCATTTAACTAAGGAATCTAAGAAATATATTGTTAAAAATAAGTATTGTAATATGAGTACTGATGATGGAAATGTTGGTAGTATGATAGAATGTAATTCTTATACAGATGAACAGGAAGTTTCTATTTTGTCTGCTAGTGATATTAATCAGGCGAATGATGCATCGGGTAATTATTTATATCCTCGTAGTATTTCTTGGGTAAGAAATAGTAAAAATGATGCGGAAGCTTATACCGTTAGAAATGTTTTCTTTAATACAGATGTTCATTATATGAGCTTTAGTAAAGATTATAATTTTGGAGTACGTCCAGTAATTACTATTAAGGGAGATAGTTTAGTAGTTTCTGGTGATGGTACTAAGGAAAACCCTTATTCCATTGGTGACTTTACTTCTGCTAAAACTAATGATTTAGTTAATACTAGATATAGTGGAGAATATATTTCTTATTCTGGTATATTATGGAGAATTGTTGATACTGATAGTGATGGTACTACTAAAGTTATTGCTAATACAACACTTTATAATAATGGTGAAAGAGTTTTAACTTTATATAATACTGATGCTACTGCTAAAATATATAATCCAACACAAAAAGGAAATGTTGGTTACTTTATTAAAAATCAAGCTAGTCAGTTTGTGGATACAGAGTATTTTGTAAATAAACAAATCGAAGTGCCTATTTATAAAGGAAATATTAATTATGGTAAAGAGAGTAGTACTAAGAAGTATAAAGTGAAACTTGCTGCTCCTGATATGTATGAAATGTTTAGTGCTTTTGATTATGATTCAGTTGCTATGAAATCTTACTGGTTAATTAATTCTTCTAAGAGACAATATACAAAAGCAGTTGTTTCTGATATAGGCGTTGTTATGTATGGAGATTTATATGATTATGGTGAATATGGAGTGCGTCCAGTAGGTTATTTAGATAAGAATTGTGTTGTTGTTCGTGGTAAAGGTACTTCTCAAGATCCATATATTATAACGAAGTAAGTAGGTGATGCATATGAAGATGCGGAGTAAGAAGATTATTATGCGCAAAAAGAAGTTATTTCTATTTTTAGGAATTCTTTCTTTTTTGTGTTTACTATGTGCTGTCTTGTTCTTGTTGTTCTATGATTATTATCCAATAGAGTCTAGAGTGGAAAAAATAGAAAAGTATGCAAAGCATGATACAGAAGATTACACTACTACAGGATGGCTTAGGGTTCAGGGTACAAATATTGATTTTCCTATTATTTATGCTCCCTATTATGACTTTTCAGATAAGACAGATAGCTTTCTTTGGAATGAAGTGGATGCTGATGAACTTTTAAATCAAATTACGGTTAGTGGACATAACATTTTAAATCTTTCTTCTAATCCTTTGGTTGCTGATAGTAGACATACAAGGTTTGAACAATTGATGAGTTTTACTTATTTAGATTTTGTAAAAGAAAATAAATATATTCAATATACAGCAAATGGTGAAGATTATATTTATAAAATATTTGCTGTTTCTTATCCAGAAGATGATGATATTCCTAAGTATACTAAAGAGAACTTAAGTAAAAAAGAAATGAGACAGTATATTAAGCAGTCTCTTGATGATAGTCTCTTTCAGTTTGATATAGATGTTGATGAAAATGATAAAATTTTATCTTTGGTTACTTGTACTAGAATGTATGGACATTATAATAATATTGAGTTTAAGGTAGATGCAAGATTAGTTCGTAAAGGTGAGTTAAAGTTAAACTATGATGTGGTTCCAACTGAAAAGTATGAAGAGGTTAAAGATATTATGGAAGGCGGGGAAAAGAATGGAAAAGCATAAGAAGATTATAAAAAGGGCTTTTTTGGTTATTGTGTTGGTATTTGTTGCTTTTTTTGGTTTTCGCGAAATGATGAGTTTTGTTTCAGATACTTCTTCAGATGCAGAAGTTGAGCGTAGAGATGTAAAAGCAAATAAAACTACTACTGGAGAAAATTGTTCACATATGACTGGTTATTATAATATAGCCGTTAAACTCGGAGCTAATAGAACTGTTACTATTAGTGTTGATCGTGGAGCATTTGTTGTAGGAGCTGTAAGTATGCCATCAGCTTTTGTTGAGGATCCTACAAAAGCTGGAGTAATTACTCCTGGTCATCCTATTTCATTTCATTATCAGAATGTAACTGCAGATGTTATGTTAAATCTGCGATTAGTGGAGACTGATGATAAATGTCTTTCTTACGCAGATGCAGAAGCGTTAGAACAACAGGGTAAACAAGGTGGAACTTATACTGAAACAGTTACTTTGAATTTATATCAATCTATTACAAATATAACTTTTTCAAATAATAATTATAATGGTATCTGTGCTGCTTTTAGAGATGGTACTAACTATAATCAATATAGTTCATCTTTATCTGGTGCAGGTGTTAGTCAGAGTGAGTTTGAAAAGTATAATTATGCTGCAGTAGATATTAATGGTAAAAATGAATATGAAAATGTTCTTTCTTATTGTTTTAGTCCTAGTAATGTTCAATTTAACTATACTGAAAAACAAGTAGCTTCTATGATTCGTTCGGCAATTGATATTTATCGTTTAAAAGAAGCAAGTGGTAATTATGATCAAACTCCAGTATCTGAAGATTTTATGGCAGCATTTAATGATGCAAAAAATAAGGCTTTGGCTTTAGGTCATGATTATACAAGTAGAGTTTCAGATGGTAGTTTAGATGATTCTCGTTTTGGCATGGTTTGTGATTGGCAGAAAAGAGCAACTGGTACTACAGGGGACGCTTATTATGTTAATAAAGATTATTATTATGCTAAAGAAGAAGATTCTGAGGGTGTTAATTATACATATCATTATACAGGTACCGATATTGATCATCCTGGTAATACAGAGACTGTTTCAGGAGGAGCTTGTAAAAGAACGTGTGAAGAATCTGTTGTTGTGGAATATGGACCTCCAGTTGCTTCCAAAGCCGGACTTTGTTTTGAATATAAAGTTAAGGTTACTAGTAGAGTAGTATGTGAATCTGATATTTCTGGTATTCATGCTCCTACGACTCCTGGTATATGTTCTCCAACTCCTGTATGCCAAGATTCTAGTGGATCTGATAATCCAGCAGGTCATGAACATCAAGGTGGACCAAATGATGAGTTTGAACAATGTATTGCAGAATGTGATGGTGGAAAATATTCTACAAAATGTAGTAATCAGTGTTATCAAGAAGTCTATGGAAAATCAGATAATTCGCTTGATCCATTAGCTTTTCATTATGATGTTCAAGCAAAAAGATTAGGTTATAATGCTGCTACTGATTCTTGTGATACGGCTGGTTTCCCTGGTTATTCAGGACGTTATCAATGGGAAAATGGTTCTATTGTTTGGGTATCTGCTGAAGATTTTTACACTTATGCTCGTTATTATCATGATGTTGAAGCATCAAGAACTTGTACTGATCATGGTAGATATGCTGCTCGTGAGAATGGATTTAAACGTCGTAATAGAGGTAATGGTAACTTTTGTAGTGATAATTGCTTTTGGGAAAAGAATGATTGTACTGCAAATAGTTATATGAATGAAGAAGATGCTGCTAAAGATACTGTACAAAATATGAAGAAATATAATCAGGCTATTTCTCAATGTCAAGCTTCTGCTAGTTGTACTACTAAGACTGCTTATTTTGAAATCAGTGTTGATTATACACATGATGTTAATGGTGCTGAAAAGAAAGAAACCATTTCTTTCCCTTATAATTCTAGTGAACCATCAAAATTACCTAGTCTTGGTAAAGGTCAAGAAACCGCTAGTCCTGGTCGTACAGAGATTTTCTTGAGTGATGATAAAGATTATCTTGGATATGATGGATGCTATGTTGATTCAAATAATAGAAATTGGTATCAAGCAGAGTGGAGTTTCCCTGGTACTTGGATTAATAATAAAACAGGAGATATTACTTTTGTTGATAAATCAGGTAATAAGGCATGGCATTTAAAAGAAGATAAATTCTGTGTTCCATTAGATGCTAAGAGTGTTAACACTATTTGGTGGGAATGGAGTGAAGTAGGAGATAGTTGCTATCCACCAGATCAAATCTCTAATAGTATTAATTATAATATTCATGCTTCTACTACAGACTTTGGATATTTTGGATGGAACTTTGATTTCGAATGCTTCTATGCACTTAGAAATGAAGTTTGTGATCTTGATCAAAATGGATGTTGTTTGGATCCTCCTGGTGGTGATCCTCCTGGTGGTAATCCTCCTGGTGATGAAGAAGATCCTCCAACAACGATTTCTACTAGAGATTACGCATTTAGAATTATAGATACTTCTGATATGTTCCCTGAAACTGATAATAAATCTGAAGATAATACGCCATCTATTGTTGGTGTTGGACGTCAACCAGGATACAATTGGACATTAGGAATTGATTCTGAGGATACTTCTATATTAACGACATTAAATGCTAAGAATCCAGATTATAAAATTGATCCATTATCTTTAATCAATAATATTCAACAAAGACAGTCTACTATATATAATGGAGATACTTATGTAGATTATAAGTTTGTTTTAGATACTGAGACATTAGCTAAGATTCGTGAATTTAATAGAAATAAGAAATATACGGATTTTGATGGAGATGCTAGAGTCAAAAATGGAGTTACTGTTTATTATAGTGATTTATGGAATGTAATTGGTGATGCTGTTGTGGTTAAAGGTAAACCTGGTATAAATAATGAAGGACAGGGGGATGAGTAATTTATGAATAAAGCGATGTTAACTGTTGGTATTATCATTTTAAGTTTAGCTACGTTATTAATGATTAATATTATCACTAATTATTCATCAGGTAGTGAGTTGGATTACTACCTGGTGAAAGAAACTAGTGAAGCGGCTATGGTTGATGCAATTGACGTTAAGTATTATCGAGAAAACGGATTGCTTCGTATTGATAAGGAGAAATTTGTTGAAAGTTTTCTTCGTAGGTTTGCTGATTCAGTTGATAATACTAGAAACTATCAAGTAGCCTTTTATGATTTAAACGAAGTTCCTCCTAAGGTTAGTGTTAAGGTTGATTCTTCTACTGTTTTGAGTTTTAATGGTGATAATTTAGAAATGTCAACACAATTAGATGCAATATTAGAAAATACTTACGATAAGGATCAATTAGTTACTAATGAACTTAAAGATATTGAAAGTGATTTTGGAAAGGCAATTGAATAAAAAGGAGGAGAGGATAAAATGGGAAATTTTACTAACGGAATAAAGAAGTTTTTATCAAATAAAAATACAGTTACTGTTGTTGGTGCTGTTCTTGCTGTCATAGTGCTTTATATTGCTTATACTATGCGTGTTAATGCAGCAGTAAACCCTATTAATGTTCCATATGCTAGAGAGCAAATTAATCCGGGAACACAAATTACGGAGGATATGGTGGGAACTATGCAAGTTCCACCTTCTATGGTTAGTGATGATGTTATTACGAATCAGGCTGAAGTTATTGATAAGTATTCTAATGCAGATACTTTAATTCCAGAAGGAAGTTTGTTTTTTACTCGTCAAGTCGTAGAGAAAGAACAATTACCTGCAAATATTATTTTGGATTATCCAAAAGGTTATGTTTTATATAACATGCCAGTTAATATTGAAAGTACTTATGGTAACTCAATTTATCCTGGTAATTATATTGATATTTATTTAAAAGCTGTTCATAAAGTGGCTGAAGGTCAAACTGCAACTAATGATGAAATTATGTATGGAAAACTTGTTGAAAATGTTAAAGTTTTGGCTGTTAAAGATTCTTCTGGTCAACCAGTATTTACTAATTTGGATGAGCAAAGAACACCGGCAATGATTGTGTTTGCAGTTCCAGAAGAACATTATCTTTTATTAAAGAAAGCTAGTTATCTACAAACTTATGACTCTGAGCTTGTTCCAGTTCCTACAAATGAAAGTTTGAAAGATGAACCAGGAGACTTGGAAATTAGTAGTACTACTTTACGTGATTGGATTAATACTGTTACTTATTGGGATGAAGGTATGTAGAGTTATTTATGAAGAATAAGAAGGAGTTGGGCATATGAACGAAAATATTTTTGATAAACTTGATTTTGGGCCATTACGACCTTTATTAGATAATGATGATATTACAGATATTTCTTTTGATAATAATGGGCAAATCTGGGTTCGATCTTTAACACAAGGATCTTTGCGAGTAGAAGTTCAAGGTCTTACTCCTGAATTTATTGAAAAGCTTGCTTTTCAATGTTCTAATGTCATGGGAACAACATTCAATAATGCTAAACCATTTTTGGATGCTGAATCTACTGAATTACGTTTGAACTTTGTTCATCCTTCTATTGCTACCAATGGAATTGCTATGGTTATTCGTAAAACTCCTGCTAAGATTAGACTTGAAAAGGATAAGTTGTTGAAGGATGATTACTTTACTCAAGATATTCATGATATTTTAATTAAGTGTGTTGAAGGTCATTGTAACATTATCGTTTGTGGAGAGACTGGTTCTGGTAAGACTGAGTTTGTTAAATATCTTGCTGCTCATACACGTACGGATGAGAAAATTATTACTATTGAGGATACGTTGGAGTTACACTTGGATCGTATCTTTCCACAACGTGATATTGTTGCTATGAAAACTAATAATGTTGCTAGTTATACAGACGTTTTGGTTACTTGTATGCGTCAGAATCCTAAATGGATATTATTATCCGAGGTTCGTAGTGCTGAGGCTGTTTCGGCGGTACGTAACTCTATTTCATCAGGACATAATATTTTATCTACTATCCATGCAGATAAAGCTTCGGCTATTCCTTATCGTATGTATAGTTTGATGGAGACTGATTTAGATGTTAATCAATTTTTAAATACAATTTATCGATATATTCAAATTGGTGTGCATATTAAGGCCTACTATAGTAAGGAAAAGGGTAAATTCCATAGAGAAGTTGATGAGGTTTGTGAATTTTATGTTGATGAAAATAATAAACCACAATGTAGGATTATATATCAAAAATTATTTGGTCAAGAACCTGTTATGCGTAAACCTAGTCCTCATTTAATTGAATACTTAGAGAATCAAAATATTGACATTAGTTCTATTACTCAACGTTTGAATGATGATTTACCTTTTAAGGATGATCTTGAAAGAGAAGAATATATGGAGAATCATCACGATACTAGTGATAATAGCGATACTAATACTAATGTTGATACTGCTGAAAATGTTAATGTTTCTAATGATTCTGCTACTTCTTCTAATATTGCTAATGATATTCAAATAGAAACTGATAATTCTACTTCTGATGATGCTAGTGAAGAAGAAGGCCAAAGTGGTGGTTCTGTTGATTTACCAATTTCTGTTGGAGAAGTAACCATTCAACCGGCTGAGGTGAATAGTGAAAGTAACGATGCTATCTCTGTTCCAGTACAAGATGCAGAAGTTGTTGCTTCAACGCCAGTAGTTACGGTTTCAAATATTGAATCGCCTACGGCTTCTGTAGAAGCTTCTGTTAATCAAAATGTTACTGATGTTAGTAATATGCCTACTGCATCTCACGCTGATAATATGTCTGGATTAGTTCCATCTGCAAATGATAATCAATCTATAAATCAAACGATTAGTTTGCCTTCTACTGTAGATTTTTCTTCATTAGATAATTTAGAATAGAGAGGAGTGAATTTTATGTATATAGAAGAGTTAGTCTTTCTAATTGTACTAGTTGTTGTTTTATTTCTTTATCGTAATTATAAAGGACAAAATATTGGTAAGTTTATTACTAGTCAAGTACAAGGTGTTTATGATAAATTTGCTCCTTATTCTTTTAAGGTTGTTCGTGAAAAAACAAAGGAATTGGGACAAGAATATACTGCAAGGCAATATTTAATTCAAATTATTGTTATGGCATCCTTTACAGGAGTAGTTAGTTACTTATATTTTTATAACTTATTTATTTCACTAGTTTATATTATTGTTGTTATTATGTTTGTTCCGTATTTATCTTATTTAAGATGTAAACGTGTTTACAGTGAGTTTATTTTTGAGCAAATTCAGGTTTATACTTCTAATACTATTATGGAGTTTGCAACTACACAGTCTTTTGTTAAGGCTTTAGAAGGAGTCCGTAATTCTGGAATTTTAGAGGATCCTGTTAAAAGTGATGTTGATCATATGATAGAACTTGCTTATCAGAATGGAAGTATTGATGAAGCATTGACTTATATGAGCCAGTTATATCCTTACTACATTGTAAAAAATATGCACCAGTTATTTTTACAGATTACTAAGGAGGGTGCTAGAAACTCAATGGAATCTTTAGATAATATGCAGCTTGATATTGACATGCTTGTTGAAAGTGTTTATCGAGATCGTATTGAAAGAGCATCTTTTCATAAATCATTTTTACAATTTGGTATTATGCTTTATTTAATGGTTATGTTAGTACAATATTTGTTGGGTAGAGAGACTTATTTGATTATGTTAGATCGTTGGTATGTAAAATTTTTATTACATGCGGTTTTAATTGTTAATACTATTTTCTTATTAAAGGGTGAGAAATATTATAATGAGAATGTAGGTGCTGAATAATGGTAGAGATTGTTATTGTTGGAGCTATTATTATATTTGTTTTGATATATAATAATACCATTGATAAAAATAAGTTTATTGCAGATAACGAGAAATATTTTGATATTTTAAGAGAAGATGATTATAATTTTTTAGTTTATGCTAAATACGGGGAAGATGTTGATCCTAACCAGTTATTTAGAAAGAGAATATTTTATGCTGTTATTATGGGAATTATATTTTTATTTATTTTCTTAAATCAGTTATCATTTCTTAATGTTGTATTTTGTGTTGTAGTAGCTGCTTTAATTTTTAAAGTCCCATATATGAATTTGAAAACTTTTTATAAAGCACATTTGCATGATATTGATGTTATGCTACCATATTATCTAAAGAGTTTGGAAATTTTAATTCAACATTATACAGTTCCTGTTGCCTTAGGTAAGTCTATTGATGATGCTCCAGATATTTTTAAACCTGGACTTCGTAAATTAATTGAACGTATTAATGCTGGTGATTCTACTATTGATCCTTATATGGAATTTGCTAATACTTATCCCGTACGTGATTCTATGCGTATGATGCGTTTATTGTATCGTTTAGGTTTAGGTTCACAAGAAAGAAAACAAGAAAGATTGATGATGTTTTCTAGAACTGTATCTAACCTTCAAAACAAAGCACGTGAAACAAAATATAAAGAAAGACTTAATCATATGGAAAATCAGACATTAGTAATGCTTGTTGTTACTGGTGCTGGTACTATGGTTATTATATTAATTTCTATGATGATGATGTTTAATATGTAAATATAAGTTGTAAAAAATTACAAAAATGTTGTTAATTATAAATTATGTTGTTATAATATTAATGTATATAGTATATACAATTGAGAAAGGGTGTGTTTAATTAGATGAAAGCAGCAACTGGTGAATTAAACTTAACAGTTATTACATTGATTGCTATTGCAGCTGTTATTGGATTTTTCTGGGTTATGTGGCCTACAATTCAAAGTGCGATTAATAGACAATGGGGAAATATTTCTAGTGATCAACCAACAGGATACATTGTTGTTGAGAGAAGATAAAGTAAGGTAGGTGTAGAAGATGCGGGATGCTTATGGTGGAATCGTCAATTTAGCTATGATTGTAGTTTTTCTTCTTTTGGTTTGTGGTTATTTAGCATTTAATGTTAATTACACAAAGGCATTCCGTGTCAAAAACTATATCATTACTGCTTTTGAACAATATGAAGGTAATTGTGATAATGACAGTGATGCTTGTGTTCAGAAAATATCAGACTATATTGCTCAAATAGGGTATAGCGCTCCTGATTTTGATTTAAATAGTGTTGGTTATGAAGGTTGTGATGAACCTGGATCTTGTGGTTGTCAGCGTGGATACTGTTATAAAAAGTATACTGTTTCTGGTAATGGTGATGATTCAATTTCAGAAAATGATACACAAGTTTATTATAGAATTACTACACAAATAAATGTTGATATACCAATTATTAATAAGATTATGCCTAATCTGAAAATTTTTCAAGTTTCTGGTAATACAAAATTGATTACGCCATTTAATTAGAATAGGGTGATTACATGAATGTTATTGTTAGTAACGTACAACGTAATGTTTTATCAGGCTTAGATATTGATGTTATTAAAAGCATCTCTGGAGAGTATGATGCTAGTGAATTAGTAGAAATGTTTAAAAATTTCTTCTATAATAAGATGATTTTGGATGTTACTGCCATAAAAGATTACCATAATGTGAAAAATTTTCAGATAATAGCCATGGGACTTGATGTTGAAAAGATTGTTTTCTTTTTACCCGAGGGTACGGATGTATGTACCTCTAATTTTTTATCTAAATTAGTTTCTATGGGAATTTATAATTTTACTACTAATGTTGAAGGTGTAAAATATTTATTGGAGCACCCTAATACTTATAAACAGGTTGCTCATATTCAGCAATTAAATGAAGTATCTACTGCTATAACACAAAAAGTTGAAAATGGTTCTAAGATTATTGGTATTAGAAATGTTACAGAACATGCTGGTGCTACTACTTTTATTTATATATTAAAGCATGAATTGAAAGCACATTTTGGTGATACTATCATTGCTTTAGAAATTAATAAAAATGATTTTCAATATTTTGGTGATAAAAATATGATTTCTATTACTGCTGATCAATTACAAGGATGTTTAGTACGATATGCAGGAGCTTCTATTATATTAATTGATTTAAATGATTTCCCTGATGATTCTTTTTGTGGAGACGTCTTATATTTATTAGAACCTTCTGTAATTAAATTAAACAAGTTAATGAGAAAGAATCATATGATTTTTTCTAAACTTCAGCATAAAAAGGTTATTTTAAATAAGAGTTTGTTAAC
This sequence comes from Bacilli bacterium, assembly GCA_017886705.1. Classification (GTDB taxonomy): domain Bacteria; phylum Bacillota_I; class Bacilli_A; order RF39; family UBA660; genus Faecimonas. Next base: position 4,118 of record JAGHJJ010000099.1, on the reverse strand, counting down.
TAATAAAGATATTGTGGATTTTGAATATGAAGCAAAAGCAAAGATATTTTATAATATGCCACCTTTAGATGAGAGAAAAAAGAATCCTATCTTTGAAGATTTTTTATCTAGATTAGGATTAATTAATAAGCAACAAGAAAAAAAAGAATCTGGAGGGAAAATATTTGGCTTATTTCGTAGATAATGTTGACAAACAAATTATTTTAGGATAATATATATTTGATATTGAAGGAGAGGTTATTATGTTAGATTTATTTCAAATAGGCGATGTTGGTGATGGTACTGTTGATGATGGTTGCGGTGGTTTAGCACCTATCGTTAGAATTATAAAAAATGGTGTATTTCCAATTGTACAAATTGGTATTCCAATTTTATTGATTGTATTTGGTACTATTGATTTAGGTAAAGCTGTTATTTCTAGTGATGATAAAGAAGTAAAACAAGCTCAAAGTAGATTGATAAAAAGATGTATTTATGCAGTAGCTATTTTCTTTATTACCACTTTAGTAAGTATTATTATGTCTTTAGTTGGTAGAGGCGCTGATCAATCAGAAGCAAATACTCAAAATTGGGCTGATTGTTGGAATAGTATAAATTAAGTAGCAAAATATTTGCTATTTTTTTTTTATTCTGATATAATTATTCTGTGTAAATGTTTATATGGAGTGATGAATGTGAAACAGTTACGTTTGTTTTTACTATTATTTATCTTGGGTTTTGTTTGTATTCCATATAATACGAGTGCTTTAGGTAATGAAATAGCAAGTTGTAATTATCAGTTTACTGATGTAAGTGGTAATCAAATTAAATTAAAATATCAAGTTTTATCAGATGGAAGTGTTAGGCTTCCTTTTGGTGATGGGGAAAATTATGCTAATACTAATTTAAGCTGGTATCATAGTGAACAATTTAGTGATAAGTTTTATGATGCTTTCTCTATAGATGAGAATACGGTTACTTGTCCTTCTATTTTTGTTCAACAGAATGAGTCTGGATTTACTGTATATCCTTATCCATTGTCTAGCAGTGTATATACTGGTAATTGTTATCAGGCTTCTGCTTCGCCTAAGTTATCAGATAGTGCTAAAAAAAGTGGAATTAAATCTAAAAAGGTTGTATCTAGTTGTTCTGGTTCTTCTATGGGATTTTATAACCGTCAAAGTTATGTTTATCCTTATTTTAGATTGTTTTCTGATGGTACGAAGGAATGGTCTATTGATGGAGCTACTTATGTTCCAGTAAGTGAAGCTATTACAGGTTCTATTAATGGTAGTGAGAAATTTTCTATTTCTGTTAATGGTTCCTTGATAGATTCTATATTTTCTTCTAATTCCTTAACTTGTCCTAGTAGTATTTATCGTTGTGTAAATAGGGTGCAGGGTGGCTATTCTTATGAATTGTCTACTTCTGGAAATATGTGTAGTAATGATACGTTGAGTACAGGGGATGGTCAACAGTTTGGTTCTAATTATGCCAACCTTGGATATGGTGATCCAGATGATGGAAGTAGTGATGGTAGTGTTACTTTAGATGATTTAAAAGAAGACTTAAATTCTTACAATCAATCTACGACTTGTAATGGAATTTTAGGAGAACCTGATAATGAAGAATCTGTAGCTTGGTTGTTGCAACAGATATTGAACTATATTAAAATCTTAGGACCTATTTTAGTTGTTATCTTGAGTAGCATGGATTTTGCGAAAGCAATTATTGCTAGTGATGATGAGTCAATGAAGAAAGCTGAAAAAAAGTTAATGATTCGTCTTGTGTTGGCAGTTGCTTTATTCTTAGTTCCGACTTTAGTTAGTGTTATGTTAAACGTTTTAGGTTATACTGCAGATGGCCAGTTATGTTTACTTAAGTAGTAATGGAGGTGATTTAGATGACTGATACTTTAGAACCTGGTGTTGTAGGGAATTTGGTTAGAACGTTAGGGGCTTCTCTTAACTTCTGTGTTTACTTTTTGCTAGGACTTATGTATCAAATTTTCTTTAATGTTGCTAGTGCACAATTATTTGAAAGCGAAACCATAAAGAACTTTTATGGCAGAGTACAACTTATTATTGGTGTTTTTATGGTATTTAAGTTAGCTATTACTATTTTGCAAGGTATTATGGATCCGGAAAAATTTATGAGTAATAAAGAAGGTTTTGGTTCTATTATTACTAGGGTAGTAGTTGCTTTAATCATGCTTGCTGTTATTGTTCCTATTAATGTACCGGATGTACAAAATGCAAATTCATATGAAAAGTATATTAATAATAATGGATTATTATTTGGTACATTATATTCTTTACAGGATAGAATTTTATCTGGAAATACTCTGGGACGACTTATCCTTGGTACTACAGATACAGCTGAAAATCCTGATGCGGTTGATCAAACAGGAAAGACGGAAGCTCAGATTCAACAGGAAAAATTAGAACAGTCTGCTAATATTTTTTCATCGACAATTTTAAAGGGCTTTTTAAGAATTAATTTGGTTACAGAGGACGAAAGAGTTGATAATGACGAGACGAATCCTGAAAATTGGTATTGTAAAGGAGATGATTTAACTAATGATCATAGAACTGCTATTAATATGTATAATCAATTAGATGTTTCTCCTACAATTTTATTAAGTGATCCAATCGTTAAAGCAAAGTGTAACCTTAATTGGCAGGCAAGTATTCCAGGCCTTAATTTAATTGCTGGAGACTCTAAGTATGTATTTGCTTTTAATTTTATACTTGCTTTGATTGTTGGAGCTATATTTTTAGTTTTATTAGTTGCTTTTACTGTTGATATTGCGATTCGTTCTATTAAATTAGCAATACTTCGTTTACTGGCACCAATTCCTATTATTAGTTATGTTGAACCTAAATCAGCTAAAGATGGTATGTTTGCTTCCTGGGTAAAGGCTCTTACTTCTACTTATTTGGATTTGTTTTTGCGCTTAGCTATTGTATATTTTGTAATTTTTATTATTCAAGATATGATGGTAAACGGTATCATTATCGATCAGGCTGGCGGTATGGTTGGTATTATTTCATGTATCTTTATTTGGATAGGTTTATTCTTCTTTGCTAGAATGGCTCCTAAGTTCATTAAAGATGTACTTGGATTAAAAGGACCAGGTATGTCTAATCTTGGATTAAGCGGTGTCCTTGGTGGCGCTGCTACCTTTGTTGGTGGTGGTGGAGTAAAAGGTGCTATGGCTGGAGCATTAAGTAGTATGAATGCTGGTGCTATGGCTGCTTCTCAAGGTAAACAGGCACCACCTGCTTGGCAAACGGGTGCAGATTTAGCTGCACAAATTAAAACTGGTGATCCAAAGGCAAAAGGAGGACTAATTAATTCTCTTAATGATCGTCTAATGAGAGATGCTGGAATTAATCGAGCACGTAAGTTATATGGAGTTACAGCTAATGGTGTTAAACAAGCTAAGAATAATATGTTTGCTGCACAGGATCGAGCATCTGAATTACAAGATTATTATAATCGCTTGACACAAGGTAATCTAACAAAAGAAGAAATGGATCAAGTTGCCATGGCTGGTGGATTGACAGTAGATTCTCAAGGAAATCAAGTTATATCTGATCATTATCGTAAAAGAGCTTACGCTAAGATGGCTGAGGCACAAACACGTGCTGCTCAAGCTAAAACACATTATGAAGATGCTAAAAAGTTTGCGGATTCTCATCGTGTTACGCCTAGCTTTGAAGATGAACATCGCTGGAGTTTAAAAGAACGTATTGGATGGGGTGATGCTCCAAGAGAACGTGGTGATTATCGTGCTGCTAGTGGCCGTTATTCTGCTCACCAAACATTGCATGATCGTATTACTGGAAGTCCTGAGGATTGGGATAAGAGTGGAAGCCGTCGTAGTGATAATCGTTGGAGTCCTGATAAATATAGTTCTACCGATACCAATGCTTATCATGAAAATCCTGACGTTACGATTGGAACACCTCGTGCTGGTGGACCTCCTCCTAGACCATAGAATGAAAGAGAGTGTGATATATAGTGAATTATTTAATACCTGCTAATACAAAGAGAGGTCAATTAATCCTTGGATTATTTCGACCTTTCGATTTAATTTTATTTTTATCCGGGGTGCTAGTTACTGTTATTTTACT